>JAHDBM010000136.1 GCA_020630395.1 Flavobacteriales bacterium
TATTTCGGGTACTCTATTATTTCTTCTTAAATTTATTAATTGCGTTTATCGTAAATTCTGACAACACCAATTTACCACTCATTGCTGCTCGATCAGCTAATAATTCATCCCAATCTTCTGTTCCTTTCCAAAAAATTTGTTTTAATAAACGCATTGCTTCTGGATTAGAATCAGATAACTTACTTGCTAACTCGTTTATTGCATTATCCATCTCTTCTGCTGAATCATATATATCCGTATACAACCCTTTATCTCTTGCCCACTCAGCCGATTTCCATTCAGTAGCATTAATTGCTAGTTGACTCATAGCTGAAGTTCCTATTTTTCTTTCTACAGCTGGGCCAACTACAAATGGACCTATACCTATTGCCAATTCACTTAATTTTACTGCGGCAAACTTAGTTGCAAAACAATAATCTACTGCACTAGCTAAACCAACTCCTCCCCCTACTGCTTTTCCTTGTACTCTACCTATTATCAATTTTGATGACTTACGACAAGCATTAATAACATTTGCAAAGCCAGAGAAAAACTTTTTACCAGTTTCTAAATCTTTTATCGAAATAAGTTCATCAAAAGAAGCACCAGCACAAAACGCTCTATCCCCTTTTGATTTTAATACGATTACCCTAACATCATCTTTACCACTTAATTCTGTTATCGTATTTGCAATACTAGCTAAAATTTTTCCAGGCAATGAGTTACTTAATGGGTGAAAAAATTCAATTTCTGCAATTCCATTATTAATTGTATAATCAACTGTCCCTTGTTCTATTACGCTTGCCTCCATTTATCTTTTTGTTAATCGCTTTCTATCAAATTTAAGATTAATTCAACCAATCAGCAAAGATTTCCTGTACAGTTACTTCTTTCGCTAAAACTGTCTGTAAACCAATTGCTTTAGCACTTTTAATATGTTGAACGCTATCATCTATAAATAAACACTCATTAGCTTTTAATGAATTATCCTTTAATATCATTTCAAAAATAGAGTCATTAGGTTTTCTATCGTTTACCAAATGAGAGTAATAAACCTTATTAAACAAGGAATCAAAATCAACTCCAAATTGATTTACTGTTGTTCTAAATTCATCATAATGTACTGCATTCGTATTACTACATAAATACAAATCAAAATCCTGTTTTAATATTTTCAACAATTCAAACCTCTCTTTAGGAAAATCTAACAGTAATGCATTCCATGCAGCATAAAAATCATTTCTATTTATGTTATGATGTTTTGTTATATGCTGAAAAAATTCTTCTGAAGTAATATTTCCTTTTTCAAACTCATCAGATATTGATGATTGTTCGTATTGTGAAAAAACATTCTCAAAGTTCGTTAATCCAAGAACTTCAAATGCCTTAACTGTTAAATTATAGTCTATATTTAATAGTACACCTCCTAAATCAAAAATGATACTCTTAACACCTTCTCTATTCAACTTATTAAACTCCATATCCCAAAAATAGGGATATAATTTTCAAAACAATTTATAAGTCGTACTTTTAAGTATTGTTTTTCAATAAACACAACAATTATTAATTCATTTTAGAAAAAATTGAGATATGAGTAAGTATGATGTAACTGTTATAGGATCAGGTCCAGGTGGATATGTTGCTGCCATTAGATCTGCGCAACTAGGATTTAAAACTGCTATCATAGAAAAATACAATACACTAGGAGGAACATGCTTAAATGTGGGGTGTATTCCATCAAAAGCATTACTAGATTCATCTCATCATTACCATGATGCTACACATACTTTTACTGAGCATGGAATTGATATTGCTGGAGATATTCAAGTTAATTTAGCTCAAATGATTGCTCGTAAAGATGCAGTAGTTAAACAAACCTGTGATGGAGTTGATTTTTTAATGAATAAAAACAAAATTGATGTTTATCATGGAATGGGCTCTTTTGTAAATAAGAACACGATAAAAATTTCTGGAGAAAAAGAAGAAACCATAAACACTGACAAAGTAATTATTGCTACTGGATCTAAGCCAAAATACTTCCCTGGAATGGAGCCAGACAAAGATCGAATCATAACATCTACCGAAGCTCTTAAATTAAAAGAAGTTCCAAAAAAACTACTTGTTATTGGTGGGGGTGTTATTGGATTAGAATTAGGATCAGTTTATGCGAGACTTGGTGCAGAAGTTCAAGTGATTGAATTTATGGATTCTATTATAGCAGGAATGGACAGGTCTCTTGGTAAAGAGCTTCAAAAAGTGTTAAAAAAAGAAGGCTTTAAATTTAACTACAACCACAAAGTAAAAAATGTTGAAAACACTGGAAAAGGCGTTAAAGTAACGGCCGACAATAAAAAAGGAGAAGAGGTTGTTTTTGAAGGTGATTATTGTTTAGTAGCTGTTGGAAGAAAACCTTATACAGATAAATTAAACTTGGAAGCTGCAGGTGTTAAAAAAGATGATAGAGGTAGAATTGATGTTGATGGACATTTACAAACAAACGTACCTGGGATATATGCAATTGGAGATGTCATTAAAGGTGCTATGCTAGCTCATAAAGCAGAAGAAGAAGGTGTTTTTGTTGCTGAATCAATTGC
>JAHDBM010000137.1 GCA_020630395.1 Flavobacteriales bacterium
TAAATAATTATGGTTCTCAAGCTGTTTCAGACAATCCTCTACCTGAATATATTTTTAATCTGTTAACTTCAAAAATTTACGACAAGGCTACCCTTCATAAAAAGGGTAAAATTATGTCAGATACTGAATTATCAATTTTATTATCTACAGTTACAATTGATAATCCGAACTCATCAGTAATAGACCCTTGTGCAGGTGATGGTGCATTATTGGATGCTGCTTACGATTATCTTAATATTTTAAATCTGACTAATGGTAATACGCTAACTCACAATCAATTATTAAATCAAATCTACGGTGTAGAAATAGATCCATTTTTAGCTCAATTAGCGACATTCAGATTAGTCTCCAAGAACCTTTCAGGTGTTGATAGTTCGACAAATGCGAATATTATTACGGGAAATACATTTAGTCATTCTAATAATTCGGGATATGATGTCATATTAATGAACCCTCCGTTTTTAAGAAATGATAATCCAGATGCTCCAATTACAAATGCCGATAAAACATTAATGCATAACGCTATTACAAGCAGTAGTCAAATTAATTTTGTTGCACTTGCATCACAACCAAATCTATATTTCTATTTTGTTAACTACGTCTGGCATTACTTAAACAATCAGGGTAAAGCTGGTTTTATTTTAATGGCTAAATTTTTAAATAATGAAGAGGGTGAACACTTAAAACAGTTTATTTTAGACAAAGTTGATTCGGTTATTTTATATCCAAGAAACTACTTTGAAGATTTCAAGGTAACAACCGTAATTACGGTTCTTAATAAACAACCTTCCACAGAAATCAAGTTTTTGAGAATCATAGATTCTGATTTGTTGTCCAAACCGAATGACATAAAGTCAATTTTAGACTTAACAACTACTACTATTACATCTGATTACACTTTAAAAATTACTGATAGAAGTATAAGCGCTTCTGATAATTGGAAAATGTTTTTCAATGACCCAGAAGATAAATTTCAAAATTTAGACTCACTGTTATTTTTAGAGCCATTAGAAACTTTTTTTGCAACTAAAAAGCGTGGTGGTGCGGAAAATAGTGGTGGTTCTACGATTATTTTTCCTGACTTTGATGCATCGCCCTATTCTGGCATCAATGCTTCTAATAAAGGCTATGGCATTAAAAATAGTAGAAGTACGAGAAAATTAATCTTAGACCAATCAAATCTTGAAGAGGAGTCAGCAATACATTTTCCAAGTAGATATGATGATAGTTCAAGTAATGGATTAGAATCGATACATCAAAGCGACACATCTCTTAATGCAATTTTTAGTGCCAATAACACTCCTAATCCTTTAAGGTGGAAAAGGATTGTGAATGCAGCATTTAGAAATAAAGTTTCATTTGACGTTTTAATTCCAAGAGCAGAAAGAACCAAACATTCTTGTTATTATAATCCTATTCCTTCCCAAGTTGTACTAACAACAAACTTTTTCTACCTATCAGGTTTTCAAAATGGAAACACCGACTCATCAATCTCTTTAGAAAATCAAATAAAATTTATTACTGCTTATTTAAACTCATGCTTTGGTCAAATACAATTTGAGATTCATTCAAATAATCAAGAAGGGCTAAGAAAACTAGAAGGATTTCATATAGATGAATTAAAGGTTCCCGATGTAAGGCAACTTACAAAGGTTGAAGTTGATTCAGTTGTTACTGAATTTGAAAATTTTAGCTCTCAACAAATAGCAGTAAGTGGAGACGAAGGAATTACAACACCAAGAAGGCAACTTGATATGGAAGTTGCTAACATAATTTTTAATAGAGATAGCTTAGGATTTCAAAACACAGGTCAATTAACAGATTTCTTTGAACTCTTTTTAGCTGACTTAGTAGAAGACAGGAGATTATGAATAAAAACAAGATAAAAGTCATTGGATTATTTTCTGGTTGTGGAGGTCTTGATTTAGGTTTTAAACAAGCTGGTTATGACTTGATATGGGCAAATGATATTTTAAAAGATGCCTGTGAAACATATAAATTAAATATTGGTAATCATATAATTAATGAAGATATTACCAAAGTCGATTTAAACTCTATACCAAAGGCAGATGTAATAATTGGAGGTCCTCCTTGTCAAGGATTTTCAGGTATAGGTAAAAGAGATCCAAATGATAATAGGTCTGCATTAGTTTATTCCTATTTAGACGTAGTAAATAAAATTCAGCCAAAGATTTTCCTTTTTGAAAATGTCACAGGAATTAAATCATCAAAAGCAGCTGACGGCTCTAAAGTAATTGATAATCTAAAAGTAGCTTTTGAAGCTATTGACTATCATATAAATATTTATACTCTTAATGCCGCCGATTTTGGCGTACCTCAAAAAAGAAAAAGAGTATTCATCATTGGTAATAAATTTGGAATTGATATAACTGCACCAAACCATACTCATTCAAAAGAAAATTCAAATAAAAAAAAATGGATTTCATCATATGAAGCAATTTCTGATTTAGAAGCACCAACTGATGATGGTATTGTAAAATACAAAAATCAACCAAGCTGTGATTATCAAAAATTAATGCGTAAAAAT
>JAHDBM010000011.1 GCA_020630395.1 Flavobacteriales bacterium
TTTAACGTATGTAAAATACGGAAAAAAGACGATTTGATTAAATCTTTTTATTAACGAGATTGTTACGATAACAATCTTTATTATTTTTCTTTATTATATTGTGTTTTCAAACAACTATAATCAGTCGGAATCTATTCTAAAAATAAAATATGAGGTATATAAAATTTGAAATAAACAACTTTAAAGGAATAGAAAATGTCAAAATTGACATGAATAAAATTGATTCAAAGATTTACACTTTAGTTGGATTAAATGAAAGTGGCAAAACAACTATCTTAGAAGCAATTTCTTTACTATGGGATGCAGTTCCGAAAAGCAGTCATCATAATTTTATACCAAAAAGCAGAAAACATAATTTCACAGACTCTATTACAATAACTGCAACAGTAGAATTAACTGATGATGATAAAGACAAAATAAACAATTATTTAATTGAAAATTTAGATTTCAAAGAAGTAAAGCCTTTCGCTAACACTTTCTTCATCAAAAAGAATTTTGATTTTGTCGATTCTAAGAATACGGAAAATGGCCGTATATGGTCTGTAAAATTAAATGGCTTGAAGAAAAGAGCAAAAACAGTAAAAAATTATAATGACAAAACTGATGAATGGCAAAATTTAGTGAAATTTATTGAGCAAAATATTTTGCCTAAAATAATTTACTATCCAAACTTTCTTTTTGACATTCCTTCATATATACAGATCTACCCAGTTCCAGAAGACAAAAATGAAAGCACATTTTATGATATGCTACAAGATATTTTAGATTCTATGGACCCATCCATGAATATTCAAAAGCACATTGTTAAAAGAATTAAAGATAATTCTTCCGGAGATAAAGAATCATTAAAGGCTACAATAAATAGAATGAGTGGTAAAGTCACTTCTTTAGTTCTTGGAACTTGGGATGAAGTAATGAAAGGCAAAGGAAAAGAAATTGTATTTGATTACGATATCGAAAAAGATGCACACCAATATAAAGACGAAAATAACCAAGATATTATTGAAGACAAGTATTTTATTAAAATTGACCTCAAAGATGGATCAGAAACTTATCCAATATCTGAAAGAAGTTTGGGATTTAGGTGGTTTTTCTCATTCCTTCTTTTTACAGAATTAAGAAAACATAGATCAAAAGACCCAGGAGAAACAATATTTTTATTAGACGAACCTGCTTCTAACTTGCATTCGACTGCTCAAAAAAGATTACTTCATACATTCGATAAAATTGTAGAAGAAAATAGCAAGTTAATTTACACAACTCATAGTCATTATTTAATCAACCCAAAGCATTTGGAAAGTGCTTACGTAGTAAAAAATAGCGCTCTAGATTATGGTGACGACATGAATTTTGAAGCTGCTAAAACTCAAATAGAAGGTTACCCATACAAACAATTTGTCGCAAATTATCCAAGTCAAAAAGATTACTTCCAACCAATATTGGACATTCTTGAATATCAGCCTGGTCTACTGGAAAAAATCCCCAACATAATTATTCTAGAGGGTAAATGTGATTTTTATGCTTTTCATTATTTAAACGACAATTACGTAAAAAAACCATATAAAGCTCACTTATATCCTGGGAATGGTGCTGGTCAAAACGATTCAATCATTGAATTATATTTAGCATGGGGTAAAGACTTTAAAATATTACTAGATAGTGACGAAAGAGGCCAGAGAGAAAAATTAAGATATATCGAAAAGTATGGACGAATAATCGAAACAAAAATTTTCACATATCAAGATATTGAGTCAAATTGGATAGATTACAAAATTGAAAATATTTTTTCTGAGCAAGATGTAGATCAAATTATGAAGCTGATAAAACCCAAATACAAAGACTTCAGCAAAGACTTATTTCATAGAGAACTACAAAATTTATCTGCGCAAAAGCAAAAAATAAACTTAGAGAAGAAGACACTTGATAATTTCATGAAAATATTTGATTTTTTATTAACAGAATAATTAGAAAATAGTCAAACATAAAAAGAGCCACTATTAAGTGGCTCTTTTTTTATAAATTGATGAACTAATCTCTAAGAAACATTAAGCTTCTTATCTAATTCAGTAATGTATTTTCTAAATGTTTTATCAGTATCTAATAAATTATTTACTGTTTTACAAGCATGTAATACCGTAGCATGATCTTTTCCTCCACATTGCATACCAATACTTGCTAAAGAAGACTTGGTAAGTTTTTTAGAGAAATACATAGCAATTTGTCTTGCTTGCACAATTTCTCTCTTACGTGTTTTCGATTTCATAAGCTCTACTGGCATATTGAAATAATCAGAAACTACTTTTTGTATGTAATCTATAGAAACTTCACGAGCAGTGTTCTTCACAAACTTATCGATCATTTGCTTCGCAAGATCTAAGTTTACTGCTTTTTTGTTAAGCGAAGACTGTGCTATTAACGAAATTAACGCCCCTTCTAATTCTCTTACATTAGTTGTAATGCTATAGGCTAAATACTCAATTACATCATCTGGTAATTCAATACCATCTTGATACATTTTATTTTTAAGTATCGCTATTCTTGTTTCTAAGCTTGGCGCTTGTAAATCGGCAGATAATCCCCATTTAAAACGAGAAAGTAACCTTTGTTCTACCCCCTGCATATCAACAGGTGCTTTATCGGATGTTAAGATAATTTGCTTTCCTGTTTGGTGTAAGTGGTTAAAGATGTGGAAAAATACATCTTGTGTCTTTTCCTTACCTGCAAAGAACTGAATATCATCAATGATTAACACATCTATCATTTGATAGAAGTGGATAAAATCATTTGTTTCGTTATTCTTTACAGAATCTATAAACTGATGTGTAAAACGCTCAGATGAAACATACAATACAATCTTATCTGGAAATTGATCTTTAATTTCGATACCTATAGCGTGAGCTAAATGTGTTTTACCTAAACCAACTCCTCCATAAATTAACAATGGATTAAAAGAAGTACCTCCTGGTTTACTTGCCACTGCATAACCTGCAGAACGAGCTAAACGGTTACAATCCCCTTCCATGAAGTTATCGAATGTATAACTAGGATTTAGATTTGCGTCTACGTTTACCTTCTTTAAGCCTGGTATTATAAAAGGATTTTTAATGGCCGACCTATTAACGTTTAAAGGAACATTTATAGGATCGTTTCTTAATGGTTTGTTTTTTGTTGGAATCTTAACCGTGTATGGTTTAGTGTTACGGTAGTTATTTTCCATAACAATACTATACTCCAATCTTCCTTCAGTACCTAACTCTCTTTTAATGGTTTTTCTTAACAAAGTGATATAATGCTCTTCTAACCACTCATAGAAAAATTGAGAGGGAACTTGGATAGTAAGAACGTCACCTTTCAACTTAACAGGCAATATCGGTTCGAACCAAGTTTTAAAACTTTGCAAACTAATATTGTCTTTTATAATTGAGAGACAACTATCCCAAACTTTTACATGATCTTTTTTCATGAAAGCTGTTTAATTAATGTTTAAAAAATATTGTAATTATCTAATTCCAATTCTGTTAAGCTAAAATTTACAAAAATAAACCTTAACTTTTCACCCCTAAATCCACAATCTAAATCGCCCCCTTAGGTGATGAACAAATATTGACAAAAAAAAGTTTAAAAAAAAATCAAAAGCCTATTGTTTTTTTGTTTTTTTTGACAGTTTGATTCAATTATTTAATCTTAACAAAATCTTGACCGTTTTTACTGTATTCATAGACTTTTTTGGACGTTTTATCAAAATAAAATTCCACTTTACCTAATCTTATTCCCGCCCATCCTACTTGATTAATTAACACTTTTTTTCCTTCTTTATTTTTCATCTCTTTAGCTTGATCCAAGAAAGTATGGGTGTGTCCACCAATTATCAAGTCAATATTAGATGTTTTTTCTGCTAGTTTTAGATCCGAAATTCGATCATCTTGATATTCGTACCCTAAATGAGAAAGACATATAACTAAATCACAATTTTGTTCGGTTTTCAACAATTTAGCATATTTATTAGCTACAGGAACTGGATCATTATAAATAGTCTCTCCGTATAGTTTTTTATCTACTAAACCATCTAACTCTACTCCTAGTCCAAATACACCTATTTTAATGTTTCCTTTGTAAAAAATTTTATATGGAATCGTTTTATCTTTTAATATGGTATTAGAAAAATCGTAATTAGAGCATATATAAGGAAACTTAGCATGATGGTTAACTGCCATAAAACCATCTAAACCATTATCAAAATCATGATTACCCATAGTAGTTGCATCATATCCCATCTTAGACATTAATGTTAACTCAAGTTCTCCTCCATACATATTAAAATACGGAGTGCCTTGAAAAATATCGCCTGCATCTAACAATAACACATGTTCATTCTCTTTTCTTATCTTATTAATTAGTCCAGCACGTCTTGATGCTCCTCCAAGCCCAGGATATTTAGGGTCATTATCTTCAAAAGGATCTACATGACTATGAACATCATTAGTGTGTAACACAACTAATTTAACAGCCTCTCCTTTAACCACAAGAGATTCAGCCTTGGCTTGAGAAACCACACCTACACCACCAACTAAGAATAAAGACTGTAAAAACGACCTCCTGCTATTTTCCATACGAAATTCTTTTATCCTTTTTAGCTTCTAACTTATCTCCATCCTCTTTCTCTTCTATTATATATTCTAAGATAGCATCACGTAACTTAACCCCAAGTTTCTCTGTTTTAATTGGATTGAGAAAAAAATTCATTTTATCTCCTCCATTAGCTAGATAATCAGAAGTTACCACTCTGTATTCTCTCGAAACAATTGATTCTTTATCAATATATGCCTCTTTAACTTTTTTGTTATTAATAATAAGTTTTACCTCTTTAGACAAAGGCACTCCTTTCTTTACAGATAGATTAGTATCAGATTTTAAGGCTACAAACTCAAACAACTCAATAAGTTTATCTTTAGATAAGGTTATTACAACTAATTCATTTTCGAAAGGCATTAACTCAAACACTTTACCTCTTGTAATAGCTCCTTTAGGTAAAGAAGTCCTAAGACCTCCATTATTTAATAACGCAAAATCTATTTCATCTTCATCATTAATCTTCTCATAATAATCTTCTCCAATATCCATAACCAAATCGGCTACAAAATTGCCTAAATTACCTTCTGGTATTCCAGTGGTCATTTCTACGACTGACTCATTTAACACCTCATCCATAGATGCTTTTAATGCATCTCTAAATGGTTTAATTTCTTCTTCTATTGATTTGTCTTCAGATTTTACCTCTTCATTCAATACCACATTAGTACTTGCTGTATTGTTCAACACATAATACTGTTTACAACCGTTTAAGAGTATTAACAACAAAGAAAAAACAACTAAATATGTAGAAAATGTGTGCTTCATAAATTGGAAAACAAACATAGTGATATAGCCTAATAAAAGCAAGAGGCTAAATGTTAATTAACTTTTAGGTTAGTTTGAACTAGTTCAAACTAAGTTTTGGATTACTTCAATTTCGTTTCTCTCAATCTCGTAATGACGGAAATTTAGTTTAGCAATCACTCCTCCATCAGATCCAAAATAGCTTGTTTTAATTTATTCTTTGGCATAAAATTATATTCTAATACTTCAGCAAAAGGAACTGGTGTATCTAAACTAGCCAATCTTTTTACAGGAGCATCTAATGATTTAAAACAATGTTCATTGATAAGCGCAGCTACCTCAGCTCCTACTCCACCTGTATAATTTGCTTCATATAACACCAATGCTTTACTGGTTTTCCTTACCGATTCATAAATAGCATCCTCATCTAATGGAGCTAATGTTCTTAAATCTATTATCTCAATAGCATTATTTGGTAACTCATCACATATTTCTTTTGCCCAATGAACTCCCATGCCGTAAGTAATAATTGATAGAGTTGTTCCTTCTTGTATAGTTTTAGCTTTGCCAATCTCTGTCGTGTAATACCCTTCATAAACTTCTTCTTTAAGAGATCTATACAAGGCTTTATGCTCAAAAAACATAACTGGATTTGGATCTTCAAATGCTGCCAACAACAGCCCTTTTGCATCTTCGGGAGAAGACGGATATACAATTTTTAAACCAGGTGTATGAAAAAACCACCCTTCGATACTTTGTGAATGAAATGGCCCTGCAGCCACTCCACCTCCAGTTGGCATACGTACAACAACATCTGCTTTTTGTCCCCACCTATAATGAATTTTAGCTAAATTATTTACTATTTGGTTAAATCCTACGGTAACAAAATCAGAAAACTGCATTTCCATCATGGCTTTGTAACCATTGATACTTAACCCCAAAGCAGAACCAACAATAGCACTTTCACAAAGTGGTGTGTTTCTTACTCTGTCCTTTCCATAAGCTTCTACAAATCCTTCAGTAATCTTAAAAACTCCTCCATAATCTGCTATATCTTGTCCCATAAGCACTAGATTATCGTGCTTATCCATTGCTTTTCTTAATCCATCTTGAATAGCATCTACAAAACGAATTTCTTTCTTTGGTCCACTACCCTCTATTACTGATTGTTTGTATGGGAAAAACATATCGGCTAACTCAACCTCAGTATTAACTGGGATAGCTGGTTCATTATTAGCTTGTTCAAAAGCATCTGAAACTTCATTAAACAATTTTTTCCTTAATGTTTCAATTTCTGATATTGTAATAAACTTTTTATCTACCAAATGATCTTCATATCGCTCTACTGGATCTTTTTTAGACCATTCTTCAACCAAACCTTCTGGATAATACTTAGTACCAGAAGCTTCTTCATGTCCTCTAATTCTAAAGGTTAGACACTCTACTAAAATTGGTTTAGGATTTTTCTTAATTTCTTCTCTTAACTTACTTATCGTTTCATAAACCTCAATAATATTATTTCCGTCTACTTGAACAGCCTCCATTCCATATCCAATCCCCTTATCTATAAATTGCTTACATCTAAATTGCTCGTTAGATGGTGTAGATAACCCCCATTGATTGTTTTCTACAACAAAAATTACTGGCAAATCCCAAACAGCAGCAACATTAAGTGCTTCATGAAAATCGCCCTCACTTGCTCCTCCATCACCTGTAAATACTAATGTAGACTTTTTGTTATCAGATAATAAATTACCCAGTGCTATTCCATCTGCCAATCCTAATTGAGGCCCTAAATGAGAAATCATCCCCACAATTTTATGTTCTTGGGTTCCAAAATGAAATGAACGATCTCTTCCTTTTGTAAATCCTTTTTCTTTTCCTTGAAATTGACAAAACAAACGTGTTAAATCAATTCCTCTACTCGTAAAAACGCCTAAGTTTCTATGCATAGGAAGAATATATTCTTCCTTATCCATAGCCATTGTACAACCAACAGAAATAGCTTCTTGTCCATATCCCGAAAACCATTTAGATATTTTACCTTGACGCAAATAGATAAGCATTTTTTCTTCTATAATCCTAGGTAATAGAATCGATTCGTATAACGCTATTTGCTTTTCTTTAGATAAACTTGTTTCAACATTCATTTTTCAGGTTTTAATACAATGAAATTATTTAAAGTTAAAGCTGATAAATTAAAACGCAATTTATTTTAATCTTTATATTTCAACCTTAAACAACTTCAATGATAAATCAAATTTAGAAGTGTTATTTGAATTTCAATTCTTTTTAATAAATTTTTATGTTTTTCTTTTTATTTAACTCAATTTTTGCAAGATTTAATAGATAATATATTATGACACTCTAAAAATCCTTAAACTCTATGGAAATTTGCTTTATTAGTTATGCTTGGGACAAAATGGAACCTGATATTGACTCTACCTTATTATTAGCTCATGAATGTGCTAGCAGAGGTCATCAAGTGTATATGTTAACCTCAGATAATTTAACGATAAGAGACTCTAAAACAATGGGGTTTTGTGAAAAACTAGATTTGAATTATCAAATATCAGAAGATCCCGAAATTTTCTTTGAAGAAGCTAAGTTTAGCTCTGAAACAAAAGTATTAGGAGACATGGATGTTATTTTTATGAGAGACGACCCACCATTAGACCCTATTGTATTAAACTTTTTAGATTCAATTGAAGATGATGTATTCTTAATTAACAGTATTGGAGGTCTAAGAGAAGCAAACAATAAAATTTACACTGCTTCTTATTACGATCCAGAAGGCGAATTTATTCCTGCTACTTATGTTTCTAAAAACAAAAATTATTTAAGACAAATAATTGAGGAACATGATGGAGATAAAATGATCATGAAGCCTTTAAATGGTTTTGGAGGAAAAGGTGTTATCGTAATTGAAAAAAATGCCATGCAAAATGTTAACTCATTATTAGATTTTTACATTCATGGACAAGAAAGTAATAAAAGTAATTATGTAATCATTCAAGATTATGTTGAGGGTGCAGAAAAAGGAGATGTAAGGGTTATCATGCTACACGATCAACCACTTGGGGCTATTAGACGTGTTCCTGCAAAAGGTGAAGCTCGATCTAATATATCATCTGGAGGAACTGCAGAACATTATGTATTAAACGAAAAAGAAATTGAGCTTTGTAAACGAATTGGAGCTAAATTAGTGGAAGATGGCATCTATTTTTCTGGCTTAGATTTAATTGGAGGAAAATTAATAGAAGTAAATGTACTAAGCCCTGGAGGTCTGGTAGAAATAAATTGGAATTTAGAAACTCCTATACAATCTCTTGTAGTTGACTATCTTGAAGAACGAGTTGCCGAAAAAAAATAATGGAACATGCCTAAATTAAGTATTGACGATATAATTAATAAAATCAAATTGGAAGAAACGTTTGAAGCTACTGCTTTAGATGGCTCTTTTGATATTAAGATAAATCGTTATGTCCCTTATGTATGTACGGCTATTCATGCAGGACATAATTTTAGGGATGAGCTTAAAACCAAATGTATTCATACCGAATTTGAAAGATGGTTTGAAGAAGACCCTTTTACAGATGACTTTATATCATCCTTACCCATAACACTTATTGGTAATGACTCTCGTTTTGAATATGATTTAAATAGATCACCTGAAAATTGCATTTATGATGAAGCTTGGGGGAAAAAAGTTTGGAAAAAACCACTAACAAAAAGTGAAAAGGCCACATCACTTCAAAAACATAGCAATTATTATAAGGTTACTCATGCACTAATAACTAAACTAGAAGAAAAATTTAAAAGTTGTATTGTCTTTGATATGCATTCCTATAATTATAAAAGATGGGACAGGCCTGTTCCTGTTTTTAATATAGGTTGTGAAGCTGTTGACAGAGAAAAGTATGATAAATACATCAATAAATTCAATACTGAATTAGATAACATTGATTTTAGAGGTATTGATAGTAAATCCGCAATAAATGATGTATTTCAAGGTAGGGGGAATAATTTATTATACATAACAGAACACTTTAATAACACCCTTGTTCTTGCCACTGAAGTAAAAAAAATATACTGCAATGAACTAACTGGAGAACCGTATCCTGAAGAAATTAAATACCTTACTCGCCAATTAAAAAAAGCTATTCTTAACACAGCTTCGTTATTTGCTGAAGAACAAACCAATATTACAGTTACAAACAAAAGCAAACTACTTACTAAAGAAATTGATAAAAACTTAATTCAAGTAGATAAGCAACTGTATAAAATATTAAAATCATTTGAATTATTAAGTTTTGTAAATCCTATTAATATAGACAGAGAAGAAAAAAGATTTTTCAAAAATAAAGAGACCGAAAATCCAAATTTTAAATATGCTCCCATCTTAATTGATTCATTTGAATTAAAAAAGGAATTATATAGTGTAGAAGTAAATAAAATAGAGGATGTCACTATTAGAAAAATGTACGAAGGTGTTATAAATGCTTTTGCACTTAAAACAGACATGCTTTCTCAACTTGGAAAAGATCGTTTTTTATACAGCTCATTAGGTTATTTTGGACAACCTTCTAAAAAAGATATAAGAAATGCCAAATACTTATTAAGTCTTCCAAACATAAAATCAGATCAAAAAATTCATAAAAAACTAACTGTAGCTGATGCAAAAAAAGCATTTACTGATAGTTTTGAAAGCTACGGGTTTAATGGGAACATTGGCATGAATAAAGACATGGCTAGTGATGTAATGGTTATTAATAGCAAGAAAAAAGTATTAATTAAACATAATGCCGAATTTACTCCTAAGGAATTAAACTATTTGGTTCATCATGAAATTGGTGTTCACATGGTTACTACCATGAACTCTATTGCTCAACCTCTTAAGATTTTTAATCTTGGATTGCCTATTAACACAAGAACTCAAGAAGGATTAGCTGTACTAGCTGAATATTTATCTGGTAATATTACACTAAAAAGACTACGCACCCTAGCGCTTAGGGTTATTGCTGTAGATATGATGGTTGGAGGTGCCGAATTTAAAGAGACTTTTTATTACCTGAGCAAAGAGTATAAAGAAGAAAAAAGCGAACTTTTTAACCTTGTAACTCGAGTTTATAGAGGAGGTGGATTCACTAAAGACTACCTATATCTTGCTGGATTTTGTGAAATGTATAAAAAGTGGAAATTGGGTTATGACTTAACCCCTTTACTTATAGGAAAAACTTCTGATAAACATTATAATATTATTGCCGAGATGATGGATAGAGGTTTTTTAAATAAACCTCAATACATAACAGAATGTTTCGAAAACCCTGTTCCAGAAAAAAATCATGAGATTTACGAATATATTGTTGACGGATTGATCTAATAAGTTTAGTAACTTTAACTAACCTTTATTCATTACATGAAAGATTCAATATCATTTAAAGACATCAATTTTTTACCACCCATTATTGAGGAGTATTTAAAAAAAGAGAACTCTTTACATGAATTATATAAATATCCTTCATCACTTTCATTGATTGAACATGTTATTAAAAACAAAAAACCTGTTGACAGAATAAAACTTGTACATGAATTAAGCAAGCAAAATGCTAGAGCAACTAATGAAACTAAAGCAAACATATCTCTATTAGCCGATAACAATACGTTTTCTGTGACTACTGGTCATCAGCTATGTTTATTTACTGGCCCACTATATTTTATTTACAAAATATTAAGTACAGTTAAACTATGTATGGAGCTTAAATCTGCTTACCCAACTTATAATTTTGTTCCTGTATATTGGATGGCTACCGAAGATCATGATGTTGAAGAAATAAATCACTTCTATTTATTTAATAAAAAAATCACATGGGAATCTAAACAAAAAGGTTCAGTTGGTAGGTTTACATTAACTGAATTACAACCTGTTTTTGATCTATTAAGAAGTCAGTTTAGAGAAGAAAACATAGTGATAGAGAATATGATTTCTTGTTATGAAGATGCTCCTAATTTAGCTGAAGCAACTCGTAATCTTGTCGATTATCTTTTTGGTAAATACGGAGTAGTAACAATAGATGGGGATAATACAACTTTTAAACATCTCTTTTCTCCTATTATAAAAGATGAATTGATTAATCAATCATGCGAGCGACTAATTTCAAGAACAAACGAAAAGCTAAGTTTGCTAGGCTACAAAACTCAAGTAAACCCTAGAGAACTAAATTTATTCTATTTAAAAGATAATAGCAGAGAACGTATTGTACTAAAAGACAACACTTATCATGTTTTAAACACCTCCATTTCTTTTTCAAAAGAAGCAATATTAAATGAGCTAGAACAATTTTCCGAAAGATTTAGTCCAAACGTAGCATTAAGACCTGTTTATCAAGAATTACTTTTACCAAATGTTGCTACTATTGGTGGTCCAGGAGAAACAGCTTATTGGCTACAATTAAAATCTACTTTTGAATATCATAACGTCTCTTACCCAATGTTAATATTAAGAAATAGTGCTTTGGTTATTAGAAAATCTATTCTAAAAAAAATTGACAAACTTGAACTCAATGAGCATGACTTATTCTTAAAGACGAATGAACTAGTTAACAAGGTAATTAAAGAGCGTAATCCTATATCTTTCGAGGAAGAAATTAGTGCACTTGAATCCATCTTTTCATTAGCTAAAGAAAAAGCAACAACTGTCGATTTTTCGCTTGAAAAAACCGTAATAGGTGAACTAAAGAAAGCTCAAAATTCAATTAATTTAATTCAAAGTAAAACGCTTAAAGCTGAGAAAAGAAACAATGAAACGTTAGTTAATCAGCTTACAAGCATCAAAGAGAATCTATTCCCAAATGGAGGTATTCAAGAAAGAACGGATAACATATTAAACTTTTATACTGATGATTTATTTGACAAACTTTTAAATCAATTTAACACCTTTGAGGATAACTTATATCTTATAAAACAATAAATATTCATGAATATTGATAAAAAAATAGCTCAAATGGAAGAAATGAAAAACAATATGATTTCTTCTATAAAAGACTACTCATACCAACAACTTAATCAACAACCAAATGAAAAAGAATGGTCAATAGTTCAAGTTATTTCTCATCTTTTAGATGCCGAAATTGGCATTGAATATTATATTGATAAGCGTGTAGCAAAAATAAATACACTAAAAAAAACTGGTTTAAAAAATCTTGCTAATAGTAAACTCCTAAACACTGTCTTTAAATCTAAGCGAAAATTTAAAGCTCCAAAAGCTGTTTCTAATCCAGCTAACAATAGATCTTTTGAAGAATTATCTAGCGAATGGGATAACAGCAGAATTAAACTTATACAAACATTAAAATCAATTCCTCAAAAGCATTATAATAAAGCTATTTGGAAACATCCTTATGCTGGAGAATTAAATACAGCTCAAGTTATTGATTTTTTCACTAACCATATTCTACATCATCAACATCAAATAAAAAGGATAAAAAAGTCTTTATAATTTATCTTCTTCTAAAACTGTATATATCATAAGCAATTCTAACGTTTGGAAAAAAATAAGATAATTTATCTCCACTTATCGTTTTCACTCTATCAATCCTTGCAAATATTCCAAAAGATATAGTTCCACCATTACAAACGTAATCAACACCAAAAGCATAGGATTGAGATGATTTTAAAACATTTCTTTCTAAAACCTGCGAAGTACTTAAAAACCTTGGCATCCTAAAATGATGATTAAATAAAAAACTACACCTCCATAACTCAATAATTCTTTTTTTAATTTGAACTGAATAACCTATTCCATGAAAAAAAGTTGAATCATTTTTATCTAAACTCCCTAAAAAGAGTTGAAAAGAAGGATTTAAACTTATAAAAGATGACGAATATTTATCAGTCTCAAAAAAATATGTAGGTCCAAAACCACCTCCTTCATACCCTATCCACCAATTAGATCTACTATGGAACAACAAAGGTGAGCTAACATTATGCAATCCCCAACCATGAGTTTTAGTAGAATCAAAAACAGGAATATCTTCTGGAGCTTCTTTTACAACCTTAATACTGCCTCTTTGAGAAAAAGAAGTAAACGATAGTAAACAAATTGATAATAATAGTAATCTCATATTAAAATCTTCTAATTGCCGGTTTACACAATATTCTATTGCTCCAATCAAATGGTATATACAACACCTTAAATTGAATAAACCTTATTGGATCAATTTGAATATTATTATCCATAATCCCTCCATGAAATTCCAAATCGATTGATTTAACTAATTTATAAGCTAATCCCAAACTAAATTGTTTAGCATCATATACTCCATTTAAACCAAATTGCTGATTAATTTCTAAAACTGGTTTCAGTCTTCTCAAAAAGATTAGTTTATCGTGAGAAATATGAATATTATATCCTAAGGTTAATTCAGTAATATTATCGGGGGCAACATATCGAGCCATATTAGCCCCAATCCTGTACATAAATTGATTTAAATATCCTGCTACACCAACATCTAATGAGGTATTATTATCAATACTAAACTCCGAATTAAGTTGATGCTTCAAATTTACACCCACATACAATGAAACACGTTTACATTTACTATTTCCCTGAAAGTATCTACATTGAAATCGAATAGGATCTCGGTATATAGTTTGATTAACCTCAGCTTTTGGCTCTTTTTTTACTTTGATAGTACCTTTTTGTCCTACGACAGAAAATGAACATACTAAGGTTATGTAAATTAATAAACAATATTTCATGATATCACTTTAAACCCTATAACGGGTAAAATCAATTTGGTTACATATTAACATTACCCTCTTGTAAAAGTCCAATCTAAATCAGATGACAAATCATTGTTAAACACATAACCTTCGTAATCAAACCCTCTTAAATCCTCTACTGCATTAATCTTATTTTTAACGATATAGTTGGTCATATAGCCTCTTGCTGTCTTAGCATAAGTCATAATCGTTTTGTACACACCATTTTTATTGTCTTTAAAGTTTAGTGTTAGCACATCACTATTTAAAGATTTAATATCAATACTTTTAAAATACTCATTAGAAGCTAAATTGATTAACACATCTCCTTTTAGCTCATCATTTAAATACTGAGTTGTTGTTTCTTTCCAAAAGGCATAAAGGTTTTTCTGTTTTGCGGATACTGGCAACTTTGTGCCCATTTCTAATCTATAGGGTTGAATTAAATCTAGTGGTTTTAAAACTCCATACAACCCAGATAAAATCCTTACATGTTCTTGAGCAAAATCAAAATCTTTTTTATCAAAACCATCTGCTTTTATACCCTGATAAACAGCTCCAGTAAACGCTAATATTGCTTGTTTCGCATTATCATTATTAAATTCTTTTGAAAACTCTTGATACCGCTCGTAATTTAAATCACTTAAAGCCGGACTTAGCTTCATCAGCTCTCCAAGCTTTTTAGCACTTAACTTTTTAAGTTTATTTACTAATTGTTCTGTTTTATTGGGGAACGCTATTTGTGAGTGCTTATCAACAAGAGTTTGGTCATCAAAATTCAAAGATTTTGCAGGAGATAATACCGTTATCATTTTTTATATTTTATTTAAAAAGTTTTTTATTTCATTTTCCATTTGAGTCATTCCCGGTTCTTCTAGAGGTACATGACCACAATTCTCTAAAATTACTAATTCCTTATCACATTTTAATCGATCAAAAAATGGTTTACTAACATCTAAATCAACCAACCTATCTTTCTCAGGATGTAACCAAAGTAAAGGACATTTATCAAAATGATCTGGTTCAATAGCAGCTCTAGTAGTTTGTAGCGTTCGTAACCATTTTAAATAAATCCAACTACTTGAACCAACCTTGTCTTTAGATAACAAATACACAAAATCCTCATTATTTGCCATCTTTTTAATTTTCGTAAGCTCTCTAATTGGTAACCTAACATTATCTAATAGCCCCGCAAAATTATGCATGAATTGACTTCCTTTGGTAGCCATGAAATCATTTCTCGTAATCACTTTTTGAATTTCTTTATCGGTTGTATCTATTAAAGCTGTAACAATAATACCTTTAACATGAGAAGATAAACAGGCTACTTGATAAGACAACATACCTCCTAAGCTAGCTCCTAATAAAACTATTTTTTTATTATCTCTTTTATATTCCTTATCAATAAAATCAACTAATAAATTAATCCATTCTTGATATTCAACTGGATGTTTATACTCGGTTAATCCAAAACCTGGCAAATCAAGAGAAACTGACTCATACCCCTCACCCTTCAACACTACACCAAAAGGAGACATCAATCGTCCATTTCCTCCTCCTCCATGAACTAAAACAACCTTCGTTTTTCTTTCATTTAAATCAGGTATATAACGATCTATATGTACCATCATATTTTTTCGTTCCCAATGCTCTTCTTTTGGCTTATTAGAATCTGTAATTCGAAAACGTTCCGGAAAAAAATATTGGAACTTTTTCCATGAATCATAATGAGTATAAAACTTTTTCTTCAGCACAACTTAACGTTTTAACACCCTAACATAATTAATTCCATTCTCAGTAGTAAGTCTTAGAATATACATTCCTTTAGAAAAACTTGATAAATCTATTTCAAAATTAGAATTAAAAGGAACAAACCTACTTTTACCATTAACACTAATTACTTCTGCACTTACTTTTCTATCCGTAATACCCTCAATTGTAACAATATCATTAACTGGGTTAGGGTAAGCTTTTAGTGAATTAACCTCATGTTCTTTCTTAACACTAAATAACGGATCATTTATAAAACTAGATACTCCTCCTCTTCCATTTCCCGAAAAAACAAAAAAGTTACTTCCTTGATTTAGTACAGAAGGAACAGCTTGGAGTCCGTTATTTGATAAAACTGTATCAATAAAGTGATAAACAGCACTAAATATACTATCGTAAAGGTATACATCCCCTCTCTGCGATCCAATCAGCATTTTTTCTTGCCCATTATGAGTAAAAATAACTGGTGTAGAATATCCTGTAACAGCTCCATTAATATCCCAAGGCTCACAAACATTAACATTTCCTAATGAATCACTAATAAATTTAAAAGAAGCATTAATAGATGAGCCAATATTTTCATAATAGGTTAACCTTCCATTCTTTTTACCTATAATTAAATCTTGATCTCCATCATTATCCATATCATGACATAGAGGTGCAGCAAATTCACCAACATCAATAATTTGATTGTTATTATCTTTTAATTGACTTGATGTCAATGTAAAGCTAGCTATTAAACCAATAGGGTTATTCATACAATATGCTAATGTTCCATCTGCTTTACCAATTAACATATCACTATCTCCATCCCCATCTAAATCTTTAAAAACTGGATGAAGGGCTAAACCTAAATTTAAAGCACTTAATCCCTGATAATTATCTGTAGCTTCTTTAAAAACTGCTTTCGTAGTAGTACCAATATTTTCATATAATGCTAGTTTAGAACTATAGGCAACATCTTCTTTATCAAAATAACCATAGTTACCAATAACTAAATCCATTAAACCATCTCCATTATGATCAAAAAAAGTTGGTTTAGCATCTTCTCCAACATCAATCATCTCGCTTTGTAAAAAACGAGTAGTATGCGGGATAAAATTAGTTTGGGAAGTTGAACTAGTATCTATGTAAAGAACTGAATTATCAATATTATCAACTAAAGTAGTTGTATTAGGTGATGCCAATAAATCTTTTTTACCATCATTCGTTACATCTTCATAAAAAACACCCGGAAAATAGGCTACATCTATTGGAGCACTGTATGAAGGAAACAAAGAATCTTGTGTAATAATAGAACTATTAGTATTAGAGGCTAAACCTCCATTATACCCCATAACTAGGTTGTTAAATGATACATCTCCTAGTAAAACATCAAAAACGGAGTCCCCATTTGCATCAAAAGATAAAACTGTTGATCCAATATGTGGTGTTTCTGGAGATGCTACGTTAATTGAGCAAGTATCAAAAAGCATTAATGCATTGGTACTAATACCGGTTTCTGAAAAATGCCCCCAACATTCGTTCTTTAATTCATAAACAAGACTATCACAAACACCATAAGTCTCCATGCTCATATTCTTGTAATAATTTAAATAGGCTCCAGAAAGTCCAAAAGTTAAAACATCTAAATCTCCATCATAATCAATATCAGTTATTGCTGGTATATCTTGTCCATTAACGAAAATAGGATTAGTAGCCACATAAGTATATTGAATGTGAACATCAATTAATGTAAAATTAATAGCTGCACCAACTGAATTGTTTTGATACAACATAATTCCTCCTCCTCCTCCCATAAATAAATCATTTAATCCATCACAGTTATAATCATTAAATAACACCCAAGTACTTCCTTTTGGGAGCTCAAATTGCTTTTCATATTCATATTGATATGTTTCTCTAGAATTACCTCCTTGATTGGTATACACTGAATAAATTGATCCTTTACGATCAAAAATCACTAAATCTTTTAGCGTATCCCCTGTAAGTTCTACTACAGAGTATTGACAAGCTAACATACCACCTGCATAAGGATTTACTAACGTATCTCCTGTTTGATTTAACACCAATATAGAAGCATCATAATTCAAATGATGTTGACCAAATGTTATGGTACAAATGCCCCTAATTATTGCTACATAAAATATTATTTTAAAAATTTGTAACTTCATGTATATAAATATATTCTAAAAAATTTAAAATGAAATCATTACTACTTGTCTCTCTTTTCATTTCACAAATATGTAGCGGTCAATATTATTACAATTTACAATCTAATAATGGAAACCCAAAAGGATTAAATAATGATAATGAAACCAGTTCAGCATCTTTAGTGGGTTGGACCTCAGTATTGGGAGCTAATAATTCATCTCCAACATGGTCTTCTAACCAATCTATCCCCTTCTCTTTTTCATTTAATGGGAGTCCTGTTGCTCAATACAAAGTATCTTCTGCAGGTATTTTAACATTTGATATTGGATCGGCAATAAATCCAACATACTCTAATCATACACTACCTTCTTCGGTTATACCTAATAACTCAATATGTATATCAGGAATTCAAGGATCTGGTTCTAATGATGCTATCGTATCAAAAACTTTTGGAACCGCACCTAATAGACAACATTGGGTCTTCTTTTCATCATATTCATTAACTGGATCTTCTAATTCATGGTCATATTGGTCAATTGTATTAGAAGAAAGCTCCAATATGATCTATATTGTAGATCAAAGACAATATCAAACTACTGGTAATGTATCACTTGGCATACAAATTAACAATACTACAGCATATACTGTTCTAGGATCTCCTAATGTTTCTCCATTAGCCACTAATGATCCAGCTCCTTTAGATAATGCTTATTATGAGTTTATACCAGGAACTAGACCTAACTATGATGTTAAAACAAAATCTGTAAATGCTCCTACTGTTAGTTTTACAAATAATGGAGTTACGATTGGTGCTGATATTATCAATTTTGGACAAACTACATTAACTAGTATGGATATTAATTATAATATTAATAATGGAAGTGTTGTAAATAGTAATGTTACTAGTCTAAATTTACCATACGGAAGTAGTTATACTTGGACTCATCCTACTCAATGGACTCCATCTTCACCTGGCGTGTATACCATAAGAGCTTGGAGCTCCAATATTAATGGTAATCCCGATCAAAACAACTTAAACGACACAGCTTATTTTACTATTTACATTAAAGACACGATTCCAAATAGAATAACTGATTATGTTAACTCATTACCATCTAGTGTAATTAATAAACCTATAGCAACCAGCTCTGATCAAATAAGCATACCAAATGATTTAGATTTTCATCCATTTAGAGATGAATTATGGGTAGTTAATAAAGGAACTGAATCAACAGGGAGTCCAATTATTACGATTTACAATCCTGATAAAGCCTCACAAAATAGCTTATATAGAAAAGATGGTAATGCAAAACATTTCATGAATTCTACGACAGGTATAGCCTTTGGGGAAAATGGAAATTGGGGTAACTCTCCTGGTGTTTTTGATGCTAACTTTGGAACAGGAACTCCATTTACTGGACCTTCTCTATGGTCAAGTGATTCATTAGTTTTCGCACAACCAAGTGGTGGTAATGGAAGCCATTTAGATATGTTACACGCTAGTTCGAGAGCAATGGGGATTGCCCATGAAAAAGATAATGTATACTGGATATTTGATTCTTACCAAAATGATATCGTAAGATATGATTTTGTTCAAGATCATGGTCCAGGAAATTCTTATCATGATGATGGTATTATTAGACGATATCCTGAACTTATTGTTGATCGAATTAATCTTAATATACCTTCACATTTAGTGCTTAACAAAAAAACTAACTGGCTTTACATTGTAGATGGCGGAAATAATAGAGTCTTAAAATTTGATATTACATCTGGAACAAATACTGGAGCTCCTACTTATGGACCATTTGAAACATTAGCGGAGTATTCCAAATACACTGGAACTACATGGTCAGACATAGTTACAACAGGATTAAATCAACCATCTGGTATTGATGTAATTGGAAACAACATGATTGTATCTGATTACGGTACGGGCGATATTATATTTTACGATATTTCCGGAGCTACTGCTATAGAAATAGGCAGATATTATACCGGAAACACAGGAGTTACTGGAGTTGTTATTGGCCCAGATGGCTATATATGGTATACCAACCAACTAACAAATGAAGTAAACAAAATTGAACCTTCTTCATTTGCAAGTGTTAGTGAAAAAGAAACTATTAATCCTTTTGTTGTGTATCCTAACCCATCTAATGATGGAATATTTAATGTATCTAACGTACAAGATTACTCATTTGAATTATTCAATGCAATTGGTCAGAATATTCCATTTACATTAAATAACAACACCTTAGACTTATCTCAATCAAACAAGGGTGTTTACATCTTAAAAGGTGTTAGCAATGCAAATGAGCAGTTATCATATTCTAAAAAAATTATCATTAAATAAATCAGTTAGCTAAAGTATTTACACTCGTTTTTGCTATTAATCCATTGTCCTTTGTAAGTGGTTTCTTACTTTTACTTAGAACAAAAATTAAACATGATTAAAATTACATTACCAGATGG
The DNA here is from genome assembly GCA_020630395.1 of Flavobacteriales bacterium. Taxonomy (GTDB): domain Bacteria; phylum Bacteroidota; class Bacteroidia; order Flavobacteriales_D; family CAJJDF01; genus CATLPG01. The sequence continues at coordinate 20,539 of JAHDBM010000011.1, forward strand.
CTCCATTCGTGAGGTAGCTGCTGGAACAACTGCTTTAGACATAGCAACTTCTATTAGTGAAGGATTAGCACGAAATGTACTTTCTGCTAATATTAATGGTGAAATTTGGGATGCTACTCGTCCAATAACTACTGATTCTAGCTTAAGTTTATTAACCTGGAATGATAAAGATGGTAAAAATACCATGTGGCATTCATCTGCACATCTTATGGCAGAAGCACTTGAAGCTCTTTACCCTGGAATTAAATTAGCGATTGGCCCACCTATTGAAAATGGATTTTATTATGATGTAGATTTTGGCGAACATGCATTTGGTGATGGAGATTTTAAGAAAGTTGAGGATAAAATGTTAGAGCTTGCTCGACAAAAAAACAAATTTGAACGAACAGAGATTAGCAAACAAGATGCTGTTTCTTATTTCAAAGAAAAAAATGATCCATACAAATTAGAACTTCTTGAAGATCTTGAAGATGGAAACATTACGTTTTACACACAAGGTGGTTTTACCGATTTATGCAGAGGTCCACATATACCTCACACTGGGTTTATAAAAGCTGTTAAAATAATGACAGTTGCTGGTGCATATTGGAGGGGTGACGAAAATAACAAGCAACTTACTCGTGTTTACGGAATAACATTCCCTAAAAACAAAGAATTAACGGCCTATCTCCACATGTTGGAAGAAGCTAAAAAGAGAGATCATAGAAAATTAGGTAAAGAACTTGGTCTATTTACCTTTTCTCAAAAAGTTGGTCAAGGTTTACCTCTTTGGCTACCTAAAGGAACTGACCTAAGAGAACGACTAATTGATTTTCTTAAAAAAGCTCAAGAAAAAACTGGTTATGTACAAGTTGCTACTCCGCATATTGGCCATAAAGATTTATATGTAACATCTGGACATTATGAAAAATATGGCGCAGATTCTTTTCAGCCTATTAAAACCCCTAACGAAGGAGAAGAGTTTTTATTGAAACCAATGAATTGTCCTCACCATTGTGAAATATTCAATGCTGAACCAAGATCTTACAAAGATTTACCACTAAGATTTGCTGAATTTGGTACCGTATATCGTTACGAACAAAGTGGAGAGCTTCATGGGTTAACACGTGTTAGAGGGTTTACTCAAGATGACGCACACATATTTTGTACCAAAGATCAAGTTGAGCAAGAATTTAAAAAAGTTATAGACATCATTAAATTTGTGTTTAAAGCACTTGATTTTAAAGAGTATACTGCTCAAATATCGCTAAGAGATCAAGAAGACAGGACCAAATATATTGGTAGTGAAGAAAATTGGGAACAAGCTGAGCAAGCCATTATTAAAACAACCCAAGAAGCTGAATTAAATACCGTAGTAGAATATGGTGAAGCTGCATTTTATGGACCTAAACTAGACTTTATGGTAAAAGATGCTATTGGTCGTAGTTGGCAATTGGGAACTATACAAGTAGATTACACCCTACCCGAGCGTTTCGAGTTGGAATATACAGGTAGTGACAATCAAAAACACAGACCCGTAATGATTCATAGAGCTCCATTTGGGTCTCTAGAACGATTTGTTGCAGTTCTTATAGAACATTGCGGAGGAAAGTTCCCTTTATGGTTAACTCCACAACAAGTAGCTATCCTTCCAATAAGCGACAAGTATAATGAATATGCTGAAAACCTTTCAGAATTACTAAAAAATTACGATATTCGCGCCTCAGTGGATGCTCGTAACGAGAAGATTGGACGAAAAATTAGAGATACAGAAGTAGAAAAAATTCCGTATATGCTAATCATTGGAGAACAAGAAGCCACTGAAAACAAGGTTTCTGTAAGAAAACAAGGAGAAGGCGATTTAGGTTCCTTTTCTATTGAAGCATTTGCAGAAATAATAAATAAAGAAGTAGAAGAATTAACCAAGTTTAACTAAAAAACATAGTACCATAGCAATAAGAAGACCAAATAACAGAAGAAGGAGATACGAAAAAAAAGAAGATCCTCATAGAATCAATGAACGAATTACTGCACGTAAAGTTCGTGTGGTAGGTGAAAATGTAGAAGCACAAGTAACCAACATTGAAAAAGCATTAGAGATTGCCAAAAATCTAGAATTAGATTTAGTAGAGATTTCTCCTAAAGCTGACCCGCCTGTTTGTAAAATAATGGACTATAAAAAGTTCTTATACGACTCTAAGAAAAAGGAAAAAGCGCTTAAGTCTAAGCAAACTAAAGTGACAGTTAAAGAAATACGTTTTGGACCTAATACTGATGAACATGACTTTAATTTTAAATTAAATCATGCTAAAAAATTCTTAACAGAAGGTGCAAAGGTTAAAGCTTATGTATTTTTTAAAGGACGAACAATTGTATTTAAAGAAAGAGGAGAAGTACTATTGTTAAAGTTCGTTTCGGAACTTGAAGATTTAGGTGTTCCAGAAGCAATGCCTAAAATGGAAGGGAAGAAAATGATAATAATGATTAATCCAAAGAAGAAATAACGATAATTTAAAGTTATGCCAAAAGTTAAAACAAATGCTAGTGCCAAAAAACGATTTAAAGTTACGGGTAGTGGTAAAATCAAAAGAAAACATGCTTTTAAAAGTCATATTTTGACTAAGAAAAGTAAAAAAAGAAAGAAAGCGTTAACAAAATCTGCTTTAGTTCACGAAGCTGATGTTAAAAGCATCAAGCAACAATTGTGGATATAGTTAGCCTTACAGGTTTATTATATGTTTAACCAAGTAAAAAAGTAACTAAGACTAGTGTGAAACAAAACAGCACTTTTTACTAAAAAATTAAAATTATGCCAAGAACGACATACGCAGTAGCGTCAAAAAAAAGAAGAAAAAAAATCTTAAAAGCTGCCAAAGGATACTTTGGGAGAAGAAAAAATGTTTACACGGTTGCTAAGAATGCAGTTGAGAAAGCAATGTCTTACTCATACATTCATAGAAAACAAAAGAAAAGAAACTTTAGAAAACTTTGGATCGTAAGAATCAATGCAGGTGTAAGACAATATGGAATGTCTTATTCTAAGTTTATGGGAGAGTATAATAAGTCTGGAATGGAAATGAACAGAAAAGTTCTTGCGGATTTAGCTATGAACCACCCAGAAGCTTTTAAAGCTGTTGTAGATAAAGTGAAGAAGTAAAACACACGATATTTTAACTTTGGATTATAGAAAAAACGCCCTCAATGAGGGCGTTTTTTGTTTGTGTTATCTTCTTTTAATAAACAAATAATAAGCAGATAAAGGAACTGTTACCAGAGCAGTTAAAGATAAACCTAATATTAACATTATATTAGCCCCTGGCCAGTGCATAATCTTAAACATGCTTCCCATTAAATATGATGAAACACTTAATACAACTAAAGCATAAACTAAAATTCTCATAATTTTTTATTTATATAATTAGATTAAAATGAAAAGTAACAAGGATTAAAAAAATAATTCTAAAAAAAATTGACTCTCTTACTTTTATGAAATATATACTTATAACCTTCATACTCCTACTCTTTTCTTGTACAACTGAAGATAATAATTATAAAATTGACAAACAAGCCATAACTCAAGTCATGAAAAACCAAGAAAAAGCCTGGAGCAATGGAGATATTGATGGTTTTATGGAAGGGTATTGGAAATCAGATAGTTTAACCTTTATTGGCAGCAAAGGACCAACTTATGGCTGGAAACAAACACTCAAGAACTATAAAAAAGGATATAAAACAAAAGATGAAATGGGAACGTTAACTTTTGAAACCATTGAGTTAACTCCAATTGCCAATAATGTATATTATATGATTGGTAAATACACCTTAACGAGAAAAGAAGACACTCCAACTGGATATTTTTCTCTACTTTGGAAAAAAATTAATACTAAATGGGTCATCATATCCGATCATACGAGTGGGTAACATCTTATAAAACAACTATCATGAAATCAATCTATCCAATCATAATGTACGCTATTGCTATTTCTTCATGTAACAATGTTACTACACCTATTGATGATATTACCAATCAAGAAATAACAATAAACGATTCTATCAAAAAAACCGCTAACGACATATCAAAAGAAATCACAATTTCATGGAAAATAACAGATACATCTTTATTCGATCCTGAAATTAATGACGCATCTGTCTTACATTTATTCATTGGAGATACAAAAAAAAGAATACATTCTAGTTTTTCTAATTATACAACTCCACAAACATTATTTTCTTCAGAAGATTTAACTGCTATAAAAGATAGTAATCATACTTTTTCTGAAATAATCCCAACTAACATTATAAGCGGCACTTTTGGCTTTCATGCAGGACTTTCAGAAGGTTTTTATGTGATTGAAAAATCAAATAATGAATATGAAGTATTTTGCTTTTACCTAGATGAAGATATGAATAACTACGAGAAAGAATTGGTTTTAACATATAGTAAATAAACTACCCTTTTTCAAGAATACGGGATGCCAACATAAACTTAATTTATTAGGTATTAAAATAAGGTCATTTATTTTTTTAAACTATAAGCTATACCTATAGAAATAGTAGGTGATGCCCCTTGATTTTTTGCAAAAAAGGCTCCAAAACCGCTAGCATTTAACCAAAAGTTATCTATAATGTTATAAGATAACTTTAGTCCAGGAGATAGATAATCTCCGTTATTATGATACAATACCGTTTCATTTGCAAATATATCATCAGTAACAGATGTATTTAATGCGCCAGCTATATGCAGCATAATAAAAAATGATTGTTTAGCTATTGAAGTATTAAAACCAAATTCGGCATCAACTATTACCTGATTTGGAATATTATTCCTATACCTATAACCCAAAGAGCCATAAGTGTAATATGATGATTTTCCATATCCTACTGACATTCCTAGATCAAAAGCATGCTGGTTGTATCCTGTTCTTAATTCTCCAACTCTTGTACTAATAGGTGCTGTATATCCGTAATGTAATGCTAGTGGGATATTATTTAACAGTTGATGTTTAACCTTAACCTTTGAATCACCTAAACTGGATAGTGATACACTATTGGATTGAACCATCTTATAAGGTAAATTTACAATTATAGATGTTTTATTAGCTACACTATACTCTCCAAAGAAACCTATAGTATTATCAGTAGTTCTTAAATTAGTTGTTACTACTTCTCCTTGAGAGTTGAATACATCATTATAACTCAAGAAAGTTCCTGATAGTTGACCATAAAACGACCCCTTATTATTAACCCAAGGACTTTGTGCAATTCCATTAAACCCATAAAATAAAATTACCAAACTTAAAATATACTTAACACATGACATTGATACAGATGATTTGATTACAAAACAATTTAATTAACTTTAACCATATTTATAAAGACGATTAACTATTAGATCATATACAACATGAAGTATTTATTTTTTTTAAGCACCATTACGTTAATAATATCAAGCTGTAGGAAAGGAGAATTCATAAGAAAAGATACACTTTCTTATTATTTAGAACAAAACTCCGAGTTACCTCAAGCTAACCTCATAGCTTGTGCGGCTGGCTCTCCTATTGGACTTAATCAAAATGGGGATTATGGATCGTTTATGTTTTTTTATCCTGTGGCTGGTGCAACAGATTTTAAGTACTATGAAGCAAAAAACATAGCAGATTCTTTAGATTTTTCTAAATACATTGAAAAAATATTACCACAACAACCTGTTTTTAATGGATATTTAAGACGATTTGTATTGGAACCATTTGCAGGAGAAAGAATGGGAATGGTTACTTACATGGCAAATGGAAATCTCCATATTTGTGATCCCGTAAGAATAAAAACTAACCTTAAACCTACTGAAGTAAATGCTTCTTTAGGGACAATTAACGAAACAGGCATTAATCCCGAATTTTCATGGACTGATGGAACTATTGATGAAAATGTAATCTACTTTCAAGTAGTATCTGATACATTGGGTAATCTTATCTCAGGAACGTATACCTATGATAAAAACTTTACGTTTTACGATTTAAGTAATGTGGTGCTTAATATAAAAGATGTAACCCCTGCCCCATCTCTATTACCTAATACCAAATATAATTTTACTATGATGGCAGTAAGTGAAGACAATTGGGTTAACCTATTGATTCAAAAGTCGTTTATGACGAATTAAGATCTATTGAAATAGTTTAAAAATCATTCCATATAGTTCTCGAAACACCCATTCAAAAAAGAACGTCATAAAAAATGATCCAAACACTACAACAATAGATTTAACGATATCGGAATTTAGTATATGTAAAATTCCTCTAAATAGAATTAGTGTAAACCAAGCTATACCAAATAAAGACATTTCATCAGTTGTATTAAATATTACCCTACCATAAGCAATTTCAAAAACAAGAGGTAATAAAGAAAATCCATAAACATATAGTAAAGTTTGAAAACTAAACTCTGCTTTTAAGATAGTTAGAATTCTATTGATAAAATATAACTGTAATCCACTACGTAAAACTAAATAAAATCCATTCCAACATACCTTTTTCCCTTTTTGGATATCATATTCATCAAATCTATGGCCTCCATCCAAATACAAAGCTAAAAACACAAAAAACATTAGTATAATCAACCCTATAAAAAACAAGCTTATACCGCCTAATGTAGAAAGTGATCTATTATCATCAAGCCTTTTAAGGGTTATAGATGGTATAAAAGGAAAAATAAAAAAATGTAGAGGATTCATAAATGACTTAATGTCCTATTAATTTAAAACTTAGTTACTTCAATAAATTAACATGTCCATGAACTAGCTTATTTCTAGTATTAACATCAGAGTACTTTAGCTTCCATACATAGGTATCTGTTTTGGATCTTACGCCTTTATATTTGCCATCCCATCCTTGATTCATATCATTAGATTCGAAAATAAGATCTCCCCATCTGTTAAAAATCAGTAATTCATACTCTAATATGTCTTCTCCTTTTACATAAAACACATCATTATTTCCGTCTCCATTTGGAGTAAAACTATTTGGAACATATATTACCCCATCTACTGATACAGTAACATCATCAGATACTTCACATCCATATTGATCTATCAAGTTTACCGTATAAGTTGTAGTTGTCTCAGGGTTTGCATAATTATCTGTGCAATTTTCACAATCTAATGTTGTATGATAATCCCAATATACAGTTCCTGGAGTGTGAGTTGGAATAAGCTCTGCACCTTCTCCATAATTTACGATTTTATCTTCCCCTGCATCTATTGATGGTATTGGGAAAAATTCTATTCTAGTAGTAGCAGTATCCTTACACCCAAGGTTGTCGGCCACAATAACAGTAAAAGTAGTTGGTGTTCCAGGTATTGCTCCTGTATGAGCCATATTAGGATTTAACACTTTATTACTTGGCAACCATTGATATGTACTTCCTCCAGATGCCCATAAATTTATAGTGTCATTAAAACATACAGTATCATCTGGTGATATAACGGCTGTTGGTTTTTGAACATTTACGACCACTGAATCTGTAACAGTTCCGCAAACATTTGTTACATCCACATAATATGTTGTTGTTACTAATCTATCAGCTATTATTAATGTAGAAGATGGATTTGGTATTGTATGATCAGAATACCAGTAATAACTTGTCCCTCCAGAAATTGTTAATTGAATAGCATCCGAAGGACATTTATCATGAATTCTTGTCAATACTGGATTTGGTAATCCTTGCTGTATATTAACCGTAACTTGTTCAGTTCCTGTACATCCATCAGCACTAGTAACAGTAACGGTATATAGTGTTGTTGAGTTTGGTGTAGCAATTGGATTGGCAATATTAGGATTACTTAAACCAGTTGCAGGACTCCAAACATAAGTTGCTCCTCCACTAGCCCATAACTGAACTGGTGTACCTACACATACTAATGTATCATTTGCAACATCAGTTGTAATAGAGTTTACTGTAATGGTTACATAACCCGTATCTGTATTACAAATACTAGTTCCAATAACTCTATAAGTTGTTGTAACTGTTGATGTAGCAATTGGGTTAGCAATATTTGCATTATTTAACCCTGTTGAAGGACTCCAAACATAAGAGGTAGATCCATTTGCCCATAATTGAACTGGTGATCCTAAACATATTGCTGTATCTTGTTTATGTGTAATACTACTATTACTTAATACTTCAATTTTTATAAATAAAGTATCTGGTTTAATACATGAACTTGTAGAATCAATAGCTATTAATCTAACATTATAAATTCCAGGAGTAGTAAAAGTGTGATTTGGACTTTTTGTGTTGGTCATTGGAGATCCATCAGCAAAATCCCAAAAATATTTATTCCCTCCACTTGTATTACTAAACGTAACATTTAATGGAGCACAACCAACAGAATCAGGCAATGGAACCGCTCTAGCTTGTATATCACTTATTTCAAAATCAATTTTAAAAACGGTTACATCATAACCGCCACCAGTTTGGTTAGAAGAACTGTAAGCAGATGGCAATGTAGGAAAACCATTATCAGTACAAGTAGCTTGGTAAACAACTCCTTTCTTATCGAAACGACTAGTACCTCCATCTACATGTGAATCAGACGCTCCATAATATGTTCCATAACTTAAGCTAGTAGCATTAGGACTAAGTGCCATTAAATAAAATCCTGCAGGAGTAGATTGAACTGCATTTCCTGTAATTCCAAATCCGCTTAACGTACTTAACGCCCCATGTCCAGATGCATAAATAAAATTGCAATCATCTACTAAAAAGGCTACTGGTGCCATATTTCGAGTAGTAGAAGTAAATGCTCTTGTAGTTAAAGCCGGATTAAATTTTGTTATAAAAATTCCATTACCTCCGTTATAACGACCAGCAGTTGCTGAAATAGTTCCAGCTGTTTGACCCAATATATAAATATCACCTGATAAATCTTTTTCGATAAAAAATGATTCGTCATTACTACTCGATCCAAAATATGATCTATGCAACACTGATGTTCCTGTATTGTTTAGAGCTAATACAAATCCATCTCTACCTCCATTATATCCAAAAGCTCCTCCAGAAGGTAAAAACCCATTTCCAGCAGTACCAGTGATATATATTTTCGTCCCTGATTTCACAACACCATAAGCAGCATCATCAGCAGTACCTCCTAAATAAGTACTAAAGATTAAAGTAGACATATTAGAACTTAATTTAAAAGCAACACCATCTTGTCCGCCACCTAAACTCGTTTGATAAGCTCCAGCAGATGTTGGAAAGTTATTAGACTCTGTCATACTTGCTACATAAGCATTACCGGCATTATCAACAATAATTTCTCCTCTAAACTCATCTCCATAATTGGTAGAAATTGAATTTTTTCCATCTTCATCAGCTCCTCCTATAAAAGTAGACCCTAAAAGACCTCCACCAGTTGGAGACAAAACACTCACCACAATATCTCCCCAACCATTATAGGTATTATCATAAGCTGATGCTGTTGTAGGGAAATTACTTGATTCAGTTGTTCCTAATATGTATAATCTTCCGTTATGATCGAATAAAGAATGTGGAAAATCATCTCCAGATCCTCCTAAATAAGTTGCATATATTAATGAAGATCCTGTTGGATTATATTTATTAATACACATTTCTCTAGAACCACTATATGACCTTTGATAAGCTCCAGTGGTAGTTGGTAAACCTCCAGGAGAAAAACCTGCTCCTGCTGAATATATATTACCTGCTGCATCATAAGTTGCAGTGTGTCCATATATTGGTTCAGTTGTACCCGAATATGTAGATGCTACAACAACTGGATCTATTATTAAATCTTTTGTTTTGTCATAATCTCCTATTTCAAAAGAAACTTCATTATTGTTTAATACATAACGTGAAGGAATTTCAACTTTTTCTCCATTAATAACTTGATAAACATACGGAGCTTGCTCAACAACATCTCCAACAGATGTAGTTAACACAAGGTTCCCTTCTACTAAAGCTACTTTATTTAATCCATTATAAGCTAACTTAATATCTTTCATATTCCCCCTTGGGTGAACGATAAAGTCGTATTTCATATTAATTCCCTCACTGTAAAGAGAAAGATCAATATTAGGATATGCATCTATTGCATTAACTCTTCCATAAAGAGATACATTTTCTACCCATTTGCTTTTATCACTTCCTAATAAATAATTATGATATTCAGTTTTTTTATTTTCTTCAGTAAAATGATTAAGCTTAGCGTTAACAAAAGATACTTTATAAGCATGACAATCAATTAAATTTTCTTCTTTTGATAATTCATGTTGATGTTCTGGAGCATGATGTTGATGCTCTCCTATTTCATGTAAATCTTCAAGACTAAATAAATCATACATTAAGCCATTTTCTTGAACAAACATTCTTCCTCCATGCACATTTACTTTATATAATACACTATCATCAAACTGACCTTTATTTTTAATAAAGTTTAATCCTTCTGTTACCTCCTGAGCAAATACTCCTAAAGTAGAGAGGATTAATGTGATTATGAATAATGTATTTTTCATTTTTTTTGTCGGCTTAACTATTTCTATTAACAAAACAATAACTGTGCCAGAAAATAATTTTCTTATACTAAGATGACAAATCTAAATACGAATACCCCTACTCGAAGTTTAACTTATTGATAATAATATATTTAATGGTTGATTTAATAAATAAACGGTAAACTAATAAAAGTGATTTAGTTCATGAAAAAGAGATTGATTAAGAGGCACTTAAAACATGCCTCCAATAGTTTTTTGATACAAAAACAATATTGATGTCATTCCAAACTTGATTTAGAATCTACTAACTCTATATCCTCAATAGAGTTAATCAACCCTTCGACTCCGCTCAGGGTGACAAATATAATTGAAAAACAGATGTTATGCTGAGCTGAGTCGAAGCATATCTCTATTTACTAATATTAAATATTGAGAGAATAAATACGTGTATTGATCAAAGCTCAAACACATCCCCTTCACTAGCAATTTCAATATTATTATATATTGAAGTGCCTTCTTCTAAAAAAGTCGGATAATCACTTTCTAAATATCTTGCTGAAAAATGACCTATTAATAGCTTATTTGCTTCAGCTTTTTTAGCAATATTAGCTGCATCTATAACGGTTGAATGAAATGTCTTTTTAGCAATAGCTCTTTCAGCCTCTAAAAAAGTAGCTTCATGGTACAATAAAGTAACTTGCTTAATAATAGGAATTATCTTTTCCCTATATGCAGTATCAGAGCAATACCCATAACTTCTTGATGGCTCCTGTGAAAATGTTAATTTATCATTTGGTATTTCTTTACCTTCTTTTGTAATAAATGAACCTCCCTCTTTTATTGCTGGTATGGCGTAATGTGGAATTTCATAAAATTTAATTTTATCGGGTTTCATTTTACGATTCCTAGGTTTTTCTTTAAAGATAAACCCATTCGCATAAATACCATGTTTTAAAGGAATAGTGTAAACTTCTAAGTTCTTTTCATCCAGAATAATTTCTGATTGCTTAGATTCTAAAAAATGATATACAATATTATACTTAAAAGAAGAATGAGAAGCTTTTAACTGAACATCAATGATATCTTTTAATGGTTTAGGACAAAACAGATGTAAATCTTTAGTTCTTCCCAATAAATGCATAGATGACAGCAAACCAATTAAACCGAAATAATGATCTCCATGTAAATGAGAAATGAATATATGATGAATCTTTAAAAAACTAACTTTTTGTTTTCTTAATTGTACTTGTGTTCCTTCTCCACAATCTATTAAAAATACTCTTCCATAAAATTTAATTAGCTGAGCACTTGGTCTTTTCTTAATAGTTGGCAAAGCACTTCCAGAACCTAAAATATGTATAGAGAAATTATTCATAAGAAGCTTTAATCTCTTCGTATCTAAAACAATCCACAAAATGATCGTTTACCATACCAACAGCCTGCATAAATGCATAGACTATAGTTGAACCAACAAATTTAAACCCTCTTTTCTTTAAATCTTTACTTAATGCATCTGATTCTTTTGAAGTTGCTGGAACTTCACTCATGTTTTTAAATGTGTTAACTATTGGCTTTCCATCAACAAAACTCCATAAATAACTAGAAAAACCACCTTCCTCTTCTATTATCTTAAGATAAGCTTGAGCATTGGTAATAGCCGCATTAATTTTTAGCTTATTCCTTACAATCCCAGCATTTTGTAATAACTCATCAATCTTTTGTTGATCGTATTTAGCGATTTTAACTGGATCAAAATTATCGAAAGCTTTGTAATAATTTTCCGTCTTCTTAAGAATGGTTATCCAGCTTAACCCAGCTTGTGCTCCATCTAAAATAAGCTTAGCAAATAAGTCTTGATCATCATAAACCGGAACTCCCCATTGTTTATCGTGATAATCAACATATATTGGATCAGTTCCACACCAAGTGCATCTTCCTTTAGACATTATCCCTTAATTTTATTCTTAGAGGCTAATAAGGTATTCTTTAATAAAGAAGCTATGGTCATTGGTCCAACACCACCAGGAACTGGTGTGATAAAAGATGCTTTTTCAGCTACTTCATCAAACTTTACATCACCCACTAAGCGATAGCCTTTCTTTTTTGTTTTATCGTTTATTCTAGTTATACCCACATCAATAACTACTGCATCTTCTTTAACATAATCAGCTGTAATAAACTCTTGTTTTCCTAGTGCAACAATTAATATATCAGCTTGTTGGCATAATTCTTTTAAGTTATTGGTTCTGCTGTGAGTTAACGTTACTGTTGAGTTTCCTGGATAGGCATTTCGTCCCATCATAATGCTAATTGGAGCACCTACAATATTACTTCTTCCTACTACCACACAATGTTTTCCTGCTGTTTCTATATTATAACGTTCGAATAACTGTAAAATACCATAAGGTGTAGCAGGTAAAAAAGAAGGTAAATTTAGTGCAACCTTACCTATATTCTCAGGATGAAATCCATCCACATCTTTGTTCGGAGATATAGCTTGCGTTACTTTTTTTGGGTTAATATGATCTGGTAAGGGCAATTGAACAATAAAACCGTCAATTTCGGGATCATTATTTAGCTTACTAATTTTATTAAGTAATTCTTCTTCAGAAATAGTATCTGGTAACCTTACTAAACTAGATTCAAACCCTACTCGCTCACAAGCTTTTACTTTTGCATTAACATACGTTATACTAGCGCCATTACTACCAACCAAGACAGCCGCAAGATGAGGCGTTTTTTTCCCTTTGCCTTGAAGATACTTTACTTCTTCTGCAATTTCATCTTGTACTTCTAATGAAGTTTTTTTACCGTCTATTAAAATCATTCCTTTTTGGATTTTTAGATCCTCAGATTAATAGATTCTCAGATAAAACATTAATCTGAATATCTAAATATCTGAACGTCCAACTAACTATCTTGGCATTCCGCCTTGCTTTTGCATTTGTTTTAATTGCTTCATCATCCCCATCATCCCCTTCTTATTGTTCATCATTTGCATCATCTTCTTCGTTTCACCAAATTGTTTCAACAGTTTATTAACTTCTTGAATTGAATTTCCACTCCCTTTTGCAATTCTTTGCTTACGACTACCATTTAATATAGAAGGGTTCTCTCTCTCAGCATTTGTCATGGATAAAATAATTGCTTCTATACCTTTAAAAGCGTCATCATCAATATCCATATTTCGTGCAGCTTTACCTACACCAGGTATCATCCCAATAAGATCTTTCATGTTACCCATCTTCTTAATTTGCTGAAGCTGACCAAGAAAATCATTAAAATCGAATTTATTCTTCGCTATTTTTGCTTGTAATTTCTTTGCTTCTTCTTCATCAAATTGTTGTTGTACTCTTTCTACAAGCGATACAACATCCCCCATTCCAAGAATACGATCTGCCATACGGTTTGGATGAAATACATCTAAAGCATCCATTTTTTCACCTGTACCAATAAATTTAATTGGTTTAGTAACGATAGCTTTTATCGATAATGCAGCTCCACCTCTAGTGTCACCATCTAATTTGGTTAAAATTACACCAGAAAAATCTAAACGGTCATTAAAGGTTTTAGCTGTATTTACAGCATCTTGACCCGTCATAGAATCTACTACAAATAAAATCTCATTAGGATTAATAGCAGCCTTAATCTCCTCTATTTCCTTCATCATGGCTTCATCAACCGCTAAACGTCCAGCTGTATCGACTATCACAGCATGAAATCCATTTTGCTTTGCATACTGAATACCTGCTTGCGCAATTTTAACAGGATCTTTTTCTTCTTTATTTGAAAATACCTCTGCTCCTACTTGCTCTCCAACTACATGTAACTGATCTATTGCTGCAGGACGATAAACATCACACGCTACTAATAAGGTCTTTTTACTTTTAGACTCTTTTAACCATTTCGCTAATTTTCCAGAATGGGTTGTTTTACCCGACCCTTGTAGTCCAGCCATTAAAATAACCGCAGGAGTTCCATGAATATTCATTTCTTCAGCTTCTCCTCCCATTAACTCTGTTAATGCTTCATGAGTAATTTTAGTCATTAACTGACCTGGAGAAATAGAAGTCAATACATCCCTACCTAATGCTTCGTCTTTTATTTTAGCTGTAAATTCTTTTGCTGTTTTGTAACTAACATCAGCATCTACAAGTGCTCTACGGATTTCCTTTACCGTTTCGGCAACATTAATTTCTGTAATCTGACCTTGCCCTTTTAATACTTTAAAGGCTCTTTCTAACTTATCTGATAAATTATTAAACATATCTAATACTTTATTCTTTTGATGAGATTATATCACAATCTCTATTTTTTTCACTCTTAATATGATGCAAAGATACTAAATTTAGCTGTTCTTCCCAGAATATTTAATTGATGTATTTTTATATAACTCCACAAAAAAGCCAGCAAAAAAAACAATTTTGCTGGCTAAAAAAATCTTAAAAATGATATCCGTTATTTAACTACAGTCATTTCATCAATTAGGTGTTTTGCATCTGCAAATTTGTCTATAATAAATAAGGTGTATCGTATATCTACCGAAATTGTTCTTTGTATCGAATTTTCGAATGATATATCCCCACTCATTGCCTCCCAATTACCATCAAATGCAGTACCTATTAACTCTCCATTACCATTAATAACCGGACTTCCAGAATTACCTCCTGTTATATCGTTATTAGATAAGAAACATACATGTAAATTGCCATCTCTTTTATCAGCATATTGTCCATAATCCTTTTTCTTATATAATTCTTTCAGTTTAGCAGGAATAACAAACTCAGGGTTAGTTGGGTCTTCTTTTTCTATCAAACCATCAATAGTGGTAAAATGCTTATTAACACCATCTTTACTCTTTAACATTTTAATCACTTTATCACTAGACTTGTATGATTTTACGTTTCCATAAGTTAATCTTTGAGTTGAATTTGCATTAGGATAAAAGCTTTTATCTTTCTGCATTAATCTAACACCCTCAACAAATAAACGATACCCATCTTCTTTCTTTTGTTCAATATCTCCATATCTACCTTGAGCCCCAAAATACATGTTAATTAAATCATTAGATGCTATTACTGCTAAATCTTTTTCCAACTTCTTAGGTATTTTTCCTTTTTCTAGTTTAGCAATAAGCTTGTCCATTTTTTTCTTATTTGCAAATGGGGATTTGCAAAACATCTTCTTAGCAAAAGATTTGAAAGAACCATTTTTAGCGTACGTCTTAAAAAAAGCAGGTTGTTGTTCTTTACTAACTTTAGTATGATATAAACCTAACAAATTCGCAACTAATTTTTTATCTGTTTTCTTATTGTAATTTTTAAAATGCTCGGCACTTAACTCTTCAAGCCTTCCTATTAATGCTTTGTTTTTAGCATCATAAGTTGCCTGTAATTTGCTTTTTTCCTCTTCGGTAGAAGCTTTTTCGATTGCCTCTTTGGTTTTAGCTTGAAAACCTGTAATGGCTTCAATTAATCTATTTGCTCTGAAGGTGAATAAAAAGATATCTGCTCCAGTTAACCCAGCTTCTAAGGCATACACATCTCCTACTTCATAATCATCTGACATTTTGTAGTAAGAAGCAATATTATCTAATGCTTTTCCATACTTTTCTTTTCGTGTATCATCTTTTGATACCCAATCTTTAAATTTTCGTTCTAATGCTAATTTTCTATCGTAAACTTTGTTAGTTTTTAACTGCTCAGTTTGACCAATATAATATTTCCAGTAATTAGAGGTTTGAGCATATTTTGAAGCGTATTTTATACGAATTGCTTTATCAGCATCCATATCTTCTTTCATAGTTTTCAATTTTAAATCACGTATTTCAACTACAGTTGGTCCATGTTTTTCAATTGCTTGCTTAACACCATGAGAAGACAAATAACGATCTGTACTTCCTGGATACCCCATAATCATAGCATAATCTCCTTCATTAACACCTTTAATAGATACTGGTAAATGATGTCTTGGAACAAACGGGATATTGTCTTCACTGTAATCAGCTGGTTTACCATCTTTACCACTGTAAACTCTAAATAAACAAAAATCTCCTGTATGTCTTGGCCACATCCAATTATCAGTATCACCTCCGTATTTACCAATAGATTCTGGTGGAGCTCCTACCAAACGAACATCTTTAAATGTCTCGTTAACGAACATGTAATATTCATTTCCATAAAAGAAATCCTTTATGTAGGCATTGTAATGAGTTCCTTTAGTAGCGTTAGCAATTAATTCTTCTTTCATAGTTTCAAGAGCCTTAGCTTTCTCAGCAGGAGAATCATATTTTTTATTCTTTACTGATAACATTTTTTCAGTTACATCTTCCATTCTTACTAAAAATGTAGCTGTTAACCCCTCAACATTTAATTCCTGTTTTTTATTTTTAGCCCAAAATCCATTTCCTAAATAATCATTTTCGACTGAACTAAATTGTTGAATTGCATCATACCCACAGTGATGATTTGTTAACATTAACCCTTGATCTGAAATAATTTCACCAGTACAAAATCCTCCTAGTGATACAATTGCATCTTTTAAACTAGATTTATTAACACTATAAATTTCTTCTGCAGTAAGTTTAAGACCTTTTTCCTGCATGTCTTTATAATTCAATCTCTTTATGAATATTGGTAGCCACATTCCTTCATCAGCTTTAACAGTATACTGAGAGAAACAAAAGACTAATACCAATAACAATGAAATACTTTTCCTCATTTTTATTTAATTTTTAAATTTTGGCTAAAATACCAAAAATCTTAATTCTAATACAAAGTATAGTTTAAACGGTTATCTAATTTGATTAATGGTATTAGAATTACTCTTCTTTAATTGAACCATTCCTTGATCTTTATTACATTTGACACTATGAAGCTATCAATAGTCATAGTAAACTATAATGTTAAGTATTTTCTCAAGCAATGTCTAGATTCGGCAGTGAGAGCAATTGAAAACATTGATGCTGAAATTTTTGTTGTAGACAATGACTCCAAAGATGGCTCTAACGAAATGATAAAAAAACATTTTAAGGATGTTATTCTTATTGAAAACAAAAAAAATGTAGGTTTTTCTAAAGCCAATAACCAAGCAATAAGAATTTCTAAAGGTGAATATGTTTTATTATTAAATCCAGATACAATTGTTGCTGAAGATACGTTCGAAAAAGTAATAACCTTCATGGATAAAACGCCTAAAGCTGGAGGTTTAGGTGTTCGGATGATTGATGGAAATGGTAATTTTCTTCCAGAATCTAAAAGGGGGTTGCCAACTCCTGAAGTTGCGTTTTACAAAATTTTTGGCTTTTCTACTTTATTCCCTAAATCAGAACGATTTGGAAAATACCACTTAGGAAATTTACCTGAATTTGAAACCAATGAAATTGATATTTTGTCTGGTGCATTTATGTTTCTTAGAAAAGAAACACTTGATAAAGTAGGGTTATTAGATGAAAACTTTTTTATGTATGGAGAAGATATTGATTTATCATACCGAATAACTCTAGGTGGATATAAAAACTATTACTATCCTGATTCTACTATTGTTCATTATAAAGGAGAAAGTACAAAAAAAAGTAGTGTAAACTATGTTTTTATTTTCTACAAAGCAATGGCCATTTTTGCAGAAAAATATTTTGGAAAAAGTAAAGCTGGCTTATTTAACATACTCATTAAGTTAGCTATTTTCTTTAGAGCTGGTTTAGCTATTTTTAATAGACTAATCGAAATAATTTTCCTCCCTCTTATTGATGTTTCATTTATATTTTTCGGATTACATTTTGCAAAAAGACTCTATCAAAATGAACAAGCTATTTTTCATGATTCTCCATTAATGCACATTACTATTGGTGTTTTAACACTTATTACCATTACATCTTTATTACTTTCAGGAGCTTATGATAAACCTGTAAAACCTAAATCTATTATTATTGGGTTATTTATTGCTTTACCAATATCTATCTTAACCTATCTTAGTTTTGATGATTACTTTATGTTCCCTACAAAAGTTGGTGTACTAGCTATTACAATAGCTTCGGTTGGAACTTTTGCTTCTAGACTAATCTTACATTTTTTAAATATTCAAAAACTACGTTCTTCCATTTTATCAAAAGACATTGTTATTTTAGGAGAGGATAATGACTCCGAAAAAACTGAAAACCTTGTTAATTTAACCCAATCTCTTGCTCAAATAAATATTATTAAAACAAATGGAAAGACATTTAAGCAAAACAGTGTTAAAGACTTACTAAAAGATCATAATCTTAGCACTCCAAAAGAAATGATTTTCTGCTCTAAAAGTCTAAATTATAACCGAATAATTGATTTTATGAGTAGAAACAAGAAATCAACTGTTGAATTTAAAATAGCTCATCCTTACAACAAATTTATTATAGGAAGTACCAATCTAAACACGTCTGGAGAATTATACACACTTAAGCTTAAAGGTATTTCTAGCAAATCTAATATTCGATTAAAGCGAATATTAGATACTTCTATTTCATTTGTATTGCTCTTGTTTATTCCTTTCTACATATTATTCTTAAAGAATAAAACATCATACATACGTAATATCTGGTTGATATTAAAAGGTGAACAATCTTTTGTAGGGTATAATAAAAATGCTGAATATGAATCGCTACCACATATAAAAGATGGTGTTTTAAACCTTTTAGATGGAGTATCTACTGAACTTAATCCATCTAACATCAGCAAAACAAAGTTAAATAAGATTTATGCTCATGATTATTCTCCTTTTATGGATTTAAAAGTCCTTTTTAGAGGGTTTAAAAAACTAACTCATAAAGTACTATAAAATGTCTTATAACAAAGAATTTATAAATAGAGAAATATCATGGTTATCCTTTAACGAAAGAGTATTGCAGGAAGCCATAGATAAAAAAAATCCTTTAATTGAACGGATAAGATTTTTAGGTATTTTCTCTAATAATAGAGATGAGTTTTTCCGTGTACGTGTTGCTACTGTTAAAAGACTACAAGTCTTAAAAAAGAAAAGTCTTAAAGAAATTGATTTTAGTCCTACTGAATTACTTGAAGAAATAAAAAAAATTACCTTATCTCAAGAACGTTTGTTTGAGGAGACATTTAATCAAATTCTAGACCAATTAAAATCAGAAGATATACATATTGTTAATGAGTTAAACATTAACAAAAATCATTTACAATTTATAGAAGAATATTTTGAAGATAAAATTCGACCCTATTTAATTCCGATCATTCTTAAAAACAAATCTAAACTCCCAGAACTAAAAGATAAATCTCTTTACCTAGGAGTTAAACTTTACAACAATGAATTAAATGACATTCCTCTATATTCATTAATCGAAATACCCACTAACGTTTCTAGGTTTTTAGTATTACCAACATTAAAAAATGAAGAAGATTCTGTTATTTTATTGGATGACATTATAAGAATAAATCTTAGAAAAGTTTTTGCTTTATTTCAATTTGATCAAATTGAGGCTTATGCTTTTAAAATAACTAGAGATGCTGAGCTAGACTTAGAGTATGATATTGATACTGGATTGCTTCAAAAAATGAAGAAAAGTTTAGAAAAAAGGAAAAAAGGAAAACAAGTTCGTTTTGTTTATGATGGTAATATGCCTATCGATCTATTTCATTATTTAGTAGGTGATGTTAAAAAGAAAGACCTTGAAAACATTATTCCTGGAGGCAAATATCACAACTTCAAAGATTTTATACAGTTTCCTAATGTTGGAAATAAAAACCTAACAAATACTAAGCTTCCTCCTCTACCGCACCCAATGCTTGAAGGAAAAAATAGTATTCTTGAGGTATTAAGGTCTAAGGATATCATGCTATCATATCCCTACCAAAGCTTTAAGTATGTTGTTGATTTTATGCGTGAAGTAGCAATAGACCCTAAAGTAACTGATATACAAATAAACTTGTATAGAGTAGCAAATAGATCCAGAATTATAAATGCTTTGGTAAATGCTGCTAAAAATGGTAAAAGAGTAACTGTAATAATTGAATTAAAAGCCAGGTTTGATGAAGCAAATAATATACATTGGTCTAACGTTTTACAAGAAAATGGCATTCGTGTAATATTTGGAGTCCCTGGATTAAAAGTTCATTCAAAATTAATACTGGTTTCTAGAAAAATAGGTAAACAAAAAGAAATGTTTGCTCATATTGGAACAGGAAATTTTCATGAAGGAACTGCTAAAATATATGGAGACTATTCTTTATTTTCAAGCGACACAAGAATAACAAATGAAGTAGAAAAACTATTTGCTTTCTTTGAAAGTAATTATTTAAGACTATCCTTTAGGCATTTAATTGTTTCCCCATACAGTACAAGAAGAAAATTCATATCGCTTATAGATAATGAAATAAAAAACAGCAAAGCAGGTAAAGAAGCCAAGATAACACTTAAGCTAAATAATTTAACAGACGATCTTCTAATTAAAAAATTATACGAAGCCAGTAACAATGGAGTTAAAATCGACCTTATTATTAGAGGTATTTGTTGTTTAGTTCCTAACATACCTAAACAAAGTGAAAACATAAAGGTTATTAGTATTGTAGATCGTTTTTTAGAACATGTTAGAACTATGATTTTTCATAATGATGGAAATGAATTGTTTTATATATCCTCAGCAGATTGGATGCAAAGAAATCTTGATAATCGAATAGAGGTTACAACCCCAATTTTTGATAAAAAGATTCAAAAAGTAATTAAAAAGATGATCAATATTCAACTAGCCGATAATGTTAAGGCTAGAATTATTGATAAAGATAGATCTAATAAATACGTTAAAAATGATGAGGATCAAATTAGATCACAAATAGAAACTTATAAATACTTTAAAAAGTATTGGAAAGAAAAAAGCAAATAGTTATCACTTTTTAAAACGTCTTTATCTCGTAATTCAACAAAAGATTAGTTTACTCTCCAAAAATATGGAGTAAAAATAAGCGCTACAGTAAATAGCTCTAATCTACCAAAAAGCATTAAAAAGGATAACACCCATTTTCCTGCATCTGGAATTTCAGAAAAACTATTAGCTGGATTTACTTCATTAATTCCAGGACCAACATTACCTAATGAAGTAGCAACAGAGCTAATAGCCGTTAATAAATCTAACCCCATTGCCGTCATGATAATACTACCCAATGTGAACATAAACAAATACAAAAACAAGAAAGCAAGCAAATTGTAAATAATTTTATTGTGTACAACTTGCCCATTTAAATGAACTGGCACAACTGCATTGGGATGAAGTCTTCTTTTAAACTCCATAAAACTATTCTTCATTAGCACCACAATTCTAACAATTTTTATACCTCCGCTAGTAGATCCTGCTGATGCTCCTGAAAACAATAATAAAAAGAATATAAACGTAACAAAAGTACCCCATGTTGTAAAAATATCACTTGCAAAACCTGTTGTTGTAATTACACTAACAACTTGAAAAACTGTTCCCCTAACAGCAGTTGAAAATTCATCTTCAGAGTAATAATAAACAAAAGGAGTTAATACTATTATCAATCCTAAAACAGCAAATAAATAATATTTAAACTCATCATTCTTCCATATTCGTTTAAACTTACCTTTAAATCCAAAATATAATAATGTAAAGTTAGTACCCGCTAAAAACATAAAGATTACAATTACATACTCTATAACTGGAGAATTAAATGCCGCAATACTATCTTGTTTTGTTGAAAAACCACCAGTTGAAGTAGTTGTTAGTGAATGGTTTATGGCATCAAAAAAACTCATGCCACAACACATTAACACAATCATTTCTACTATGGTTAGTCCAAGGTAAATAATCCATAATCGTTTTGCAGTTTCTTTTATCCTTGGGTGGATTTTATCTTTAGTTGGTCCAGGAGCCTCATTAACAAATAACTCCATGCCTCCAATACCCAATAGTGGTAAAACAGCAATTGTTAACACAATTATCCCCATACCTCCTATCCACTGCGTCATACTCCGCCAAAACAAGATACTTTCTGGCATTTCTTCAATATTATTTAAAATTGAAGCTCCAGTAGTTGAAAAACCAGACATGGTTTCAAAAAAAGCATCTGAAATTGATGGTATAGATTGACTTATCACATATGGTAATGCTCCAAATAAAGTCATTGATATCCAACCCAATGTAACGATCAAAAATCCATCTCTCCTTTTAATTTCTGCATCATTACTATTTCTATTCACATACTTTAATAACCCTCCTGTAAACAGTGTTATACTTGATGCAATAGTAAATCCCCAAAATGCATCATCTCCATGGTAAACAGAAAAAATTAAGGGTAGCGCCATTAAAAATCCATTTATCAATAACAATGAACCTATAACATTACCTACAACTGAAAAATTGATGATTTTATGCTTTTTTTTGGAGAAAATTTTCATCATAAAATCTAAAGAAAAAAGCGTTCTATTTTATGAATAGAATCGGTAAGTGAAAATACAATGGCCTTATCATTGGGTTCAATTTGAAAATCCCCAAAAGGAATAAAACCTTTACCATCTCTAATAACACCTGCTATTCTAGCATTATCTGGAAATTTAAGATTCTTAATCTTTTTTCTGGTAACCTTAGACTTAGCTTTTACATTAAACTCAATAATTTCAGCATCAACACCATGTAAGCTAACGATAGCATCAACATCTCCTTTTCTAACATATTTAAAAATGTTACCCGCAGCAATTATCTTTTTATTGATTAACGTATCTATTCCTATATTTTGCGACAAATGGATGTAATCTAAGTTTTCTACACGAGCAATTGTCTTCGTGACACCATTATTTTTAGCAACAAGACATGAAATGATATTTCGTTCGGAATCTCCTGTAGCAGCAATAAAAGCATCCATCTCAGATAACCCTTCTTCTCTTATAGCTTCAACATTACTACCATCAATATTAAGAACCAAGGTATTTTTTAATACCTCTGTTATCTTTTCACACTTATCTCTATCAGCTTCTAATAAAATTACTTTGTAAGTATCTTCTAATAGCATAGCAGTCCTCACACCTATCCTACTACCTCCCATTATCATGACATTTCTAATTTCAACACATGATTGGTCACACAATGCAGTTAAATCATCAATTGCTTCTGGTGCTGACATGAAATACATGATGTCATTTTCTAATACTTTAGTATCTCTATCTACCATGATAGTATCTTCCAATCTATGAATAGCAATAGGTTTAAAACTTAAATTTGGATTTAAATAAGCACTTTCTTCTACGGTTTTATCTCTTAAAGGAGATTTATCGCCTATTGGTAATCCAAAAACAGAAAGACTATCATCTTCAAATCCAAAGCTATCAGTAAAAGCTGATTTAGAAATTAACCTAACTATCTCATCAGCAGCCAACTGAACTGGAGATATAAGCGTATTCACCCCAAGATCCTTATACATAGATTGTATATCAGGATCTAAGTTTTCCATATTACTTATCCTAGCTATGGTTTGTTTTGCGCCATATTTTTTAGCAATAATAGAAACTAAAAGATTTGTTTTTTCAGATGAAGTAACTGCAATAAGAAGATCACAAGAAGAAACCTTAGCTTCTTGTAAAACCTCTAAAGACGTAGCGTCACCTTTAATAGGATAAATATCTATATGAGATTGAACGTAACTAAGCCTAGCTTCATCTTGATCAATAAGGTAAATATCTTGTAACTCACTAGATAACATTTTTGCTAAATGATAACCAACATCTCCTGCACCTGTAATTATTATTCTCATGGATTAAAAAATCATCAATATTGACCTATTTGTATCAAATTTAAATCATTTTTTTATTTGATTAAAATAAATCTCGTAAAGCAAAGTATTATACTAAAATAGACCCTATATTTGAATTATATATTATTTAAGATTTTATAATAAATGAAGCCAGTTTCGTATGATGATCGTAGAAACACCATTTTGGTGATTATACTGGCTATTGGTATCATTTTTGTCTTTAGATTGTTATTCATACAAGTCATTAGTCCTAAATGGAAAAATGAAGCCCTGAAAGTATCCGAAACTAAAAGAACGATACAACCGTCAAGAGGGTTAATTTTTGATAGAAACGGAACATTATTAGCTTTAAACACACCTGGATACGAGCTATGGGTAACTCCAAGAAAAACAAATCATTTTGATACAACTGAATTAGCTAATCTTATTGGAGTGTCAGACAGCTTGTTTAAAGCTAATTACCAAAAACTTACCAAAAACCCTAAAACTAAACAACTAATATCAAAAAAAGTTCCTAAAGAAAATGTACATAGATTAAATGCTGTTTTATATCGACTGAAAGGCTTTGAATTACAGGATAATTCTAGAAGAGATTATCCCTTAGGAATTGCTCCACATGTTTTAGGATACATTAGAGAAGTTGATAAAAAAACCATTGAAAAAAAACCTTACTACAGACCAAGAGATTTAATAGGAAAGTCTGGCATAGAAAAATACTATGAAAAAATATTAAGAGGTGATAGAGGAAAGAACCAATTTTTAAAAGATGCCTATGGTAATTTAAAAGAAGTAGTTTCTACCGATTCTGCAAAAGCAGGATCTAATTTAACAACTACTCTTGATGCTGATTTACAAGCTTACAGTGAATTATTAATGAAAAACAAGATTGGCAGTATAGTAGCTATTGAGCCAAGTACAGGTGAAATTTTAACTATGGTCTCTTCACCTACTTTTAATCAAGATAATTTAAGATCAGATTCTATTGGAGAGTTATTCCAACCCACATTTAATAGACCATTACAGTCCCAATACCCTCCTGGTTCAATTTTTAAAATGGTTCAAGGACTAATTGCTCTTGAAATGGGAGCTATAAACGTTAACACCACTATTGCGTGTAAAAAAGATTTAGTTGGATGCCATAATCATCCAACTGCACGTTCTCTGCCAGAAGCTATTAAATATTCATGTAACCCTTATTTTTTTCAATCTCTTGGTTTTATGGCGCATAAAATGGAAGGGAATAGTATTCATGAAAAAAGTGAAAAAGCACTAACCTACTGGAATAAACAAGTGAAATCTTTTGGATTAGGAACTGATTTAAAAGTAGATGTTCCCAACTATAAAAAAGGAAGCATTCCTAACTGTGCCTTATACGACAAAATGTACAAAGGAATGAACTGGAATTACAGAACCTGTAATTCTATTAGTATTGGACAAGGAGAAATGCTTATTACTCCGCTACAAATGGCAAATTTAGCTTGTATTTTTGGAAACAGAGGCCATTATTATTATCCCCACTTTTTAAAACCAACAAAAAACCAACAAATTGATTCTATTTTTACCCAAATAAATTACACTGGTGTAAATAAAGACAACTTTCCTCTTATTGCTGATGCTATGCAACAAGTAGTTGAAGGTGTTGGTGGAACCGCTAGACTAGCTAAAATAGAAGGTGTTATTGTATGTGGTAAAACAGGAACAGCTCAAAACCCTCAAGGAGAAGATCATTCTGTTTTTATTGCTTTCGCCCCTAAAGAAAATCCTAAAATTGCTATTTCAGTTTATATAGAAAATGCTGGTTTTGGTGGAACATGGGCTGCTCCTACTGCAAGTTTAATAATAGAAAAATATCTTACTGATACTATTAAAGATAAATGGAAAGAGAAAAGAATATTAGAAGCTGATTTAATACCTAAAAAAGAAGAAAATAATTGAAAACGGCATTAAATAATATAGATTATATAACACTACTACTATGTGTAGTCCTAGCTACTATGGGAGTTTTTGCTATTTATTCTTCTTCTTACAATGAAGAATTCCCTTCTATTTTTTCACTTAACATGTCTTATGGCAAACAAATTCTATGGGGAGGAATTTCAATAGTAATTGGGGCTATTATTTTACTATTAGAGCCTGATTTTATTAGAAAAAACACTATATACTTTTATGGTTTTACTATATTCCTCTTATTATTAGTTCTTATTGTTGGAGAAGAACGAAACGGGGCAAAAGCTTGGTTTGGTGTTGGAAGTTTTGGTATTCAGCCAGCCGAATTTATGAAAATAGCTGTTAGTTTAATGCTCGCAAAAAAACTATCTGAATCAAATGTTTCTATTCGGAAAAATGACACACAAATACAAATAGCAGGTATTATTTTTCTTCCCATTATGCTAATTTTACTTCAACCTGATTTAGGAACAGTATTGGTCTTTATGGCTTTTATATTGGTTTTATACAGAGAAGGATTATCGGGCAACATTCTTTTATATGGAATATTATTAGTTGTTGTAGCGATATCATCTCTAATACTAAACCCTTCTAAAACCTCTTTATTTGGCTTTGAATTTAGTTCTCTTTATACGTTAGGCTTTGTTATTACATTAATCGCTATTGCCATCTTTGCATATATTAATGTTTTCTTTTACAAACGATATAGAAGAAAACCACTTATTAAGCTCCTTTTTGTATTAATAATTTCATTAATTGTTATACCAACTTCTGTATACTTTTTTAATAAAATACCTGAAGGAAATTATCAAAGAAAAAGAATTGAAATTACACTAGGATTGAGAGAAGACCCTAAAGGGATTGGCTACAATATTCATCAAGCCTTATCTGCTATTGGGTCTGGAGAAGGAGCAGGAAAAGGCTATATGCAAGCAACACTCGCTAATAGTAAGTTTAAACAAGTACCAGAACAAAGTACTGATTTTATTTTTTGCACCATAGCCGAAGAATGGGGGTTTATAGGG
The DNA here is from genome assembly GCA_020630395.1 of Flavobacteriales bacterium. Classification (GTDB taxonomy): domain Bacteria; phylum Bacteroidota; class Bacteroidia; order Flavobacteriales_D; family CAJJDF01; genus CATLPG01. Next base: position 47,752 of record JAHDBM010000011.1, read on the forward strand.
GGATTTATATTATTTTCTCTTTTTTTAACGCTCATCATCAGACTTATTCTAATTGCCGAAAGACAAAGAGCAACATTCGCTAGGGTATATATATATTCAATAGCCTGTATTCTATTTTTACATTTTGCCATAAACATAGGAATGGTAATGGGTATTGCTCCTATTATAGGTATTCCGCTTCCCTTTTTTAGCTATGGTGGTTCTTCATTACTTGCTTTTAGCATCATGATTTTTATTGCTCTAAAATTAGATGCTGAACGATTAGACGCTTTTAGATAAGCCTTATTAACATTTAAGTTGTTAAAGAAATGGTAAAAAGCATTAGCAAGAACAATTCTATATGTTATTTTTGAGTTTGATTGATATGAACCCAATCACTTTAGATTAAATTCATGATAAGATTTATACAAATACTCATTTTTTCAGCATTTGGCTATGTTTCATTCTCACCACTACCAGGTGAAAAAAGTGAGTCAATACAAGAAACATCTATATTAAATAAGCACACGCTTCCTCCCTATTTGATAGGCAATCATCAATGGGCAGATTCTGTTTTCGATACGTTATCAGCTGATGAAAGAATAGCTCAATTACTTATGATTGCTGCATATTCTAATAAAGATGCAGCCCACGAAAAAAAGATTCTTGATCTAGTATCTAAACATAAGATTGGAGGATTAATTTTTATGCAAGGAACCCCTGAGAAACAAGTAAAACTTAATAATAAATATCAAGCTAAAGCTAGGGTACCTCTAATGATTGCAATAGATGGTGAATGGGGACTGCCTATGAGGTTAAAGAAAACATTTTTATTTCCTAAGCAAATGACACTTGGTGCAATTCAGAATGATTCTTTAATATACCAAATGGGAAAAGAAATGGCACAGCATTGCAAACGAATGGGAATACATGTAAATTTTGCCCCAGTTGTAGATGTTAATAATAACCCAAACAATCCTATTATAAACTACAGGTCTTTTGGAGAAAATAGAGAAAATGTTTACACCAAAGGACTAGCCTACATGAAAGGTATGCAAGATAATGGAATATTAGCTTGCGCAAAGCATTTCCCCGGTCATGGTGATACTGATGCAGATTCTCATAAATCTCTACCAGTTATTAATCATAACATACCAAGACTAGATTCTATTGAGCTTTATCCATTCAAAAAATTAATTAAACAAGGTTTAGGGAGTATGATGGTTGCTCATTTATATATCCCAGCTCTAGATTCAACAAAAAATGTAGCCACTACCCTATCTCCGAAAGTAGTTAATGATTTATTAAAAGATTCTTTACAATTTAAAGGATTAATATTTACTGATGCACTTAACATGAAGGGGGTTAGCGCATTCTACAAACCAGGAGAAGTTGATGTAAAAGCTTTATTGGCGGGTAATGATATTTTATTATTCTCAGAAGATGTACCTACTGCTATTGCTGAAATAAAGAAAGCTATTGCTAAAGGTGAAATATCTCAAGAAGAAATTGATAAAAGATGTAAAAAAGTTCTTTATGCTAAAGAATGGTTAAAAGTCTCTAAGAAGAAAATAAGTGATAAAAGACTAAGAAAAGATTTAAATCCAACATCATCTGAAGTTACTAATCGTTTACTTTATACAAATGCACTTACTATTGCTAAAAACAACAATGATCTTTTACCACTAAAAAGATTAGACACTTTATCTATAGCATCTGTAGTTATAGGAGACAGAGTAAACAACACCTTTCAAACCTATTTATCAAAGTATACAAAAATTAATCACTACAGTTTAAAAAAAGAAGCATCTCCTTCGCAGGTTGAGGCTATTTTAAAGAAACTACAAAAACACAACACAGTTGTTATTAGTGTGCATAAAACTAGAATGAATGGATCTTATGGAATTACAAGAAACACCATTAATACCATCCAAAAAATTGCAGAAAAAAATCGTGTTATATTAAATTTCCCTACAAATCCTTACGCGCTTGATAAATTTGATAGTACCAACAACATTGAGGCTATTATTGTATCCTATGAAGACAATAAATACACCAAAGAACTTACCCCTCAATTAATTTTTGGAGGTATTGGTGCAAGTGGTAAACTACCAGTATCAGGATCTGCAGATTTTCCTGCAGGAACAGGATTTAATACTCAATCAATACGGTTAAGATATTCTACGCCAGAAATGGTTGGCATTACAAGTAAAAAACTTATTTGGATAGATACAATTGCCAATAGAAGTATAAGAGATACTGCCTTCCCAGGCTGTCAAATATTAGTCGCTAAAAATGGTCACGTTATTTATAATAAAGCGTTTGGACATCATACATATAACAGAAAAAGAAAAGTTAAAACAACCGATTTATATGATGTAGCGTCTGTAACAAAAGTAGCTGTTTCCACACCTTTGGTAATGAAAATGCACCAAGAAGGAAAACTCACATTAGATAGCAAGCTTACTGATTACTTACCCGATATTGTTGACTCAACTGCTTATGAAAAAATAGTAATTAAAGATATGTTAGCTCATCAAGCTAGGTTTACCCCTTGGATACCTTTTTATAGCGCTACACTAAAAAACAAAGAATTAAACCCTAGATTTTATCGAAAATCAAGAACATCATTCTATAATACTGAGGTAGCAAAAAACATCTATATCTATAAAAATTATAAAAATGCTATCCTTAAAAGAATTATTAGGACCAAACTTAGAAAAAGAAAAAAATACAAGTACAGTGATGTAGGTTATTACTTTTTAAAAGAAATAATTGAACGAAAAACAAACAAAAGACTTGACAAAGTAATTGACAGCATGTATTATTCATCTTTAGGTCTTCAGTATGCAACATACAACCCAAAAGAGAAATACAAATTAAATCAAATTGTTCCTACTGAAAACGACACCATATTCAGAAAACAACTTATTCATGGCTATGTTCATGACCAAGGAGCAGCTATGATGGGAGGAGTTGGTGGTCATGCAGGGTTATTTTCTAACGCTAATGATTTAGCTGTTATTATGCAAATGTACCTCAACAAAGGTTCTTATGGTGGTATTAAATACCTTAATGATACAACTGTTGATGTTTTTACTAAAGCAAATTTTAAAAGTAATGACAACAGGAGAGGTTTAGGCTTTGACAAACCTGTTTTATCACTTAAAAGTGGACCTACATGCGAACTTGTTTCCTTAGATAGTTATGGACATTCAGGGTTTACAGGAACGAGAGTTTGGGCAGATCCAAAACATGATTTAGTATATATATTTTTATCTAATCGGGTATATCCTGATGCGGAAAATTGGAAGATTGTTAGAAAAGATATTAGAACGCGAATAGAAAAAGTGATCTATCAATCTTTTTTAGATAAAAAATAACCCAATAATACTTAACTAAGACCTAACTACTTCGTAAGTTTAAATATGAAATTACTTATACTCTTATTTTTACCTCTTTCTTTATGTTCACAGATTTGGCAATCTAGCCTAGTAAACATTGACACTTCAGGACATTTAACATACTTCCCTGACAGCAACAATTTTATTATACCTGATTATTCTGTTGTGGGGTATAAAGGAAATGGTGTTTTAGATATTCCTAGCAGTATTCCTATCGTACATACAATAAACCCTATAGCAGGAGATAATACCAATCACATACAAAGTGCTATAAATTATGTTTCTTCACTGCCAATACAATCAAATGGATTTAGAGGAGCACTTAAATTAAATGCTGGTACATATTACACCTCTAACACATTAACATTAAGAGCATCTGGAGTAGTTATATATGGAGATGGAGACGGAGCTACCTCATCAAGTAACACTATTATACATTGTACTTCTACTTCTCAAATCGCTATGCTAGATGTTGGGGCTGGAAATAAAAATGAATGGTGGGAAAGTAAAGTTCCAGCTACACAAACTAATATTACAGACTCTATAGTACCTGTAGGCTCAAAAACATTTACAGTTCAAAATGCAAGTTCATATAATGTTGGGGATAATATTATAATTTATTACCCATTTACTAACGCGTTATTAGCTGCAATTGACTATGGAGGAACTCAAGGAGGACCAAATTGGACTACCTCTTATTTTTCTACTAGAGCAATTCGATATAACACTTTTATTACTAACATAACTGGTAATACTATTACGACTGTTAGTCCTGTGTTTTATACACTAAATAAATCTTTATCTCAACCCTATATTTACAAATATGACAACAGTAACTTAGTGACTAATATTGGCATTGAAAATATTAGATTTGATATGGACTATACCTCAAGTACAGATGAATCTCATCCCGTTACTTGCCTTTCCGTTACAGAAGCTGAAAACGTATGGGTAAGACATTGTACTGCTTTACATTTTGTTAGATATGGCTTTGTTACTTATTCTGCTAATTATGTAACATTTGATAATTGTGAATCATTAGATCCTATTTCTCAAATTACTGGGTATAGAAGATATAATTTTGGGGTAGAAGTTGGTTCTCAAAATACATTGTTCAGTAATTGTCATACTAGAAATGCTCGCCATGCATTTATATCTAATGGACAATCTACAACTGCAGGAATGGTAGTTTACAACTGTACTGCAACTGAAAGACATGACGTAGCTGAAGGTCATAAACATTGGACTACTGGTATATTATGGGATCAATACTTAGACTATGGTCCACAAAATCATCAACATGCTTTAGGTCTTCATAATAGAGGAAGCTGGGGAAGTGATACCCATGGATGGGCTAATGTTCATGCTGTAGCATGGAATTGTGATGTAACAGGAAATGCTCCTGATGGTAAAATCATATTACAACAACCTCCAACTGCTCAAAACTATGCTATTGGCTGTAAAGGTGATGTGATTAATAATAGTCCATGGTCAGCACCTAGGGGCTACGAAGAAGGTACAAACAGTTCAGGTACACTTAATCCTCCTTCTTTGTACATAGCTCAGTTACATGACCGACTTAATTTAGCTAACGACACAACCCCACCAACTGTACCTTATAATTTAGATACCATTGCTGTAACATACAATACCATTCATATTAAATGGAATAAAAGTACTGACAACAACTATGTTAATTACTACATATTAAGAAATAATACTATAATAGATAGTACAGGTGACACTAATTATCTTGATATAAACTTAGCACCATCTACTGCGTATTTATATTCCATAAAGGCATATGACTTATCTCATAATATATCAACCAATAGTGCTAGCCTATCTGTTGTAACAAAGCCCATTTCTTACCCAAGAATTGACACGATAAGTTCGGTTCCCCAACCGCTAAACAATGGAGATAAACTATTTGATAATAATATTAATGATAGCTCCAGATGGTCTGCCGAATTTTATCCTCAATGGGTTATTATTGATTATGGAAAAGATTCAGTGTTTCATACAACCAAACTATGGACATACCAAAATAGAGCATATCAATTTTATATATACGCTAGCTCAAATATCAATGATGTTATTAATGAAATACCAGGATCATTAATTGTAGATAGAAGTATTAATACTGCTAATGTTCTACCTATTACTGATAATTTCCTCCCAATCACAGCTAGATATGTAAAGATAAAGGTTGTAGGTGCATCAGGCTATACAGGTAATTGGATAAGTCTTAATGAATTTGCCATACTTGGGTCAGGATCTACTGCTATTCAAGAAACATATGATAATGTTAAGTTAATTCCAAATCCTGCTCAAGATATATTATCATTTGTAACCAAAGACAATGTTGAAGCCATTGAAATATACTCTATAAGCGGAAAACGAATAAATCAGTTTAAGACCATAGGTCAAAACGCCATAAATATATCTAAACTTAACAAAGGAAAATATTTTATTAAATTACAGTTAAAATCTAATAAAATAATAACGACATATTTCATAAAAACATAGATAATATCGAGTACATAACAAATGTTATTATGCTATATTTTTACATAAAAAAAGACAACCATTTATTATATTGACACGTAAAATATATAATATATCACGTAAAATGAATAAACTATTACTTTTGAGTGTTTTTTTGGGTTTTATAATAAACTCTTCCTCACAAAATATATTAGTGATGGACTACAATACTGGCTGGACAACAGACCAAGGTATTGGGAGTACTATATTTAATTACCTTAATGGCAGTAGACCAACTGTTACTAGAATAAATACTTTACCTGCTTCTTTTCCATTAACTCACGATCAAGTATGGGTTTTTGGAGATCCTGGTACAAATTCTGCAGCTAACTTAGCTCCATATCTAAATTATATAAATGCTGGTGGTGCAGTATTTTTTCAATCTGAAGTTACATGTTGTAACAACCAAGCTGCTTTTGTTGAGTCACTTATTCAACAATTAGTTATTGGAGGAGCTGCATACACTCATAATAATACCATTAGTGGTAATTTTGATTATTCATCTGCCCCAGGAACTACCTGTACTCCATTTACAGCATCTGGAGCTGCTCTTAGACCTTACAATGGTGTACCCGCACAAAATGTTTTATTTCCCATAACAAACACCTGTACTCAACCTCTATACAATGTTGGTATGGCTGCTGGAGTTATGTTTGCTAGTTGTGATATGATTAGTGGTAATGGAGCTCTCGTATCAATTGGTGATTATAATATGCTAGGTGTTGCTGGATCATGTACCTTAGGAACAAGAGGTGGAAGTGGTGCCGCTGGGTTGGTCACTAATACTATTGATTTAATTGCCGATATATTTCCCAATCTGTTAAATTGTCAATATGCTACAGATACATTGGACATTGGTAATGATACTGTTTTACCTTGTAATGTCAATAATTTTTTAATCCAATCTAACGTAACAGATCCCTCATATACCTATACTTGGTCTACTGGAGCAACTGGTGTTAGCTCTATAACAGTAAATACTCCAGGCACGTATTATCTTGATGTACTAACATCTACTGGTTGCCCTTATACTGATACTATTGTAATTACGACTAACAACACAGCTAATACGACTATAAACCATGGAATGTGTGCAGGTAACACCTATACTTTTGCTGGACAAACTCTTTCTACTGCAGGAACTTATTACGATACCTTAACTAATCCTAGTGGTTGCGATACCATTATTACATTAAACCTATCTGTTGTAACTACAACTTATGACACTATAAATCAAGCTATTTGTTTCGGAGACGTATATCAATTTGGTAGTCAAAATATTAGTACTCCTGGCACGTATCTTGACACCTTAAAAAGCTCAGCTGGATGTGATAGTATTGTTACTACGTTAAATTTAACTGTTATTAATTCAACACCAGTTGTTCTAAATCCAGTTATTTGTTTAGGTAGTTCTTATAGTTTTGGCAATCAAAATTTAAATCAAGGAGGAACATACTATGACACCATAGTAAGTTCATTAGGGTGCGATAGCTTAACTATCCAACTAAATTTAACAGTTGCTCCACTAATTGAAGAAAACATTAATGCAACTATTTGTGATGGTCAGACATACGCTTTTGGAAGGCAAGTGTTAACTATGCCTGGTACATATCACGATACTGTGATTACAACTAATGGCTGTGATAGTGCAACCCACTTAACTTTACAAGTTGATCCATCATATAACCTTACAATTGATACTACAATTTGTGAAGGAGATAGTGCTTATATTATAAATCGATTTTTAAGTACTGCTGGTATTCATACCTATCAGCTTACTTCGTCACAAGGATGTGATAGTATTGTAAATTATGATGTAACCATAAAAACCGATTGTCATTTATATATATTCTGTGCAAATTCATTTACTCCGGATCAAAATGGTGTTAACGAATTTTTTGGACCAGTAATTGATGGAGAAATATTAGAATATGAATTCATGATTTTTAACAGATGGGGAGGATTAATATTTTCAACTAAAGACAGAGATGACAGAGGTTGGGACGGCACACATAAAGGGCAGAAAGTTAAAACCGATATTTATGTTTGGGAAATTCGATATAAATCTCCACTAGAAACAGGACGTAAAATAAAGCACGGAACAGTACAAGTTATGTATTAATAACTTCTGTTATGTTCAAAAGAAAATGTAATTTTATTACATGAACTTACCTTCTAAAATTGTTGAAGAAGCTGTTGAAGAATTTGCTTCATTACCCAGTATTGGAAAAAAGAGTGCTTTACGATTTGTACTTCACCTTATCAAACAATCTCCTCAAGATTTAGAAGATCTTTCTAGGGTAATCTTAAAGCTTAAAAACGATTTGATTTATTGTAGTAATTGCTACAATATTTCCAATGCTACAGTGTGCGAAATATGCGCTAACCCTAAAAGAGATCATAGTACAATATGTGTCGTAGAAGATGTTAGAGATATTATGGCAATAGAGAACACCTATCAGTTTAAAGGTGTTTATCATGTACTTGGCGGCATTATATCTCCTATGGATGGCATTGGACCAAGTGATTTAAAAATTGAAGAGCTTGTTAATTCTGTTAAAGAAAAAGACATAAAAGAAATCATCTTTGCCTTAAGCACTACCATGGAAGGTGACACTACAAACTTTTATTTATACAAACGTTTAAAGGAATTTAACCTAAAGGTTACTACACTTTCTAGAGGAGTAGCTGTTGGTGACGAACTAAGCTATGCGGATGAATTAACTTTGGGTAACTCCATTAAAAACAGAACAGTTTTTGAGATTTAGTTTTATGAGATCACTTGCTTTTATATTAATAATCATAACTCTTATCTTTTCCTGCAATAATAAAGATATAACTCAACCTCATGACAATGATGCTGATATATTAGACAAAAAAGATATTAATAATGAAGATGACATTCTATCTATAGATGATTTGTTGATGGATTCTGTTGAAATATCTAAAGAGTGGAAAAATTTAGACTATGATGAATGTATTATATATTTCACAGAAAATTTTTATGGAAAAAGTTACCTTGTTGATGAAAAAACATATAAAATAAAAAATGATATTACTGTTTATCTAAAGAAAAAGATTGATCCAAAAGATTCAAAGTTTATAATTCAAAATATATTTTTAAATAAAATTGAATTTGAAATCCTTGATTGTGTATTTCAGCCTAGACATGCAGTAGTATTTTATAAGAACAGTGTTCCAATAGCCCAATCATCAATTTGTTTAACCTGCAAACAGTATAACTCTATTCCTGAATCTGGTATGAACTATAAAGAATTCATTAAGATTTTGAATAGATACGAAATACCTTCAAACGGAAGTGAAATGATAGATTTTTATAAAAAAAATAACATTACACCATCTCCTGAACCATTTTAACAATCTTCTCTCCTATCGCTAATCCAGCAGTTGCAGCTGGCGAAGGTGCATTTAATACATGAATGCTGTTTTGAGAATATTCAATTCTAAAATCATCTCTAGTTTCTCCATTTAAACCTAATAATTGAGCTCTAACTCCCGATCTACCTTTTTCTATGTCATCCATAGTCAAAGAAGGAATCATTCTTTGTAATGTTTTAAGGAATAATTTCTTGGAAAACCCTCTTCTATACTCCATCCAAGCATAGCCCATATTACCGCATAACAATTTCCATGTCCCTTTATAAGACAATGCATTTGCTGTATCCTTTAAACTAAAAGCTGTTCTGCTATACCCTTCTCTTTTAAATGAAAACACTGCATTTGGACCACATTCTATATCTCCATTTGTCATACGGGTAAAGTGAACGCCTAAAAAGGGAAAATCTGGATTGGGAACAGGATATATTAAATGCTGTACTTTATGCTTTGCTTGTTCGGTTAGCTCATAATAATCTCCTCTAAATGGCACTACTTTTTCTTTCAATTTAACCTCATCAAGTTTGGCTAAACGATCTGCCTGTAAACCACCACAAAATATAAGTTTTTTTGCTTTATAGCCTTCTCCATTTGCATATATAGTATTGTACTCTTCCCCCTTCTCTACTCGATCTACTTTACTATTTAATTTTAACTCAACAGGTACTGTATCCTCTGTAACCAATTTTGCTAACGTATTAACAACAGCAGGGTAATCAATTATACCTGTACAAGGAACATGGATACCAGCAACAGCTTCTACAAAAGGTTCTATATCTTTTATTTCTTCTTTGGTAACTTTTGCGATTCCTTCAATCTTATTTTGCAACCCATTGTTAAATATACGATCCATGTGCTGTAACTCACTTTCATTAGTTGCAACAATTACTTTACCACAAATATCATGAGGCACATTGTATTTTTTAGCAAAAGCAACAAGCTCATGTCTGCCTTCAAAGCAGTTTTCAGCCTTTAAAGAACCAGGTGTATAATACAATCCACTATGAATTACACCTGAGTTATGTCCTGTTTGGTGTGCAGAAAGCTCTTGTTCTTTTTCAAAAAGAATAATGTTTGCTTCTGGGAATTTTAACTTTAACTTATAAGCTGTTGACATTCCTACTATACCTCCTCCTATTACCGCAAAATCGTATATCAAATTATTTTTTTATGATTCTTAAAGATGATATTTCATCATCTAAAACTAAACTAATAATATAAATACCATTATCAAAAGATGATAAATCATAATTTATATTATTTTGCCCATCTAAGCTCATAGATTTATTCTCAATAAGATTACCCGATATAGCATAAATATTAATACTTACTTCTCCTTTAACACGTTTATTAAGTTTAACAGTAACCATATCATTAACTGGATTAGGATATGCTGTTAGAGCTAATTTAACCTCATCCTCTAAACTAAGCTCTTGTTCTTTTTCATTTTTAACACCTACATTATTTTGATTTACTTTAAATAACATAGATCTATTTCTAGGTAGCGTAGCATTATCACATGTATAACAAGATGCATCTATTATATCTTCTATATTTTTAGCTGGCAACTTCGTGTAAATATTGATAGGTAGTGACGTTAAAAAGTTTGGAATAGAGGTTAGGTAACAACTTTGCCCACCATTTTGAGATCCAGAAAAATTACTGTTTTTGTTATTACCCGTCCAGGTTCCACATTTATCACCTACATTATACCTCCCTGATCTGCATCCACTTCCATTACCTCTACACTTGTAATTTTGCTTAATGTTGTGATGTTTTGCTCTAATATCATATCTGCTGTAAAATATCCTTTTGTTTACTTTGTTCAAAATAAAGATTTGAGACTCATTTTGACAGCTCTTCCCCTTGTCTTCTAACTCTATTTTTGTTTCTGACACATTCCTGTAAAAAGTATTTTCCGAACCATTTTCTCCATGAACGGCATCTACAGCAATTTTATCCTCACATAAATTCCCTTCTATTAAATTTTTAGCATTTTTTCCTTTGCCATGTAGCGTTATATTCCATGGATGGTTTTGAACTAATCCAAAGTTTTTTGCTTTACCATCATAACAATAATTGTAAGCAACAACATTGTAGTCACTTTTCTTTAAGTTATTAGATGTGTTGTTTGAACTACCTTGAATAACCACATTATGTCTTGCCATACCTAACTTATTGTTTTCAATTAAATTATAATCACTTTGGCTAATCAAAACAGAATATCCTTGTGTTCCTCCTTTGTTAGTTGAGCCAAATCTTGTACCTCCAATCGTCCAATGGTCATAAAAAAAGCAATTTTTAACTTCGTTATGCCCTTTTTTATTAATCATTACTGTTGAACCATATCCTCTGTGTACTCGAACACCATTAACCCAAGAATTTTCTGTGTCGTTAAATGAAATGATCGATCTGTTTTTAAACTTTCCATTATAATCTTTGTTATGTCTGTATTTTTTAGGAAAAGCATTACGCGTATCAATACTTAAACAATTTACACCTACATTTTTTCTTTCTTTGGCAGTTATAAAAGTTGCAGCTCCACTGTAAATAGAAGTAGAAATATTGGTAATGATAAAGTTCGTTTTATTAGCGCCCTCACCACTCAATACAATATTGTTTTTAGAAATAATTATTTTATCAGCCTTATCAAAATAATAAGTTGCTTCTTGAAAATATATAATATTTAAACTGTTACCACTTCTGGTAGAGATTAAATTATTTAATCTTGATACATCTACTTTCCAACCGTCTTTATAAGGACTAACTATACCCCTTTCTTTATGAACGTTAATACAATTAATTGAATTTGGTAATTTATTATCATCTATACCAGCAGTTTGCCAATTATTCGTTAAACTTGTTGAGATTAAACTAGATGATGGTCTAATAATTTGTGAATAAACAGCATTACAATTATAACCCGATATATCAGTTAAGATTAATTGAAATAACAATAAAATTAAATAAGAAAATAGTACTTTATACATAATACGTGTTTTAAAAAAATTATATAATGTTAAAAATAAAACAAAAATGTTACATTATATATCTATTTGCATTAACTTAAAGTTAAATAATGAATTTCACTACCGACATAAAAGTAAGAGGATACCATATAGACGTATTTGGTCATGTAAACAATGCTAGGTATTTAGAATTAATGGAAGAAGCTAGATGGAGATATATTGATCGTACTAACTTTACTGCTCTACTAAAAAAAAATAATTGGGGGTTTGCAGTTGTTAATGTTAACATCAATTACAAAAGAGGTGCATACATAGATGAAATACTTACCATTGGAGTAAAAGTTGAACGAATGGGTAACTCTAGTATGACTGTAAAACAACATATTCTCTTAAAAGATACTGAGACATTAGTTGCTGATGCTGATGTTACCTTTGTAGTACTCGATTTAGCTAGAATGAAACCGGTAAGAATAACTGATGAGCTAAAAGAGGCATTTTTAGCTATTAACTAAATTATGGGAAGAAAAGCTACAGACAAAAAAAGATACCAAAGCGAAAAAGCCAAAGAAAAACTGGTAATAAAAGCTATGGTATATTTTCAAAACAATGGAACTGGAGCTACCATGAGTAAAATGGCTAAAGATTTAGCTATGAGTAAAACGACCATCTATAATCATTTTAAAACAAAAGACGATCTAGTACATGAAGCTATAAAGTTTAAGCTTAGTATTATTAATGACTACGAATCGGTAATAGAAAATAAAACGCTTCCTTATATAGAACGTTATAGAAAATCTATGCTATTTTTTTGTGTGCAAGTATTTGATGCCTCTGCTACTTTTTTAAATGATATTGAACGTGATTTTCCTAAAACCTGGAAACTTATTGAACGATTTCAGTTGAAAGTCTTCTTAAATCTTACTAAGTATTACAAAGAAGGAATAAAAAAAGAAATCTTTAAAGAAGCATCTGCCGAATTATTAACCATGAACGACCAATATTTCTTTGCCTTTTTATCCTCTCAAGATTTTCTTAAAAAAAATGATATTGGAGTGCTAGATGCTTTTAAACAGCATTATCAATCTAAGTTTTTTGGAATTCTAAATCCTGAAAAAGAGCGCTCTTTCTAGTTTTTTTGGACTAATTTTTCCTTCATAGTTCACTTAAGCACAACAATAAAAAAATGTAAACAACTGTTTTTCAAATATATAAACCTAATTTTGATTGAGCAAGTAAAATCTTGCCGTACATTTGGTTCAGCAAATAAGAACAAATATTTACTAAACAAGATGGAAAAATTAAAAAACTTTATTTACGCAGGGATTGGCTTAGCTAGTACAACTGCAGATAATATTAAAGAAACAGTTAACGATTTAGTTGAAAAAGGTAAAATTTCTGATACTGAAGGAAAAAAAATAGTAGACGACTTTTTTAAATCAACTACTGAAATGAGAGGTGATTTTGAAGAAAGGTTAAAAAGTTTTTCGAGTGAATTAACTGAAAAATTCGAATTCTTAAAAAAGAAAAACACTGAAGTTGATTCTCTAGAAGCTAAAATTGAAGAGTTAGAAGCTAAATTAAAAGAAGCTAACGCTAAAAAAACAACAGCTAAAAAGACTACTACTCGTAAAACTACTACGGCTAGAAAAACTACAGCTAAAAAAACAACAACTAGAAAACCTGCTGCTAAGAAAACTGCAGCTGCTAAATAATAACATAACCACTTAAAAATAACAACATGGAAACGATCAAAAACATAGTATACGCAGGATTTGGAATTGCTAACGAAGTTAAAGCTAAAGCTGAAGAAAAATATAATAGCTTAGTTGAGGCTGGTAAAAAATATGACGAGCAAGATGGTAAGCATAAAGTAACTGATTTCTTCAAAACTATCGAAGAAACTACTGATAAGTATGCTCCTAAATTAGACGAATTAAAAGCTAAATTAGAAAATCTTAAGCCAGATTTCTTAAAAAAGAACGAAGTAGAAGTTGAGAAATAAATCGTAAGATTTATTGTTTATACCAAAAAGACCAAGCTATGCTTGGTCTTTTTTTTGTATATTTAATTAAATGTAAGCATTCCATAATCTAGTATTAAATAGCTATTATTTAATACTACTGTGAGTAAAATTTAATGCTAATTAATATTTTATGAGAACTACACTTACTGGTAAAGTTGACTTTTTAAACTATTTAAGTCTTACTAAAAAAACTAAACCATTTTATGTCAAGGCTTATTATAAGCCTACTGATATTTCAATAGCGGACTATAAAAAACTATCGATACTCGAATTATCATTTGACAACTATAATAAACTAGATGTTCTTCACAATAAATTTACAACCGAACTTTTTCTAGGTGATATAAATCTAGGTGGTCACGGAGCTAAATGCCGCATTGTAAAAATTAAACTAGCCGATCTACTTGAGAAACCCAAATCTATTCTGGATTGGTATGCTAATTATGCTGAAAAAATTTGGTTATAAAAGCAAAATCTCTACTCCCGAAACAATCACGGAACAGAGTAGAGAAATTACTTGATCACTTATATATTAATTATCTAAAAATGGTTACCGGAAACTGATTTGTTACTTCTGTATTAGCATAAAAACCTTCTAACATCACATAATATGTACCTTGATTTAATTGATCTCCGTCAAAATCAGTGCCGTCCCATCTAAATTCAGGATCATCAGATTCATACACTTGAATACCCCATCTGTTGTATATTTTTACATTTAAAACATCATAGCATCTATCATATTTTCCAATTAAATTATATTCATCATTATCACCATCACCATTTGGTGAAAATACATTTGGAACTGTAGCTAAATCTGTTGGTCTATTAATGATAATCTTAACCTCTTCAGTAATCGTATCAGCTAATCCATCACAACCATCAGCAATAGCTACTAAATTTAAATTAAATTCATCTGGTACTAAAACTTCGCACTCATTGGGTGTCCAACAAAATCTAGCTCCAACAAAGCCAGTCCCACTAAAATTATTGGGATCTAATTGTGTAACATTAAATGTCTCATTCACTGAAGATCCAGTTGTTGCATCTATATAATTAAATGTATAATCGCCACCTGCATTTTGAGTTGGCAAATTATTTTGTGAACCAAAAACTGCTGCATTGCTTGTTAATTCTATTCTTATTGGATCATTAGGATTAGGATCTAATGCTACAATATCAAAACATCCTAATGCATCAAATTCTAACACTTGAGTTCTTTCAAAATTCGCAAATTCTGGAGATTCATCATATACACAGTTTAAGGATTCCCACTGATAATCATTAATCATCTCACCTATTTTAACTCCATTTCTAAACTCTTCAACTTTTATAGAAAAATTATACACCCCTAATGTACTTGATCTAGCTGTTAATATTCCTGTTACAGGATCAATACTCATCATACTTCCTGGACCAAGTATACTTGCTAAATTATGAACTGGGGTACCTTCCCATGGAACATTATCAAAAGGATATGATAAACTAGTCCAGTTGAGAGGAGTAACTAAAGAAAATCTTAAATCATCTCCATCTATATCGGTAACACCAAAATCAAACACTTTTACATTTCCTACACAAAAATATGCATCTGTTGGGTATGGAGCCCATTTAGGTGAACTATTACCACCAGCTATAGCTGGATCTGGAATATATATGTAATATAAACTTCCTTGAGATTCTGGATCAAAAATATTATCCACTATTCTATTTCTACAACATAATCCATAAGTTAAGTAATATCCGTTAGCATTATTCGCTAATGTTATAGTATCAATAAAATAATATTCTTCTACACATAGGTTTGGTGTGTAACATGGATCTCCTAGTGCTAAACGATTAATCGTTACATTATTTGATATATCAATAGTTGCAATTTGAACCTGTGGAGATGCATTCGTATCACCATCCCAAACTCCTACAGAAGATGGAGCAAATGTCGCAGACGGATTTCCATTTATACAATCTCTATACCCCCATAGCTCAATAATAAATGTATTACTCCCTATCTGTGTAAATTCAAATTTACCTCCCATTACATGGGTTGCAAATGAATTGTTATAGCAAAATAACATGATTAAGATCGAAAGTTTTATTAGCGTTTTCATAATTTAAAGTTTTAGATTTCCTACACTTCAAATTACGTAAATGAAGAACTAATAAGTTGGTGAGAATTCACCAGGTGTAAAACTTTGTATCATGAATATCATCTTTTTTTTCATAAAGCATGAAATCAGCTAAAATTTGAGGTCATAACCACTTAAAATCAACACATAATCTATTATTTTAAAATAAAACAATAGGATAATACCCATTACTATTCATATTCTTTTTAACTTTATTTCCCAGTTACGCACCTACAAAAAAGCTATGAACCACACTAAGTACATTTTTGTAACTGGAGGAGTTACTTCATCCTTAGGTAAAGGAATTATATCAGCCTCACTAGCCAAATTGCTTCAAGCAAGAGGCATTAGAGTTACCATTCAAAAACTTGATCCATATATCAATATAGATCCAGGAACATTAAACCCTTATGAACATGGAGAATGTTTTGTCACCAATGATGGAGCTGAAACAGACCTTGACCTTGGTCACTACGAACGTTTTTTAAATATCCCTACCTCTCAAGCAAATAACATTACTACCGGTAGGATTTACCAAAGTGTTATTAATAAAGAAAGAAAAGGAGACTACTTAGGTAAAACTGTTCAAGTTATACCCCATATAACTGATGAAATAAAAGAAAGTGTAAAAAAACTTGGTGCTGATGGTGATTTTGATGTTGTAATTACTGAAATTGGAGGTACTGTTGGTGATATCGAATCCCTTCCTTTTGTAGAAGCAGTTAGGCAACTTAAATGGGAATTGCAAAATAAGTGTATTGTTATTCATCTTACGCTAGTGCCTTATTTAGCTGCAGCAGGAGAATTAAAAACGAAACCAACACAACACTCTGTAAAAACAATGCTTGAGCTTGGTGTACAACCTGATGTATTGGTTTGTAGAACTGAACATCATTTAGATGATGAAATTAGAAGTAAAATTGCTCGTTTTTGTAACGTAAGTGAAAATGCCGTAATTGAATCTAGAGATGCCAATAGTATATACCGAGTTCCACTACTCATGCAAGATGAACAACTTGATCAAGTTGTGTTAGAAAAATTAGGCATGGAAAATAATACACCCGACTTAAGTAAATGGAAACAATTTCTTCATAACCTTGATAATCTTAAACATGAAGTTAACATTGGTTTAGTAGGTAAATATGTTGAACTACAAGACTCCTATAAATCAATAGTAGAAGCTATACAACATGCTGGTGTTTCTAGCAATACTAAAGTGAATATTAACTGGATACATTCCGAAGGAATAACCGAAGGCACAGCTAATGCTAAATTAAATAATCTGCAAGGGATTTTAGTTGCCCCTGGTTTTGGAGAAAGAGGTATTGAAGGTAAAATTATGGCAGTTCAATATGCAAGAGAAAACAATATACCGTTTTTAGGTATATGTTTGGGAATGCAATGTGCCGTTATTGAATTTGCCCGTAATGTACTTAACCTAAAAGACGCTCATACTGTAGAGATCGATAAAACAACTCCCTTCCCTGTTATTAATATGATGGAAGAGCAAAAATTCATCAATAATTTAGGAGGAACTATGCGTCTTGGTGAATATGAATGTAAAGTCCAAAAAGACTCTAACATTTATAAGAGTTATGGTGATACCATCATCAATGAACGACATAGACATAGATTTGAATTTAACAACCAATATCTAACTCAATTCGAAGAAAAAGGTATGATTTCTACTGGGAAAAATCCTCAGACTGATTTAGTTGAAACAGTAGAAATACCAAACCATAAATGGTTTGTAGGGGTTCAATTTCATCCAGAATATAAAAGCTCTGTTGAGGAACCACACCCTTTGTTTATTAGTTTTGTTGAGGCAGCTTTAGATCAATAAATTTATGAATGCTAGTGCTGAAAAAGTATATGAACTAAATGGCTATTTAAAATCTTTAGAATGTATGGGAAATTATTCTTTTGAATTTTTCCAACTTAATTCATCAGATACGCTATCTACTGAATCTTCTTATTCAAAACAAACTGATTTACAAGAAATTGCTAACAAGTTTAATCTCTGGCTATTAAATAGTTTACATGACTACTTTAGTGATGATTTTAATTACACTCCAGTTCTGGAACAACATCATTGGAAAAACAAACATGGATATGAGGTTAAAAAAAAAATAATACAAGATAAATGGTGTGATATTCTTGATATACTGGTAAATGAAATTATTGATAAAAACAACTATAAGATAGTTACAACTATAGGGAGATCTGTAATATCTGACACTTATCTAATAATAGCTGATAGTTGTAATTACGTATTAAGTTTAGGATAGGATGATTAATAAATTGATGTAATGAATTTCAAAAAAATAACCAAAGAGAATATTGATTTCTTTTTCAAAATCCTAAATAAAGAATATGTCATTACTGATAATGATTCTAGAGTCTCATTTGGTCATGACGAAACCGAAGATTTAAGTTTTCCTCCAGAAGTAGTTCTTCTACCCCAAAACACTGAACAAGTTAGTGCAATAATGACTTATTGTAATAATATGTCAATTCCTGTTACTCCAATTGGAGCACAAACAGGGTTAAGTGGAGGAGCATTATCAATTCATGGAGGTGTTGGCTTGAGTTTGAAAAAAATGAATTCTATTATAAAAATTGATGAACTTAACTTACAAGTTATAACTGAACCAGGAGTCATAACCCAAGAATTACAAGAAGCAGTTATAAAAAAAGGATTATTTTATTCTCCAGATCCTTCAAGTAAAGGAAGTTGTTTTATTGGTGGTAATGTAGCCGAGAATGCTGGCGGACCAAGAGCTGTAAAATATGGAGTAACAAAAGATTGGATACTTAACCTTGAAGTAGTTTTACCTAATGGCGAAATCATATGGACGGGTGCCAATACCTTGAAAAACTCTACTGGATATAACTTAACCCAATTAATGGTAGGTAGTGAAGGTACGCTTGGTGTAATTACCAAAATTGTACTCAAGCTTATCCCTTATCCTACTAAAAATGTCTCTATGCTAGCACCTTTTAAAGATGCATCAAAAGCCTGTGAAGCTGTATCGGCTATATTTAGAGCTGGCATCACACCTTCTGCTCTAGAATTTATGGAAAGAGACGCACTAGACTGGATATTAAAATTTGATGATTCTGTTTCTTTATCTATTGATGATACGACCAAAGCACATTTATTAATTGAATTAGATGGGAATGATTTAGACCAAATTTACCAAGAATGCGAAAAAGTAAACTCTGTTCTCGAACAATTCGATTGTGGTGAAATTCTCTTTGCTGATACTGAATCACAAAAGGAGAACATTTGGAAAATGAGAAGACGAATTGGAGAAGCTGTAAAATCTAATTCCATATACAAAGAAGAAGATACTGTAGTTCCTAGATATGAATTGCCAAAGTTATTAGCTGGTGTTAAGCAAATTGGTGAAAAATATGGTTTTGAATCTGTTTGCTATGGTCATGCAGGTGATGGAAATCTTCACATAAACATCATTAAAGGAGATTTAAGCAACAAAGCCTGGAAAGAAGAACTACCCAAAGGAATTAGAGAAATATTTGAATTAACAGTTTCTTTAGGAGGCACATTATCTGGTGAGCATGGTATTGGTTATGTACAAAAAGATTATATGGATATTGCCTTTAATAAAACAGAATTAGCACTGCTTAAGGGAATAAAAGATTTATTCGATCCAAAAGGGATTATGAATCCTAGTAAAATTTTACCATGACAAATAACAATCTAAAAATAACCTGTTCTGATAGTTTTACTTTATCGGGAGTATCATATACTCCAGCTACAATAAAAGCAGCTGTATTAATTGCTCCAGCTACTGGAATTAAACAAGAATTTTATAAAAAATTTGCTTCTTTTCTTTGTGAAGAAGGGTATGGCGTGTTAACCTTTGATAATAGAGGTATTGGAAAATCCAAAAACGGGAGTATAAATAATGGAAATGCTTCTCTTATAAATTGGGGTAGATTAGATATGCCAGCTGCTCTTGAAAAATTAAAAGAGCTATTTCCTAATACAACCTATCATATAATTGGACACAGTGCTGGTGGGCAATTAACTGGTTTAATGGATAATTACAAAGATATTACCTCTTTGTTTAATTTTGCCGCATCTTCTGGAAGTTTAAGTAACATGAACTATCCATTTAAATTAAAAGCTGGATTTTTTTTAAGTTTTTTTATACCTATAAACAATTTCCTTTTTGGTAAAACAAACTCACAATGGGTAGGAATGGGGGAACCCTTACCCAAAAAAGTAGCCAAACAATGGAGTAAATGGTGCAGAGGAAAAGGATATGTAGCAGTAGACTTTGGTAAAGGGATAACGCAACATCATTACAATGAACTAACCATGCCTTCTATGTGGGTTCATGCAACTGACGATGGAATAGCCAATTTAGCAAATGTGAAAGACATGATGCGCATATATCCAAACTCTCCTAGCCAAATCATTACACTAAATCCTAAAGAACAAGGTTTTTCAAGTATTGGACACATGAGTTTTTTTAGTAGCAAAAAGCAAAAGCTGTGGAAATTAGCTGTGGACTGGTTAGATAAGTCTCATTAACCACCTTATTAGGCGTATAAGTTGTAATTACTCTATAATAAAAACAACTACTCAAAACACTGTTATTCAGTATTTATTTGTTAAATCCCATATATAAACAAGTTAGGCCATATTAGAAGAAAATGAGAATTAAAGGATACTATACATTAAGATGCTCAGATGTAATTGAAGATATTTCATTATATAATGAAACTCTTGATGAGCTTGATGGTCTTAATTACCAAATAAAATACGGAAAAACAGAAGGGAATCTATTATTCAAAGTTGTAAATGAAGAAAGTCAAGTTGAACAAGTTAAGAATTTTGAGAAGTTTAATTTCCCATGGTGCGATAACATATTGATTATTGAAGGGGAAATTGAAGGTGATTTTCCTATGCCAGAAACATTGATTGAAAAAAGAGTAAGAGATTTATTCATATTGATTTCCATTTGTAAAAATGGGATAATTGATTATCCTGCTGGTGAACTTTTTATTGATGAAATTCACAGCCTTACTTGCGAATCATTTGTGCATTCGATTGACTTTATAATTAAATCGACAGAAAAGCTTAAATGGCCAAAACTTAAAACCTTAAAAATTGCAGATTCAATTGCATGGTGGGAAAAATATAGAAATGCCTTAGACGGCATAAGTGAAAATAAAATAGGAAGAGCGATTAATGCTTATTCTCAATTATTTAATAGTCGAGGAGGCAGTGATGACTCGGCTAAACTATTCTGGACTTTAGTCGGAATCGAAGCCATTTATGTTGTTGGAAATTCTAGTTTACAAGACCAAGTTAATCGGAAATCTCAAATATTTCTTGGCGAAAGACAGGAGTTTAAGAAAACATTTTCCAAAATGTATGATTATCGGTCAAGATTTGTACATGGTGATTTAAATTTTGAAAATAAGTGTTTTATGGATAGTGAGAAAACAGAAAATCATTTAGTTGATTTTTGGGGACATAGAGATTTTGCGATTAGTATTTTAGTAGGGACTTTACAAAACTTAATATTAGAAAATCGACATTCTTTAGAGTTTGACTATAGATTGAAAAATAACATGGCCTAACAATAAATATACGTAATGCGGGACGATTTAGTAAATTTGAACATTACAGCATTTAATAAACAAAATAGCGGTTTGATAGTGAAGTGCCTTGAAATCCCGCACTACGCATATTCGAGCGGTTCGGAAAAATAAACCTTCTTAAAAGATATATCAGCTTAAACTAGTTTAGTAGATTCCAAACAATCTACTTCTTATAAAACTTCATTTTATAATGCGCATTGGTAATTCCTTTAGAAATATCAGTCATTTTACGTTTAATTAAACGCTTTTTAAATGCCGATAAATGATCTGTAAATAAAACTCCTTCTATATGGTCATATTCATGTTGTACTACCCTAGCAGCAAAACCACTTAACCATTCTTCTTTGTATTCGAAGTTTTCATCATAGTAGGAAATATGAACCTGCTCTTCTCTAAACACTTCTTCACGTATTCCAGGAATACTTAAACATCCCTCTTCAAACCCCCATTCTTCTCCTTTTTCTTCTTCAATAATCGGGTTAATAAAAACTCGTTTAAACGTCTTTAAGAATTCGTTTTCTTTCTTTTCCTCTTCTGTTAAATTATCATCTTGGTCATCATCTGCCGTGGGCGAAGCATCTATTACAAACAAACGTAATGCTTTCCCTATTTGAGGTGCAGCAAGCCCCACTCCATTTGCCTCATACATGGTTTCCTTCATGTCAGCAATGAGTTTTTTAATCTCAGGAGTTAAGGCCTCAATCTCTTCTGTTTCTTGTCTTAAAACTGGATGTCCGTATGCAATAACTGGTAATATCATAATTAAATACTTTCTAAATAGCTCTGCAAAATAATAGCAGCACTAACTTTATCAATGTTTCCTTTTTCTCTTCTATCTTTCTTTTTGGATCCACCTGCTATCATGGCATCTAGTGCCATTTTAGAAGTAAATCGTTCGTCAACTCTTACTATTTCAAGTTGAGGAAATTTTTTAGCCACATTCTTCGCAAAGGTATGCGCAGGTTTGGTAGCATCTGTTTCTTTATTTTGAAGACTTTTTGGATCCCCAATAACAATTGTCGATACATTCTCCTTATTCAATAATTGCTCCAAATATGTATAAATTTCATTGGCAGCAACAGTATCTAAAGGAGATGCAATAATATTAGATGAATCAGTAAGGGCTAACCCTACTCTTTTTAATCCATAATCTATTGCTAATATCTTTCCCATACGCAAAAGT
>JAHDBM010000072.1:0-7423 GCA_020630395.1 Flavobacteriales bacterium
ACTAATGTTAGAAAAGGACAATTAATTTATTCAGTAGATAAAGGAGAATATGCGTTATCTATTAAAGCAAGAAGAAGTAGCTTTATAACCTTACTAGCAGGTATTCTACCTGATATTAAAATGGATTATGCAAGCAGTGCTAGTAAATGGCTTTCTTTTTATACAGCTATTAATCCAGATGATAATCTACCTCAACTTCCTGCAATAAACTCAACTCAAGAAAAAACCTTTATAGCATCTAAAGGGGTACTAGCTGAGTATTACAATATTAAAAGCATGGAGGAAAAATTAAAAAAATATTACTTCTATGCTCCGTTTAGTGGTAGTATTATGGCTAGTTACACAGAAAAAGGTGCTATTGTTAATCCAGGCTCACCTATTGTTGATCTTATACAAAATGGACAATTAGAAGTAGAAATACCAGTATCTAACGAATCGGCTAAATTGATTAAAAGTGGAGCAAAAGTTAAACTATGGGATAAAAAAACCGATAAGCAATATACCGGAAGGGTTACACGTAAAGGCAATTTTGTGAATGCAGCTACTCAATCTATCTCAATCTATGTACAAGTAATTGGAAATAACGACTTATATAATGGTATGTATCTCTCTGCTGAATTCCCTTCGGGAATAGCTAAGGATGTATTCGTATTTCCAAAACAAGCTATTGTTGACAACAATCACCTTTTCACAGTAAAAGACAGCATGATATTTAAACAACAAATTGATATTCTCAATGAAGAAAATAATCAAGTTTATGTTAAAGGTATCCCTAATGGCTCAATTGTGGTTAATGAAGCAGTGACTAACGGAAAAGATAGTATGGAAGTAATTCCGGTAATTAAATCTATCAATTAACATGAGAAATTTAATCGCTTTTTTTATAAAAAATCCTATCTGGTCTAATGCAATTATTGTATTAACTGGATTATTTGGTACCGTGAGTTTATTCATCATGCCAAAATCGTTTTTCCCAGAAACTACTCCAAGAAAAATATTTATTAATACGGTATATCCTGGTGCTTCTCCTCAAGAAATGGAAGAAGGCATTACCATAAAAATTGAACAAGCGTTAAAAGGACTTAATGGAATTGAAGAAATTGTTTCGTCTTCCTCTGAAAACGCATCCTCTATAACAATTGAAGCCTATACTGGGGTTGATTTAGAAGAACTTAAACAGGAAGTAGAAAGTGCTGTTACTTCTATTAATTCTTATCCTGCTGGTGCTGAAAAACCTATTGTTATTAAACAAAAAACAAAAGGAATGTCATCTATGGTATCTTTTTTAGCCCTTAAAGGCCCTGATGATCCTTTTGAATTAAAACGACTATCTGATGAGGTTGAATATGACCTCCGAAACTTAGATGATGTTTCTCAGTTAACAATTAATGGTCTCCCTCCATTAGAAATATCAGTAGAGATTGATGAGATCTCCATGTATAAATACAACATCACTATTGGGGAAATTGCAAATATTATCAGTGCTAACAACATTGACCTTTCTGCTGGTACTATTAAAACAAAAAATGAGGAACTCATTATTCGTTCTAATGCAAGAAATAACCAAGCTGAAAAAATTAAGCAAATAGTAATTCGTACACTCCCTGATGGGCAAAAACTAACCCTAGATCAGTTAGCAACAGTAGAAATGAAATTTGCTGAGACACCATTAAAAGTTACCGATAACGGTAAACGAATGGTAAACATAAGCGTTAGTAAGCTCCCAGAAGAAGACATGGGAACGATATCTAAAGGATTAGAACGCTATGTAACTCAATTCAATACTAAATACAAAGAAGAAGGGCATCAATTAAAGATAACCTTTCAGTTTACGGATATGTTAAATGAGAGAATCTCATTATTAGCTAAAAATGGGTTTTATGGACTACTATTAGTTTTAGTTGTATTAGGCTTCTTTTTAAGTTTAAGACTTTCAACTTGGGTTGCCTTTGGAATTCCTTTTTCTATGTTAGGTATGATTGCTTTTGGTGTATTGTACGGGATGACAATTAACATGATTTCCTTATTTGGAATGATACTCGTGATTGGTATTTTGGTTGATGATGGAATTGTAATAGCCGAAAACATTTATTCTCATTTCGAGAGAGGAAAAACATCTTATCAAGCTGCTTTAGATGGTACTATGGAAGTTTTACCATCTGTTTTCACCTCTGTATTAACTACTGTTATTGCATTTGGAGTACTACTTTTTGTAGAAGGAGATATGGAAATGATGGGTGAAATGGCATTTGTGGTTGTTGCGTGTTTACTGTTTTCACTTATTGAAGCATTCCTTATACTTCCCTCACACCTTGCTAGTAAGCACATGTTAAGTGAAACAAAAGTTGGCTGGTATAAAAAAATGCGTAATAGCATTAACAGAGGTATTGAAAAGGTAACCAATTGGTATGGGAACATTATTACTAAAATAGTTGGAACCTTTTGGGGATGGACATATATTCCATTAATATTTATTATCATAATCATTACGTTATTTGCTAATGGCACCATTAAAAGCACCTTCTTCCCTAATATTCCGTTCGATAAATTAAACCTAGAAGTAGCATTTAAACCTGGAGAAAGAGAAATGCAAACTGAACAATTCATGAACAAATGTTTAGAAGACATTTGGGCTGTAAATAATGCTCATTTCGAAAAAACAGGAGAAAAACTAGTCACAGATTGTTTCATGGCTGTTGGCTATACCGAATCTTTAGGCGAAAGTGGTGGGCATGCTGGTAAAATAGACATCATGCTAGACATGGAAGGAAAGTCTATATCATCTAACGAGTTAGCAAATTTAATTCGAGAACAAGTTGGGGATAAAAAAAATATACCCGAAAAGTTTTTAGTTGGTGGCGAAAACAGATGGGGATCTCCTGTGCAACTATCATTAACCTCAAAAAATAGCAGACAACTAAAAGAAGTTGTCGATAAAATTAAAAAAGACATGAGTGAAATGTCTGAATTAAAAGATGTGAGAGATAATCAAGGTGTTGGAAAAAGAGAAATTTATTTAGAACTAAAAGATCAAGCAAAATTTCTTGGGTTTACACACCTAGATATATCTAATCAAATAAGACAAGCTTTTTATGGGGCAGAAGCACAAAGACTGATTGTAGGTGTTGATGAATTAAAAGTTTGGGTGAGGTTTCCAGAAAATAGTCGGTCAGAAATTGAACAATTAAACAACTTAAAAATTAAGGCCGTTAATGGCAATCTTTATCCACTAAGTGAGTTAGCTAATTTTTCTATAGACAGAGGTATCGTAGCTATAAAACATATTAATGGGACAAATAATATTTTCATATTTGCCGACCAATCAAATGCAAATGCTTCCACTACTGAAATTACCAGTAAAATAGATGAAGAGGTCGTTCAACAACACAAATCTCAATATCCAGATGTTAATTTTAAATTTAAAGGTCAAGCGGAGCGAGCTCAAAAATCTGGACAATCCCTTGGTGTTATGTTTGCTATAGCCATCATTCTAATTATCATGGTATTATCTCTAAATTTCAACTCTTTTTATCAAGCTCGTATGATATTATTAGTTGTACCGGTAGGATTTGCTAGTGGTGTACTTGGTCATGGAATTGAAGGTATACCTGTAAGTATGTTAAGTGCATGGGGGTTTGTAGCCTTGCTTGGTATTCTTATAAATGATGCTGTAGTATTGCTTGACACCTTTAACAGAAATATTAAACAAGGAATGAAGGTAAATGATGCTGCCATTGAAGCGGGAAAAGCTCGATTTAGACCTATTGTATTAACATCTATTACAACAGTAGTTGGACTATACCCCCTTATTTTAGAGCCTAGTTTTCAAGCTAAATTTTTACAACCTATGGCAGTTGCCATTGCTTATGGAGTGTTGTTTGGTACATTCTTTATTCTGTTTTTTATGCCTCCTTTAATTTGTTTTTCTAATGACTTAAAAAGAATTAGAACTCGAATTTGGACAGGTAAAAAACTCTCTGCAAGAGAAGCAGAACCTGCTTACATAAAAATGGAGAGAAATAAAGAGATCGGATTTGATAAACAAATTGTAACCAACATTGAGGCTTAAGCGTCATAAAACTAAAAGTCCATAATGAATCTACTTACCTATTTTATTAAAATGCCATCAATTCAAGCGAATGATACAAAGTTAAGTTCTCGATACAATTTTTCGTTACTCAAAACCACTCGAACTGACAAAAAATACAATTTTTCATGCCTTAGAATCACTCAAACTAGTAAAAAATTATTATTGCGAACATCCAATATATTGTTACTTGTATCATTTTTAATAACCTCAATCTCTTATAGTCAATCAATAAAGGAAAACACGCATTTGGTTGATAGCTTGATGAAACATTACGAAAAAAACAACCGGATTTTCGGTTCTTTAACGATTAGCTACCAAGATGAAGTTATTCTTAACGAGCAATACGGATATGAAAACCTAAAGAAGAAAAAGAAAGCCTCTGCTAAAACTAAATATCGCATAGGGTCTATTAGTAAAATGTATACATCCGTTATGGTTTTGCAATTAATTGAGGAAGAAAAACTTTCTTTACAAACATCATTATATGATTATTACCCTAACGTTAAATACGCAAAAGACATCACTATTAAAAACTTACTAAATCATTCTAGTGGTATTTTCAATTTTACAAATGATACAGCTTATTTAAATTATCATACCAATAAACAATCTAAAAAAGAATTACTTGAGAGAATATATGCTTTTACTCCAAGTTTTAAACCAAATAAGAAAAACAGTTATAGCAATTCTAACTATATATTGTTGAGTTTCATAATTGAAGATGTAACAGGAAAATCTTATACGAAGAACTTAAAAGAGCGTATTGTAAAACCATTAAAACTAAAAGATACCTACTACGGCAACAAGACAAAATCTTGTCAGCATGAGGCATTTTCTTATCAATATATGGGTGAATGGGAAAAGTCCTTAGAAACAAATATGAGTGTTCCTATTGGAGCTGGAGCTGTTGTAGCCACTACTAAAGATTTATCCATATTTATTGATGCCTTATTTAATTATAAATTAATATCTAAGCCTCATGTAGACAGTATGATGACATTAACAAATAACTATGGACTGGGGATGTTCGCCATTCCTTTTTATAAGAGAACTTCTTATGGACATACTGGCGGTATAGATGGATTTAGTTCAATAACAGGGCATTTTATTGATGATGATTTAACAATTGCTTGGAGCAGTAATGGTAGCAGAGTTAATAATATAATGCTTGGAATATTAAAACTCTTATATAATAAAGAATTTGAATTCCCAGAGTATAAAGAGGTAAAACTAGACAAAAACTTACTTGAGGCATATAGTGGCAAATATGTAACTAAATCATTACCTATTGATATAAATATTAGAACAGAAAACGATATGCTCTTTGCTCAAGCGACTGGACAACCCGAATTTATATTAGAAGCTGTAAACGATTCTACTTTTAAATTTGAACCGGCCAAAGTTGAGTTAGAGTTTAATAAAGTAGCAACAGCAAATTATTACCAACTCACTTTAAAACAAGGTGGGCAAGAATTTATATTTAAACATGAAGCCCAATAATGGAATTAATTATTGAGAATAGCAATAGCATTGAATGAAATTAAGAAGTACATTTTTACCTAAGCACATTTTTTTACATGAGAAATAAAATACTAATTATTATCAGCTTTTATCTTTTGGGGATACTAAACCTAAACGCTCAAGAAAGTCTTAGCTTAACGGAAGCTATGGAATTAGCTTTATTAAACAATTACCAAATTCAAATTTCAAAAAAACAAACTGAAGTAGCCGAAAACAATGACTCTTGGGGACAAGCTGGTCGATATCCTTCTTTAGGGTTAACACTCGGTCAAAACAATAATATATCTGATCAAAGTAATAACCCTACTTCCTTTATTCAAGAATTATTAATTTCTAATTCAATTCAAGGAGGAATTAATCTTAACTGGAGACTTTTTAATGGATTTGCTGTATCTGCAAATAAAGAAAAATTTGCCCAACTTAAAGAACAATCGAAAGGTAATGAAGCTATGATTGTAGAAAACACCATGCAAGCTGTTGTACTTTCTTATAACAATGCACTACTACAAAAGGACAAACTTACCTTAATCAAAGAAGTCATGAGTTTATCTTATGATCGATATAAATATAATAAGCTAAAAAAAGAACTAGGTAGTTCATCCAGTTTTGAATTACTTCAATTCAGAAATGCATTTCTTTCTGATTCGGCTAATTATTTAATACAACAATTAGCTTATGATAACTCATTAAGAAATCTTAAACTACTCATACAATTAGATGACTCTGTTGATATAGCATTAACTGATCAACTTAATTTTGATAATAAAGCATATACGTTAGCTGATTTAAAAACAAAGATGCTTGAAAACAATCAAAACATTAAAAATCAATACATTAATCTGGCTATCATGAAACAAGATTTGAAGCTAGCTAAATCTCAATTGTATCCTGTTTTAGATTTTAGTTTAGGTGCTAATGCAACCTCTAGTCGATTTAAAATTGCAGATTTTCCAGCACAAAATGGATTAAACATTAATTATTATGGAAACTTTAGTTTATCCTACAACTTATTTAATGGTGGTACGGTAAAGAGACAAATTGAAAACGTAAAAATTCAAGAAGAAATAACCAACCTAACAATAGATGAAGCTAAACTTAACCTAAATAGCCAGCTTAGTACACAACTAAGTTTATACGAAGCTCGTCAGCTCATTATGAATTTAGTAAAAGAAACATTTTCAAATTCAAGAATGAATTTAACTATAGCTGAAGAAAAATATAAAACTGGTGTTATTAACTCTTTTGAATACCGTGATATTCAATTATCATTTTTAAATTCTGGTATATCGGCTTTAGAAGCAACCTATAATCTTATCGATACTCATACAGAGTTATTGAGATTAACAGGAGGTTTGATTAATGAAAATAAAAAATAATTATATTTTTATATCACCTTTTGAAATACGTAATTTATTGATTTTAAATAATTTAAAAAGGGTAACAATTTAAAATTATAAAAAGTTACAATCGATTTTTATTGTAACAAATCCATGTTTTAGTTGTTATACTAATGATATCAAACTAGAGCATGTTAAGGCCAAATCTTAGCATGTATTGCGCAGTACTCTTTTTATTAAATGTAATGTCCTTTGTCATCTTGATGGAGATCAAGATCTAAGCAAATACTAGATTCTGGATCAAGTCCAGAATGACAAATAGGTTACCTTGACAATATAAGAGCTCTCTTAATTTTTAACCATAAAAAAGAAAGAGATGAAAAAGCACTACTTATTATTAACATTAATATCCTTTTTATTAGGAAACAATAGTTATTCGCAAGATCCAGAATTCACACAATTTTATGCCAACCCA
>JAHDBM010000072.1:7523-15890 GCA_020630395.1 Flavobacteriales bacterium
ACTTACTTTCAAAAATCGTTAGACTGGAGCAAACTT
Organism: Flavobacteriales bacterium; assembly: GCA_020630395.1. GTDB lineage: Bacteria > Bacteroidota > Bacteroidia > Flavobacteriales_D > CAJJDF01 > CATLPG01. The sequence goes on from JAHDBM010000072.1 coordinate 7,560, forward strand.
ACGTTCGGAGATATGATAGATAATAAAAGAGGATTTGTACTAGATTCAAAAGAACTAAAAAGAGGAGGAAGAAAACAAGGAATTGATTTTTCTGGAGGCGTTTTGGGATATACCAAATACTTTTATGTTGGCTTAACAGCTCATCATGTTACAGAACCAAATGAATCCTTAATTTTAGAGGACAGCAAATTACCTGTAAAATATTCAATTCATGCAGGTGCTACTAGAGATTTAACTAAAAAAAAATATTCTGCTGACCAAGTAAAAATTTCTCCTAATATACTCTATCGTAGACAAGGTACTTTTGAGCAACTAAACCTTGGCCTTTATATTATTAAAGGTCCTCTTTGGACAGGTGTATGGTATAGAAATAATGATTCTTTTATTGTATTAGTTGGATTACACACCAAACGATTTAAAATAGGATATAGTTATGATGTAACTACAAGTAAACTAACACTAGCTTCAGGCGGATCACACGAAATTTCTATAGGGTTGAACTTTTTGTGTAAGCCTAAAAAACCTAAGTTTAGAATGGAAAGTTGTCCCTCTTTTTAATTTTTTTGCATTTTTTTTTCATCTTCGTGTAACATTTAAGGTAGTTTAATTGTTTTACTACTGGATGGACAAAAATTAGACTATGAAAAAGTGGAGATATTATGTGTTTGGGGTATTTTTTATCGTTCTTTTAAATAACGGATATTCGCAGGATCCTGAGTTTACTCAGTTTTATGCTAACCCTCTATACTTAAACCCAGCATTTGCTGGTACTCATAATTGCCCTAGGGTAACTATGAATTATAGAAACCAATGGCCAAGTATATCGGGTTCGTATGTTACTCAAAGTTTTGGATACGACCAAAACGTTCGGTCACTTAAAGGCGGATTAGGGTTATTAGTTACTAATGACGTAGCTGCTAAAACATTATCTACTCTAAATGTTTCGGGAATGTATTCTTATCAAATAAAAGTGAGCAGAGCATTTTCGGTAAGAGTTGGATTTCAAGCAACTTTCTTTCAAAAGAAATTAGATTGGAGTAAACTAACATTTGGAGATATGATTGACCCAAGAAGAGGTTTTGTATACCAAACGAATGATGTGCCAAGAGGTGGATCTAAAACTGGAATTGATTTCTCTGGAGGGATTTTAGGATTTAGTAAATCATTTTATTTTGGATTTGCTGCACACCATGTTACTGAACCAGATGAAAGTTTAGTACAAGGTAATAGTCCATTACCTATGAAATTAACGGGACATGCTGGTGCAATAATTCCACTTAGCGAAAGTAAATACGCTAGTAATGATGCAACAGTATCACCAAATATAATGTACCGTCAACAAGGTACTTTCCAACAATTAAACCTTGGTTTATATATAAACAAAGGCGCTTTTTGGGGAGGTGTTTGGTACAGAAACGGAGACTCTTTTATTGCATTAGTCGGTTTACAAACCGAAATGCTAAAAATAGGATATAGCTATGATGTCACTACAAGTAAGTTAACACTTGCTTCAGGTGGATCACATGAAATTTCAATCGGGATGAACTTCACTTGTAAGCCACCCCGAAAGAAATACCGAACAATCAGTTGTCCATCCTTTTAGGTTGTTCGAAGACCAGTCATGAAAAAACCTTTCAAGCAATTGAAGGGTTTTTTTGTTTTTATTTCTTTACAAACTCCTGTTTACTCCTAACATTTCCATTATCATAGAAAATAACATGATAAATACCATTAGGCAAATGCTCTACGTTTATATTTTTTTGATTTTTATACGATCTTATAAATTTACCTTCGTTAGTAAACAATCCTATTTTATCATATTTCCAATGACCTGTATATAACCAACCTTCAGTTGGATTAGGATATACTAATGAAATCTTATTTGAATTACCCGCAATACCTGTTGTACTTCCGGTTGAATCTTGAATATTACTTAATCCAATACAACCACCATCTTTTGTCCAATGCGCAAGATAAGCTAATGAATCATTTCCATTCCATGTTGTTCTAAACGCATAATTATTGGCTATTTGTACTTCTACTCCATTTGTTGGCTTTACCCAAACGCTATAAGTCGAAGCTAAAATATCAACATTAAACCTAACTGTATAAGTACTATCCCATTCCCATTTTAAACTATTATCAGCTTGATATGTATTACCATTTCTAACTTTAAACGTAGTATCAACAGGACTCATTTGTAAAATAGCTGCTAAATCATCAAATCCAGTTACTGTAGCTTTATGAGAAAGTCCCACTACTCCATCATCTAAATCTTTTCCATCAAGTGTCAAATCAAAATTAGTTTCAAATAATTCTTGGTTATATGTTTTTGATAAACTATTAGTTGTCCAAGGATGTATTCCACAATTAAAATCTTGGGTTTGTATCGTATTAAAGTTAATTGCACTATCCCATTCAGTATTCACATATTTAAAATGAGTTAATTGTATTTTATCATAAGTTCCTCCGTGATTATATACTCCCCATTGAGGACCTGAGTATTGATTTGTATCGGGTGTGGTATTAAGATTACTATCTTCAGCAATAGTAATTCCATTAAGAGATACTTTATACTGTCCATTTTGATGACTATAAACTGCTACCTTTAAATGATTAATTTCTTTAGGTAAAAGATATGTTTTCCACCATTGACCAAACGCTTTAACCAATACTGATCCATTTTGAAGAGCTGTATCACTAGGCCATTGTCCATCTCCCTTAAGTTCTATATCAAGATCAGGTGCATCTAACCCTTTATGAAATCTTTGCCAAATAGTAACAGGTCCTGTTAAATGTGGCAGGGTATCGATTTCAAATATATATTCATATACTTGGGTATTTCCATATACTACGCTCGATAAAGGTTGTTCTCTTACTTCTGATCTAACTTGTACCCAAGAAGGGTAACTGCTCACATTCTCTGAACCATCTGTATGAAAAGTAGCTCCTCTATCACTTATTTTAAGCCTATCAAGCGTAATATTACAGTGTAGGTTATTAAACAAAGGAGAATTAATTGTTAATATATCTCCATAATCATGAACAATACCTCTTGATAAAGTTGACCAATTAATTGTTGTGTTTCCTACTAAAGATTGTCCAATGTTTTCTTTCGAAAAAGCTAACACTAGAATGAAGAGGAATAGTTTATTTAGTTTTGTATATATACTCATAATCAACAAGTCCCAGTGAGTTTAAATAATAATCTTTTACACGGCTAGAAATAACACTACTGTATTCAAAGTAATATAATGGAACACAAGCAGCTTCATCCATTACGATTTTCTCGGCTTCATAAAAAAATTTATTTCTATTTACCTCATCTTCTTCATTTAAAGCTTTTTCAAAATATTGATCAAATTTTTGATTTGAAAATCGCATAAAATTCTTTGTGTTATAGTCTTCTTCAGTTTTACTTTTTTTACCATAAAACGCCATCAAGCTACTTTCAGGACTTAAAAAATCTAACAACCATGCATTAATGACTAAGTCATAATTTCCCTTATATATATTCTCATAAAATAATGAAACATCATTTATCGTATCAACATGAATAGTTAATCCTAAATTTTTCCTTAATAAATTAACCAGTCCTAACCCCAATTTATCCCTGTTCATTAAAAGAAAAGAAAGAGTATCGGTTTTGGTATAACCACTTTGGGTTAAATATTGCCTAGCCTTATTAAGATCATATTCTTCTGATACTATAGAATCTTTATAAAAACAATATGAAATATTCATACCATAATCGGCATACCAATTCTCTCCATTTATCATAGAATCAACTATTAATTCTCTATCCAGTGCTTTAGCAATTGCTTTTCTTAACTTTTTATTCCTACAAATTGATGTTGAATCTTGTTTAAATGCGAGCATTCTGGTAGCAAAAATTTCTATTGCTTCATAATTATATTCGTCTGGAGATAAACTATCCATTAGCGCATCAATATGCCTTCCTTTTACCTTATCTATTATATCTATCTTATTTGCCTTAAAGAAGTTTAATTTTTTACTAAACCCATTTACTTTAGATCCGTATAAAAAACTTACCTTATCTAAATAAGGTAAAGTATAACCCTTAGCATCTTTTATATAATAATTAGAATTTCGTTTAAATGTTAACTTAGAAGAATCTACATCATCAAACATAAATGGACCTGTACCTACTAAAAGATTGTCATTAAAAGTTCCATTTTGGATAACTTCTTTAGGATAAATAGCAAAATTTATTCTAGAGATAAACTCTATAAAAGAACAATAAGGCTTTACTAAATCAATTTTTATTTTGTCTTTACCAATTATCTTCACTCCAGAAACCTCATTAACAACATTATTTCCTAACAATAATTGCTCATGATAACTTTTCATACCAACTAATTTATCTTTGATTAAATCATAAGCTGGATTAGGTTTTATGGTATCTGCAATTCGATCAAAGCAAAATTTAACATCTTCTACCGTTAATTTTCTTCCCTTACCATTTTCAAAAATGGCATGATCATGAAAAAAGACATCATCTCTAATAGTAAATATATAAGACTTACAGTTGTCTTTTACTTCCCAACTTTTAGCTATTGCTGGCTCTACTTCTAAAGAATTAGGATTAATCTTAACTAAACTTTGATAAACAGCTGTGTATGTAGCCATTTCAGTATCCATTTCAATTTTTCTAGGATCAAAAGTTTTAGGGTAAGATATTATTTTAGATTGAATGAGCTCTCCACCAGATTTTTCGCTTCTTACCTCTTCAACTTCTTGTTTATCATTACATGAATAAAACAAAATTGTCGCAAATAATATATGATATATGATGTTGTAATGTTTCATAGGCAATTATTATCAATAAGATACAACATCATCTATTAAACAAGAAATTATTTTTTATTATATGTGCTATTTTAGATTAACATCACCAGCCGATCATAACAACTGGTGATGTTAATCATTTTTATTTTGCTTTAATAACAAGTGCTCCTTTAGCTAATAAAACCTTAGGATTTCCTTTAATTCTGTATTTAACTTGAGAAAACTCTAATTTATTTCCTTTTCTAATACCATTCTTAGCATTTTTAGCCTGAGAAGATAATATAGCTCCGTTATTTCTTCTAAGACTTGCTGAAATTCCAGAAACATCTACATTATAGCTCACAACCTCATACTTTATTTTAAGTGGGGAACTTTCGGGAGATTGTAATGATAACTTATTTCCACTTTTTATCTCAGAAACAGATAAAGGTCTGCCGTCACTTCCTCTAAACATTAAGATTGGTTTTGGTAATGCTAACACTTTATAATTTTTAACATAATTCATACCAGGAGCAGAAACTCTTACTTTTACTGTTTTACCAGTATTTGCCTTAGCCACATATTGCCCTCCTTTTTTTGAAAAAGACTTGCAACCTTCGCAAGTTACTCTCACATCACTTGGGTTAAACCCAGATGCAGTTCCTTCAATAATATTTTCATATCCATTTCCATAAATAACATCATACTCCGGCAATGAAATAGCACCTTGAGGTTTACCTACACTATAATCAAAAGACCAAGGCAATTCTTTTTTTCCATCAGCCATTTCTAGTGCTAAAGTACCCGATATCGTTTGAGTTCCTGCACTACTCCCCTTTACGGTAAATTGATTATTATTACTCGTTTTTTCTTCTCCGTTAAGTATATACTTTATAGGGTATGTTGCTGTCGAATCATACGCTACAATCCCTACTTTCACCCCAATTGTATCACCTACATTAATATATCTTCTATCGGCTATTACTTGAGGTTCAATTTTATTAATAGGCATAATTTGCCCCTCCAATTTGCTAAAAATAATTTCTAATGCTTTTTGTTCAGCAATTCGAACTTGATTTCTTAACTCAGTAAATACTCCTATAGCCCCAACTATTGGTTGATGATCGAATTTAACTAACTGCCAATCTTGATCCTCTCCATGATTCTTGAGCTTTTCGGGTTGATCTAAAGTTGAATAAATAGATAACAATTTTTCCTTTTCTGGGTGTTGCTGATTTTCTAATATTTTAGTCAACTCCTCAATAGATTTAAGGTTATCATGTTTTATAATATAATCTTTTCCTTTATCTCTAAAAGAACCCATAACCATAATTAGGCTATCTCTTAAACTGAGTAATTTATCTTTAATTTCTTTTCCCTTTTTATACCCCTCAGATGATTTTTCACCTCCAAATAAACGGGTAGCAATATCATAATCCTCTTTGTTTTGAATATTTTCAAAATCTACCCACTCGGTAATTTGAGAAGTGACATCTTTTGTAAACCAGTTACTTTTCCCTTCAGATTCTTGTAACATGATATTCTTATGCTGGATGAGGTAGTCATCTAATGAATTAGATAATGTTACTACCTTATTTACTTTTGGTTTCCAAATAGCATACCGCTCTTTGGTTGATAAATCTAATTCCATTATTTTAAACTTATTGAGTATGCCGTTTACACTTCTAACCAAGTTATTATTCGTACTCAATAATTGATTATCCTGTGTTACAAATGCATTAATGATTTCTTTAGATACATTAAGTGCTAATAAAGCTGTTAACACTAAGTACATCATTCCTATCATTTTTTGTCTGGGTGTTTCTTTTCCTCCTGCCATTTTTACAAGTATTTTTAATTAAACATTTATGAGTTGAGAAAGAAACCGGTTTACTTTAATCTCGTATAGGTAATGTAGAGGATATAAAAAGTAACACTTCTTGTTTTAACAATTGTACAATTTTTTGTATTTTACTTAATCTAATTAATACACTATACCATGGTAAAATCTATACTACTCATACTCTTCATAATTATTTCTTGCTTTTCGATACATGCACAAATTATACCTATAAATTCAGCTATGGTAACAAATGAAAGTGGATATGGAACTGCAGGCAATATTGCTGATGAGCAAGCTACTGCTGGTGATCCATTAAATAGTAGTGGCGGAAATCCTACTACAGAATGGCATGCAGGTTGGACTGCAAGTAATTACCCAGCAAGTGTATATATTAATCTTGGATCAATAACTAATCTTACGCACATATATATTTACGACAATAACGGTCAAGATAGTTTAATTATAGAATATGGATCACCAGGAAGTTGGACGTATTTAACAGCTGATGAATTGGTTAATTACCAAGTTTGGAATGCTCACCCTGTTTCGGTTTCTACACAATACTTAAGGTTTACTTTAAAAAGTTCTGCCGCTCATTTTAATGAAATAGTACTTTACGGAAGTACAGGCTCTAGCTCAGATAGTATTGCTCCATCTCCAATAACTGATTTATCTGTTACTGGCACAACAGCTCAAACTATAAGTTTAAGTTGGACAGCTACAGGAGACGATAATGGATTAGGAACTGCTACATCTTATGATTTAAGAAGAAGTACTTCTCCTATTAATGCTGGGAATTTCAATTCTGCAACAGTTATTACTGGAGTTCAATCCCCTTCTACTGCAGGTACTAATGAAAACTTTGTTGTAACTGGCTTATCTGCGCAAACGGAGTACTATTTTGCGATAAAAGCACTTGATGAAGTGCCTAATACTTCTACTATTTCGAATGTCGAAAGTGATTCAACAGATTCGATATCTGGTGGGTTGCCTCCATTAACAAAAACATATATTCATTTACCTGTAATGGATCCTCAATGGAATACAACTCCTGTTTATAATGCTCTTGAACCAGTAGATTTTGATGCTCACTGGGCAGCTTTATTGGCGAGCTTACCTGCTCCAAATGGTAGTTGGAACGGGGGTTCTATCAATCTTGGAACAAATGGGACAGGATGGGGAGATATTCAATGGAACAGTGCTTCATCTACTAATAAGAAACCTATTTTAGTTCAGTTACCCTCTGCAGGTGGTTCTCCTGGAGTTGGTATTTGTCCTATGGACTCACGATTTATTGTTTGCTCTGCAATGAATAATTCATCAGGTTCGGTTAGTGGAGCTGCAGAATATCAAATTGCTTTATTGGCTATTCAACAAATGATTAAAAACATTCAAGCTTCAGGAAATGCTACTGATGATGTTTTTGTAATTGGAAAATCACAAGGAGGTGGCACAGGTATGATGACAGCTGCTTTAAATGAAGATGTTAAAGATTTCTTTTTATCAGTTCCTGCATTATCAGGGTATACTGGTTCTGGTGGAACTACAGGGGCTTTCCCTGGATATGCTTCTAACAATACCAATGCTTATGTTGATGCTTGTAACCATGCTAAACGATACAGAAATAAAGCTACTTTTTCGATATCCTATAATGATGCTGTTACATGGGGAAGAGGGCAAGTGACTGATGCTAAAAACAC
>JAHDBM010000138.1 GCA_020630395.1 Flavobacteriales bacterium
ACAAAAAAAGCAAAGAATAAATGAAAAAATTATTACTTCCTGTAATTGCAATTATTGCATTTACTGCAAACACAAATGCACAGGCTACAAAAAATGTAGACAATGGTATTTTAGCTAAGGCAGATGAAAAAAAAGCTGATGGTTGGCTAAAAGGTGGTACTATTGGTTTAAACTTCTCTCAAGTTGCTTTAAGTAACTGGGCAGGTGGTGGACAAAACACTATTGCTGCTAATGGTTTAGTTAGCTTATTTGCTAATTACAAAAAAGGAAAAGAAGCATGGGACAATTCTTTAGATTTAGCTTATGGATTAACTAGCTTAGATGCTGGTCCTTTCTTTAAAAGTGATGACCGAATTGAGTTAAATTCGAAGTACGGAAGACAACTTAAAGATGGAAGCAAATGGTACTATGGTGCATTATTAAATTTTAGATCTCAATTTGCAGATGGATTTGCTACTCCAACTGATACTACTGTAATTTCTAAATTTATGTCTCCTGGCTATTTAACATTTGCACTTGGTTTCGATTATAAGCCAAATAAAGAATTCTCTTTATTCTTATCTCCATTATCATCTAAAGTCACCTTTGTTATGGATGATGGTTTAGCTGCTGTTGGTGCTTATGGAGTAGATACTAATAAAAATGTTCGTTTTGAGCTTGGAGGATTAATACAAGCAAAATACCAAAAAGACATTATGGAAAATGTTAGATTAACAACATCACTACAACTGTTCTCAAACTATTTAGATAGACCAGAAAACATTGATGTGTTTTGGGAAACATTACTTTCAATGAAAGTGAATAAATTTATTACAGCAAGTATTGGTACTACATTAATATACGATCATGATATTGATATTGCTGTTGATAGAGATGGTGATGGTATTAATGAAGGTACTGGGCCAAGATTACAATTTAGACAAGCATTAAACATTGGTTTAAGCTATAAATTCTAATTAAAACCAAATTTAGTTATTGAAAAGCCCTGAATTACATCAGGGCTTTTTTTGTTATACTTGCTAAGCAGCCGCATATTTGTTTTTGGTGGGATGTAAAATACAAGAAATAAAAATGAAACATCAATTAATCCATATATTTTTAATTTCGATTCTAATATTATCCTGCTCACAAGAAGAAAAGGAAACAATAATAAATAGTGACAAAAGTTTGATAGAAGAAACTAACAGCCATGTTAACATAGAAATCAAGGAAAAAAATACTGATACGATTACCGAAATAAAAAAAATGTTCCATTTACCAAAACCAAACATGGAATTCATTTCAAATATGAATAGCCAATACAACAATCTTTATCGATACTTGCTTATTAATTTTGATAGTTTGGATTCTAAAACAGAAAATAAAGACGGAGGATACTCTAAAGGATGTGAATTTTCTCAATCTTTTTCACAAGGTATTTCTTATTACCAAAAAGAATGTAAAAGTGGAACAAGTAAATATGAGTTAACCACACCAAACACAAACATATCTCAACTTAAATCAATCTTTGCAATTCTATTTAATACCGAAGATTATTATCATTGGAGCAGTGATAGTTTATCACAAAAAACAGGTAATGATGGTCTTGATGGAGCAGGTGGAGAATATTATTACGACTTTAAAAAGGACAAAGTTAAAGTGACAATTCTATATACTGATTAAGTCATTTTAATCTTCTAAACATACTGCAAAGCCAACAGTCTGTCCTGCGACAATTGCTCCTTCAGATCTTCGACAGAATCAAATTTCATTTCGTCTCGCAGCTTTCTAATAAAAGTAATGGTGATTTCTTCTCCATAAATAAGCTCTTTAAACTCAAAGATGTTTACCTCAATCGATAAGGTTTCCGAATCATTTACGGTTGGATTCTTTCCAATATTAAGCATTCCTCCATAAGTAACACCATCTACAACAACATGAACAGCATAAGCACCTTCAGAGGGAATTATTTTATCCTGGTCACTAACTGCAATATTTGCAGTAGGAAACCCTATTGTATTCCCTAATCGTTTCCCTTCAATTACCTTTCCTTTTAATGGAAACTCGTATCCTAAATATAAATTGGCTAAGTCAATACTTCCATTACCTATCGCTCTTCGAATTTTAGTGGAGCTAATTTTAATATCTTCTATATCTTGAGCAGGAATTTCTTCTACTTCAAAATCATATAACTCTGATAATTCCTGTAAATACTCAAAATTACCCTCCCTATTTTTTCCAAATTGATGATCGTAACCAATAATTAGTTTATCAACTTTTAATTCGTTTATTAAAAAATCGCGAATATACTCTAAGGCAGATATTCTAGAAAACTTCTTAGTAAATGGATAAACAATTAGATTATCAATTCCTTGCTTTTCTAGTTGTTCAATCTTTTCGTCTAATGTGTTTAATAACCTTAAAGAATTATCATCTGGAAACAATACTTTTCTGGGGTGTGGTGCAAATGTTAGCACAACACTTTCCATGTCATGTTTAGTCGCAACATCTTTTAATCTCGATAAGATTTTTT
>JAHDBM010000073.1 GCA_020630395.1 Flavobacteriales bacterium
TTAAAGATATGAATGTTCCAAACCCTGTATTTTTAAAAAGACTAAATGAATTAGTAACAAACTTTATTTGGGATTGGGATTATTTTCTTGAAAAATATAAGGTAGATTAATCTTTAGTATTTAAATAATCAGCTAGATAAGCTCCCATACTGAAATTGGCTTGTAATAAATATCCGCCAGTAGGTGCATCCCAATTTAACATTTCACCAATAATAAAATGATTAGGTAAATGAGATAATTCAAAATGTTCATTTATATTATTTAAATCAATACCTCCCACTGTTGATATTGCTTCATCAATAGGAGCAATATCAGTTAATTCTAACGGAAATGATTGTAAAATGTCAGCTACTTTATCAGGGATCATAAAATCCTCTTTAGATAGTTTTCTTTTTATAAGCTGAAACATAGCTTTAGTTAATTTTAGCTTCCATATTATATGTTCACTCCAAGAGTTTTTCTTTTTTGGTTCATTTAATTTTCTAATAAGCGCTTCACGTTTGCTATTTGGCTTCAAGTTAAGGTGTATTGTACAACTACCGTGTTTATTAAGCTCCTTTCTTATAGCGTTACTTAACGCATATATTGCACCTCCTTCAATACCGAATTGAGTTAACACTAGTTCACCTTTAACTGCTAGCTTATTTAATGAAATTTGAATATTCTTAAGAGGCTCTCCTTCAAATTCATCAATAAAAGCCTTTTTCCATTTTACCTTAAAAGCACAATTAGAAGATTCAAATGGAATAGTATTAATTCCTTTATTCTCAAAATAAGAAAGCCACCTATCATTAGAGCCTGTTACTTTCCATGAAGCTCCTCCTAATGCAAAAACAACTATATCAGCTGAAATAGTAATTCCCTCATTATTTGCCGAGAAAATTAATTCTTTTTTATCTCCAAACCCTATCCATTCATGTTGATAAAAAATATCAACTTTGTTTAACGCCAATTGCTCTTCAATCGCATTTAAAACACGAATAGGCTTTATGTTTTTTTTAGGAAAAATACGTTTACTACTTCCAGTATAAGTAGGAATTCCTATTTCATTTAACCATTCAATAGTATTCTTATTATCAAAAAAAGTTAACGAGTTAATTATAGTCTGATTAGCTTCGTATTTAACTATCATTTCATCAATAGAAGAAGCGTGAGTTAAATTAAAACCACCATTTCCAGCCACTAAAAACTTTCTTCCTAATCCTTTATTTTTTTCATAAATGGAGATGTTAAATTTAGTAGAGTCTAATTTACAAGCTAGCATCATTGCACTTGCACCTCCGCCAATAATAGCAACTGTCTTTTTCATAACGATATCATTACTTGTAATGGATTTCTTAATTACAAAGAAATGGAAAAAATACTATTTAACGTGTTTATTCTGATCTTGAATAACTAAAATTATATCTTTGATTAATAATTAACGTTATGCCTAAATTGCTGCTTATTTTTGAAATTTTTATGTTGTTTATGACATCTGTATCATGTAATAAACAAAAAATAGGACCACAATTCGAAACTGGAAGCTCTCTATCAGGCTATCAAATTAGGATATTAAACGAAGGTAATTTTGGATTTGGAAATTCATCTGTGACTTCTTACAACCCTTTTACCAAAGAATTATTAAATAATACGTTTATTTCTCAAAATGGAAATCAAATAGGAGATGTATTACAATCGGGAACTTATCATAATGGGTTGTGCTATTTAATTGTAAATAACTCAAGTAAAATCGTAATTGTAGATTCTTCAGACTTTTCTTTTAAAGGAGAAATTACAGGATTTAATAGTCCCAGATATATTTCTTTTTACGAGAATAAAGCTTATGTAACAGATTTAAAAGAAAAAGCTATTTATGTAGTAGATTACTCAGCAAAATCCATCATTAATAGAATTAATACAATAGGATGGAATGAGCAAATGATTATACATAATGATTACATGTATGTATGTGATAGAGGAGATTACCTAAATAATACGGGTAATAATAAATGCTATAAAATTAGTTTGCTCTCAAATACTATTATCGATAGTGTAATAGTTCCATTAGATCCTAATAGTATAGTAGTGGACCATAATAATATGCTGTGGGTATTAAGTAGTGGAGGTATTAATCTTGAGACACCAAAATTATCTCAAATTAACCCTAATAATATGTCTATTATTAAAACAATTTCATTTAATACTATAAATGAATCTCCATTTGGATTAGTAATAGATTCAGAAAATGATCATCTATACTTCATTAATAAATCAATTTATAGGATGAACATTAATGATAATAGTTTACCTGTTACATCTTTTGTAAATGGAGATAATCATTCATTTTATGGTTTATCAATTAATAAACTAAATAATGAAATTTATGTTAGTGACGCGAAAGATTATATTCAAAATGGAACAGTGTATCGTTATTTTGAAAATGGAGAACTTATAGATGAAATACAATCAGGAATAATACCTCAATATTTCATGTTTTAGCTAAACATATAGAAAGAGTAAAATGATCTTAATATTTAGAGTGTTTTAGTTAATTACATTAATTAGCTACATATGTAATGTATACATCTAATAATATTATAAATTATAACTTACTTAATTAGCAGGTAAGTTAACAATGAACTCATTAATTAATATCTTTTAATCTATAATTGATATAGATATTTGTTTCAAAATTTCATGTACAAAAAAAGCCCCAATCTTTAGATTGAGGCTTTTATATTTATAATTATCAATTACTTTATTTAATAATCAATTTCTCTATAGTTTGAGTTCCATTATTAGTAACTCTAACCATATAGCTTCCTTTAGCAACATTGTTTAATTCAATGTTAGTAATGTTAGAAGTTGTATTTTTAGAATAAACTACTTGTCCAACAGTGTTAAGAATTTCTACAAAGCTATTGTTATTAGTTAACGCAATAGTAAACATTCCATTAGTTGGATTAGGATAAATCCCAGAAATTAAATCAGTATTAGTGTTAATTCCAGTAGTAGCTATAGTAACACAAGCACTAGTATCAGATCCACAAGCACCAGTTACAATTACAGCATAAGTACCAGAAACTGCAGGCTTAAACCATTGCATAGTAGCACTAGTTACAGCTGTATCTCCATTAGCACAATCAATCCATTGGTAAGTACCAGCAGAAGTTGCAGTTGCTGTGTCATTAGAAACAGTTATAGATAAATCTAACGTATCTACAGTAATCATTGCAGTATCCATATCCATACATGCAGTAACATTACCAACTGTATAGTATATTTCGAACATACCTCCAACAGTTGAAGAGAAGTCTCCAGTTGAAGGATCTATTGTTCCTCCGTTAGAAGAATAAGTACCTCCAGTTGTACCATTATTTGTAACAGTTGCTGTTGCACCAGCACATACATTTGTTGGGTAAGTTATATCAGCAGTATTAGCAGCTATGTTTTGATTAACATATAAGAAATATTCACCTTCAGAACCTCCAAAATATCCATCAACAACAATGTAAATTGTATCTCCACCATTAAACTCTACGCCTGAATAAATTTGCATTTCTGATGCGTATGGTGCACCACCACAACCATCATCATCAAAAGCAGCTTGGGTCACTTTATCGCTTTCTAAAACATATAATCTTGTATCGAAGGGAGTTCCACATAAACTAATGTCTAGTGTATCAACACAACTATCAGTAACTAGCATATAGAATACATCAGCAGATGAATTAGCAGGAAATTGACTTGTAAAGCACTCTGAAGTATTGTTTGTATCATAATAAGTTAATGTAGTAATAGCAATAGCATCTGTAATACTGTCACCAATCACAGGGTCACAGTTAGTCATAAACCTAAATGGGCCTGCCCATAAACTAGTATCACCAGGTGCGCATACAGCTCTCACGTAAAAATCATAATCAGTTTGAGCTGTAAGTCCTGATATTCCGTAAGGTTTAGTAGTTGTAGTAGCTAAAATTCCTGTTCCTGGAGTAAAACCAGCAGTATCATACTGTACTTGCCATTCGATAGCAGTTCCATTTTCAGTCCAATCTAATCTAGCGTAATCATTAGAAACAGAATCTAATAAAATAGCACTTGGGTCTAAACAAGTAGGTAGCTCATCAATAGTAATATCATCAATTGCTATATCGTCATAAAAATCAGTTCCATTACGTTCTCTAACAATAAATCTTAGTTGAATATTTCCTGTTATAGTTAATGTTGATAAATCTAAAACAAATTTTTCCCATTCTCCGTTAGCAGTATTTGAATTGTTTGTAAAAAAATCATTGTTCCATGCAGAACCATCATAAACATCAATAGAAAAATCTACATTACTTTCACTTTCATTATTACTTAATAAGTAAAAAGATAAAGCAGGTGTAGTTAAACCAGACACATCAAATAAAGGTGATAACATAGTTGTAGTGTCATGTGGTGAAGAATCATCAACCCATGCAAAATAACCATTACTTGCAGTAGATCCACCTATAGTTCCATTGTTTCCAATGTGTTCTCCAGTACCACTATTACTAAATTCCCAGTCTTTAACATTTGAAGATCCTTGATTAAAACAAGACGGAATACTAGTTGTACTTGCTTCAAAATCTTGAGTATAAGGAGCTACAATTGCATTACATGGAGTAGTAAATGTAAAAGGACCTGCCCATCCACTAGTGTCACCTGGTGCACAAATTGATCTTACATAATAATCATAAGTAGTATTTGGTGTTAACCCAGCTAACGTATATGGCTTAAAAATAGAAGGAGTTCTTAAGTTTCCTGTTCCTTGTGTGTATCCAGTAGTATCAAATTCAACTTGCCATTCAGTTGCAGAACCATTCTCCATCCAATCTAAAGCAGCTGATGTAGGCGTTAGATTATTAGCTAATAAGTTTGATGGATCTGGACATGTTGGAGCTAAATCAACTAAAACATCATCTATATGCCATTCATCAGCAAAGTCACCAACATATACAAAAGATAATGTTATAGATGATCCTGCGTAAGCAGATAGGTCAATAGTTTGTTCAGTCCATGCACCATCAGCAGCAGCACTTGGCATTTCAGAAAGCTCAACAGCTGCACCTCCATTAATACTAGCCCATACACCATGATAAATATAACAACACCCACTGTAGCGTGTCCATTCCCAAAAAGTAAGTTGAGAACCAGCAGTTAATGATGGTATTGTAGCTGTTATTAAAATCATAGTATCAGTACCATTAACATCATCAAAAAAAGCAGATGTAGCTCCTGTATGTGATTGAACAGTACTTTGGTCAAGTCCATCAACAAGATTGTTATATTCAAACCATCCACTCGGAGGAAATGTTCCTGACTCAAAGCCTTCGGTTAATTGTTGCGAAAAACCTGCCAATGTAGCAGCAATTGTCACAACACTTAGTAATAATTTTTTCATTTAAATTTAATTTTTGATTAAGCTACAAATGTATGGTGTCTATTTGTTAAAATCAACTAGTTAAACATCTAGTTGTTAACAATTATTTAAGAATATCTTTATCTATACTTATTATAATCGAGCATAATATTTAATTTTATTTCATTAAATGACATTATGAACGACTCTAATCAAATAAAGTGTCCTAATTGCGGCACAAGTATAGATGTACAGGATATTTTAGCTCACCAGTTAGAGGATGAAATAAAAGCAAAGTATCAAAAACAATTATCTGATCAACAACTTAAATATAAAGAAGAAGTAAACTCTTTAAACAAAGCTAAAGAAGCGTTTGAGGAAAGAAAAAAGAAAGAAAATGAACTGTTTCAAGAAAGATTAAATAAACAACTTAAGGAGCAAAAAGGATATCTAGAAGAAAAAATAAAAAAGAAGCTTGAAGAAGAAAACACAGATCAATTTAAAGCTTTACAAAAAGAGCTAAATGAAAAATCAGAGCAGGTAAAAGAGTTAAATCGTTCCAAAGCTGAGATTGAAAAGTTAAAACGGGAAAAAAATGAATTAAAAGAAGCTGCTCAAGCTGAAGCTCAAAAACAACTTACCGAAACGCTTTTAAAGGAAAAGGAAAAAATAAAAAAAGCAGAAGAAGAAAAGAATGAGCTTAGGTTTAAAGAAATGCAATTGCAACTAGAGGCTCAAAAAAAGCTTACAGAAGAAATGAAACGTAAGCAGGAGCAAGGTTCTATGCAGTTACAAGGAGAAGTTCAAGAATTAGCAATAGAGGAGTGGTTGGCTAGTAAATTCCCGTTAGACACTATTGAAGAGATTAAAAAGGGAGCTAGAGGAGGAGATTGCTTACAAATTGTAAATACTAGATCTATTCAAAACTGTGGTGTAATTTATTATGAAAGTAAGCGAACTAAAGACTTTCAACCTTCTTGGATTGAGAAATTTAAAGCAGATATAAGAGATAAAGGTGCTAATATTGGGGTGCTTGTAACTGAAGTAATGCCTAGTGATATGGAAAGAATGGGGTTGAAAGATGGCATTTGGATTTGTAATTATGAAGAGTTTAAAGGATTATGTGCTGTATTACGTCAATCCATTATTCAATTAAATAATGTGGTAAGTTCTCAAGAAAATAAAGGAGATAAAATGGAAATGCTGTATACTTTTTTAACAGGAAACACCTTTAGAATGCAAGTTGAAGCTATAGTTGAGGGGTTTACACAAATGAAATCAGATTTAGAAAGTGAAAAACGCTCCATGCAAAGAATTTGGAAGCAAAGAGATAAACAAATAGAAAAAGTAGTAACCAATACAATTGATATGTATGGCTCTATAAAAGGGATTGCTGGAAATGCTATACAATCAGTAAAATCATTAGAATTGCCAGGAGATGAGGAGAATAGAGAACTTGATTTTAATTAGTAACTAAGGCTTTGTAGAGTTTTACTTCTTCAGATTTACCTTTAGTTTTCAATATTTTATCAACTACTGACGTTTCTAATTCATCAGAATGCATTGCTTGATACGTTTTCATTTGTTCATATAGAAAGCAAACTTTGGCATTCTCTTTAATTGCTTTTTTATGAAAAGACAGAGCTAATTCCATTTTAGCATCTCCTAAATCAACATGGTAAAAGGTTTTAGCAGCTTCTTTTTCAAATTCACTAAATGATGCTACAGTTCTGTGCCATATTGCCAGTAGATTATACACTTCAGGTTTTATGTTGTCTCCGCTATTTAAAATAGTGAGTTGTCTTTTTATCTCCAGTAGATTTTTGCACTTTTCTTTTCTGGAATCAAGATTTTTATTTGCCAGTAATAAGCTATATGCTTTTGCAAGTCTAGCTTCTTTTAATGAGGAGTCTTTTTGCATAGCTTGATTAGCATAATTAAGCGCATTAGACACATCTTTTGGATTTATAGAATCTTTAGAATAACATATTTTAGTAGTAGCATAGCTCAAATAAGCCAGTACTTCAGCATTATTCTTATCGGCTTGGTGGAGCTTTGTAAACATAAGGTAAGATTTTGTTAACTCTCCTTTGCTTAATTTATTAACTGCATCAACAAATAAATCACCTCCTTGAGAAAATATAAGAGGGGTAAGCAACAAAAATAATATGGCAAGTCTTAAGTTCATAATATGTATTTGCTTTTATGCATAGAATTAAATCTACTGTTTCAATTTCATTTTTACAAGTTGTTTAACAAGGAAATAACACTACAATTTGTATCCCGCGCAATCATTTCGTTTGTTTCTTTTCTTCTTATTTCTACTTCCTAGTCTCTTTTTAGTAGATTTATCTTTACATTTTCTGCTTTTATAAATGGGAATTTTAAGGTTAAAATAAATATCTGCTCCATAAATATTTGATCGAAATAGAAAGGGAGTTACATGATCACTTCCAATGATAAGGTTGTTTAAGCGTAGCATTAATCCAATTTGAGGGTATTTGTAGTCATGTAAGGTTATTGGAAGGCTTGCCTCAAAATATTTCCTTTCGTATCTAGGAACTATGGCTAATGTATTACCTCTTCTAACACCAAATGTTCTTCTAAACAATTTAGATGATTGTACACCATTTATTCCTATATAAAAATAATTATCTAAATTATAATCGATTTGAAAAGAGAGAGCGGTTGGTAAAAACACATTATAGGTTTCTTCTCTTCTTACTTCATCCGAAAAACGAGTAATAACTCTCCCTGTAGCATCCCAAACACCATTAATATTAACTGTGTCGTACTCTTGCCAAGTATAATCTTCTCGAGATAATGAACCATCAAAAACACCTCTGTATTTAATTCTACCAAAATCTAATAGGGATAATCCGATTTTATATCGGTATTGTTTTTTTTCACAATTACTAAAAGTAGAGTGAGGTTTATACCATCCAACATTTTGTTCATATTTAGTAAAGGTTACCCCTAAATCTACGCCCCATCCTCTTCCTGCGTTAAAGTTCATGACAGAATGGCCAAAAGTAGCATCAAGGTTACCAAAATAGGCATCACTAGAATCCAATACATTCAATGAAATGTCGTTTACATTAAGATGCGTAGACTGTATCCCAAATAAGCGTTTAATGGTTATTCCTCCGCTCCACATATTATTGCCTCTTTGTTGTATAATACCAGCTCCTGTTATTCCAATTTCAGCAAAGGTTTGAGCATTGGTTCTGATGTTTTTAAATTGATAATCAATATTATGCTGTGGACTATATTGAAATCCTTCTCTCATAAACTTAACAAATGGTTCTGGCATGTTTCTTACATCTGTAAAATGTCTAAGTTGAGTGGTAACTCCAACAGAAAACCGACCAAGACTCATAGTGGCAGATGGTCCATGAGCAAATACATCTAAATAGGCGAACTTTTTAGTGTCAATTTCATTAAAACCTGGTTCATCAATGGTTGCAGAGGAGTTATCTCTTATAAAAGAGGGAAAGTAAAAATCTTCTTTGCTAATAAAAGCCGAATTATTTCTAACATATAATCCAGCACCTATAATGTTAATGTCTAAAAATGTCCAAGAGTCAACAATAGATGAGGGGTTTATTAATACTGTATTAGTGGGAGCATAATTACTATTAGCAATTCCCATATTTTCTTGCCCTAAACATAGAATTGGAAAACAGAATAAAATAGTAATATGTCGCCTAAAAAATTGCATTTATTATTATACTTGCATGATAGTGAAAAGTTGCGTTAAATTCGTATAATTTTTAAACATGAGTAAACCTTCAATACCAAAAGGCACAAGAGATTTTTTACCCAATCAAATGGTAAAAAGAAATTATATCTTTAATACCATTAAATCTGTTTTCAAAAACTATGGATTTCTTCCAATAGAAACTCCTGCTATGGAGAAAACGGAAACATTAATGGGAAAGTATGGAGAAGAAGGAGATCGGCTTATTTTTAAAATATTAAATAGTGGGGATTTTCTTAAAAAAGTTGATTCAAATGAATTAAAGGATAGAGATGGAAGAAAAATAACTCAAAAAATCTCTGAAAAAGCACTTCGTTACGATTTAACAGTTCCTTTTGCTCGATTTGTGGTGCAACATCAAAATGACATTGCTTTTCCGTTTAAACGTTACCAAATACAACCTGTATGGCGAGCAGATCGACCACAAAAAGGTCGTTATAGAGAGTTTTTTCAATGTGATGTAGATATTATTGGTAGTAACTCTTTGTTAAATGAGGTTGAGTTAGTTCAAATATTTGATGATGTTTTAACTAATCTTAATATCCCAGATTTTACGGTTAAAATTAATAACAGAAAAATTTTAGCTGGATTGGTAGAGGTATTAGGTCATCCTGATAAGCTAATTGATATTACTGTTGCTATTGATAAACTCGATAAAATTGGAGTAGAAAAAGTTTGTGATGAGTTAAGACAAAAAGATGTTTCTGAGCAAGCTATAGAAAAGTTAACTCCCTTATTAACAATTCAAGGAGATAATAATGAAGTATTAGCTGTAGTAACCGATATTGTTAAAGATTCTGAAATAGGAAGAAAAGGAATTGAAGAACTTAATTATGTGCTAGATACTGTTAAATCTATTGGGTTGAAAAACGCTAAAGTGGAATTTTTACCCTCTCTTGCTAGAGGATTAAACTACTACACAGGAGCCATTTTTGAAGTTACTGCTAATAACGTTAATATTGGAAGCATTTGCGGTGGTGGTAGATATGATGACTTAACCAGTATTTTTGGTTTAAAGGATATATCTGGGGTAGGAATTTCTTTTGGAGCAGATAGGATTTATGATGTGTTAGAAGAGTTAGATTTATTCCCAATAGAAATAGCTTCAACTACAAAAGTATTATTTGTAAACTTTGGAGAACAAGAGGCTGCTCATTGTTTAAAGCTAGTTAAAGAATTAAGAGAAAATGGAATTTCTTCAGAATTATTTCCAGATAAAGCAAAAATGAAAAAACAAATGACCTATGCTGACAATAAATCTATTCCATATGTAGCAATGGTAGGGTCTAATGAAATGGAAAAAGGGCTTATTTCATTGAAAAATATGGAGTCTGGAGAGCAAAAAGATGTTACAATACAAGATTTAATTACCTTGTTGAATAATTAATTTATCTATCTAATTTATGGCTATGGAAATACATCATATAAATCCTGATAAACAAATAGATTTTGACTTAATTGAAGATATTATTAAACGTAATGTTCAATTAAAGCTTAGTGAAACTGCAAAAAAAAAGGTTTTAAAGGCAAGGAATTACCTCAATGAAAAGCTGGACAAGACAGACGACATTATATATGGTATTAACACAGGTTTTGGTGCGTTATGTAACACTATAATTTCTAAAGAAAACTTACAAGAGCTACAAGAGAATTTAGTGATATCTCATGCTTGTGGACAAGGAGAAGAAGTGCCTACCCATATAGTAAAGACCATGATGTTTCTTAAAATCCAAGGTTTATGTTATGGCCATTCTGGTATTGGATTAAAAACATTACAATTATTAGTAGATTTATTTAACAATAATGTAATACCAGTTGTTTATCAACAAGGTTCATTGGGTGCATCCGGAGATTTATCTCCATTAGCACATTTGTCATTACCGCTATTAGGTAGAGGAGAAGTTTATTTTAAAGGCAAGAAAAAGACTTCTAAAGAGGTATTAGCTGAGCTTAATTTAACAAAAGTAAGGTTGTTTTCAAAAGAGGGGTTAGCTTTACTTAATGGAACTCAATTTATGCAAGCTTATGGTGCGTGGATTTTAATTAATGCACACAAATTCTTTCATTTAGCTAACTTTATTTCAACTGTTAGTTTAGAAGGTTTCAATGGAAATAAAGAAGCTTTTTATCCTGCAATTCATAATGTAAGAGGACATAAAGGACAGATAGAAGTTTCTCAAGAAGTATTAGATTATTTAGAAGGGAGTGAGATTATTGAATCAACTAAAACGGATATCCAAGACCCTTACACGTTTAGATGTATCCCACAAGTTCATGGAGCATCTAAAGATGTAATTGATTATGCAACTAGTGTTTTCGAAACAGAAATTAATTCTGTTACAGATAATCCTATGGTGTTTCCAGATGAAGATGTTATTATTTCTGGTGGTAATTTTCATGGGCAACCACTTGCTATGGCTTTAGATTCTTTATGTTTAGCAATTGCTGAAATAGGAGGAATTAGTGAGAGAAGAACGTATAAATTACTATCTGGACAAAGAGATTTACCTCCATTTTTAGTGAAAAAATCAGGATTAAATTCCGGCTTTATGATTGCACAGTATACAGCAGCAGGTATTGTTAGTCAAAATAAGCAATTATGCACACCAGCTGTTATAGATTCTATAGATTCATCTAATGGACAAGAAGATCATGTGAGTATGGGCGCAAACTCTGCCACTAAATGTTATAAAGTAATGAAAAATGTATTGTCCATATTATCCATAGAATTATTTACCGGTTCTCAAGCACTATCGTTTAGAAGGCCACTTAAATCCTCTAAACAAATTGAGGATGTTATCGCAGCATATAGAAAAGATGTCCCTTTTATAGAAGATGACGTAGAAATGTATGTGTACATGAATAAAACAAAGGACTTTATTAATCGTTATTTCTTGAATGAAATCATGATGGGCAACAATAACTAAGTAGCATTATTCGCTCTGAATATAATAAAAGTCACAATATCAATCAACAATCTTGTTTTAATTGAATGAAGTATAATACATACATAATACCAGGTTTTGCAGCTGATGAACGCATGTTTCGTAGTTTAAAAGTTGAAAATAGCCAAACAGTTTGTTTAAATTGGGAAAATCCTCAAGGAGCAAGATCTTTTAAGGAGTATGCACAAAATATTTTGCTTCCAAAAATTGATCAAAGTAAACCTATAGTATTAGTTGGTTTCTCAATGGGAGGAATGGTAGCAAGTGAATTAGCAAAAATAATAAACCCTTACAAACTAGTATTTATTGCTTCAGCAAAAAACAGAAAAGAATTACCAGTAGGAAAAGTACAATTATTAAAGATTTTACGTCCTCACAAGTACATGACCCAAAAAAGATTGGCTAAACTTGTTAAACTTGCTGGTCCAATTTTTAAATTTGCAAGTAAAGAACATAAGCAATTGTTTTTAGCAATGGTAAGTGATTTGCCAGATGGTTTTATAGAGTTTGGTTTAGCCTCTTTTATCACTTGGAAAAAAGAAGACTTGCCAGAAAGAGATTATATTCACATCCATGGTGAAGATGATAGTCTAATTCTTCATAAAAGAGTAGCTAATAAACAATTGGTGCCTGGTGGACATTATTTAATGAAAACACGAAGTGTTCCTAAAATAAATGAAATAATAAATGAGTATGTTGCTCAATAGATAATATACATGAGAGAAATAATTGAAAAAGCTTGGGATAACCGAGAGTTATTAAAAGAACAAGAGACACAAAAAGCTATAGAAGCTGTTATCGAAGAGATTGATAAAGGCAGATTAAGAGTTGCAGAACCAACAAAAGATGGTTGGCAAGTAAATGAATGGGTAAAAAAAGCAGTTGTGTTATATTTTCCTATTCGTAAAATGGAAACAATTGAGGTTGGTCCTTTCGAATTTCATGATAAAATGAAATTAAAAACCAATTATGCCGAATTAGGAGTTAGAGTAGTGCCTCATGCGGTTGCAAGATATGGAGCTTATATTTCAGCTGGTGTAATTATGATGCCATCTTATGTAAACATAGGAGCTTATGTAGATGCGGGAACCATGGTAGATACATGGGCAACAGTTGGATCATGTGCACAAATAGGTAAAAATGTTCACCTTAGTGGAGGTGTTGGTATTGGAGGCGTGTTAGAACCATTACAAGCTGCACCAGTAATTATTGAAGATGGAGCGTTTATTGGATCAAGATGTATAGTGGTAGAAGGGGTTAAAGTTGAGAAAGAAGCAGTGCTAGGAGCAAATGTTGTATTAACAAAATCTACGAAAATCATAGATGTAACTGGTGACGAGCCAATTGAATACAGAGGAGTAGTGCCTTCAAGAAAAGTTGTGATACCTGGTTCTTACACAAAGAAATTTCCAGCTGGAGATTACCAAGTGCCTTGTGCTATTATAATTGGGGAGAGAAAAGCGAGTACAGATCTTAAGACTTCACTTAATGATGCATTAAGAGAGTTTAATGTAGCTGTGTAATATTAGTATTGATTTGCAAATTAATCTAAATCATTTAAAAGAGACCTTTTATCATGATCTCTCAACTATTTACGATAAAAGAGAAATTAAAGGACTCTTCGAAATAGTGTGTGAATCGGTTTTTAGTTTGTCCAAAACAGATTTGTTAATTCTTGATGACTTTGAGGTCTCTAAAGATGATGGACTGCGTTTTAATGATGTATTAAAAGATTTAAAATCATCAAAGCCAATTCAACACATACTAAAAGAAGCTTATTTTTATAATCGAACTTTTTCTGTTAATGAGCATGTACTGATTCCAAGACAAGAAACTGAGGAGCTGATAGAATTGGTTAAACACAATCACTCACAAGCTAAACTCAACATATTAGATATTGGAACAGGAAGTGGTATAATCCCTATAACTCTTGGGTTAGAGTTAAACAATGCAAATTGTAGTGCAGTAGATATATCAGAAGAAGCACTTAAAGTAGCTAAAGAAAATGCAGCTAACTTAAATGTAAATGTTTCATTTTCTAAACTAAATATTCTTGATAAAAATGAAAGAGCTTCATATGAAGGAGAATTTGACATTATAATAAGCAATCCGCCTTATGTGCTAAACTCTGAAAAGAAATTGATGCATAACAATGTACTAAAGTATGAGCCTCATTTAGCATTGTTTGTAGAAAATGATGATCCTTTGTTGTTTTACAGAGAAATAGTTGAATTTAGTAAGGTAAAGCTTAAATCTGGGGGCAGTCTTTATTTTGAAATTAATGAGCAATTCGGGAAAGAAACAAAACAATTACTAGATCGTAATGGCTATAAAAACTCAATTATTGTTAAGGATTTAAACGGGAAAGATCGTTTTGTTTACGGAACTAAAGAATAGTGTTATATTTGAGTTATGTCAAAGTTTATAGTTTTAATTGGGATGATTGTGGTTTCATTTATTGGGTTTTCTCAAGATGATGCCGAATTGTATAAACCCGAAAAGAAAAAAGATAAACTCAAATTCATCTTTAATTTTGACGCTCGTAATTCATTTGTAAACAAGCAGCCAGTTAAGTTTAGTGGGATAAAAATAGGGTTAGGAAACAAGAAAAATCGTTTTGGACTTGGGTTTCATCAAACTAGAAGACCTGTTTTACAAATAAGCCAAAGAGATGAACCTACTGCAACTGATACAAGTTTATTTGAATTTGGTTATTCAAGTTTTTTTTATGAACGAGTATTGCTGCAAACAAAAAGATGGGAATTAAGTGCTCCAATTCATTTAAATTTTGGTGAATTAGTTGGTTCATATAGGGATACAGCTGGTAATAACATCCCTTTTTTAAGAAGAAATACTACCTCATGGACATTCTCTGTTAAATCTCATTTCAAAATTTGGAGATGGTTTGGTGTTGCTGCAGGAGTTGGCTATAACCTATTAGCAAATGGAGATACCCGAGCAAGAAAAGCATTGTCGGCACCATTTTATTCTTATGGAGTTAAAATATTTTTAGGAGAACTCTGGAAACTTGCAGTCAATAGAAATGATTATAGAAAATCTGAATGGGTCGAGTAATTATGGATAATATTAAACAAGAAATAGAAGCTTTATCAGCAGCATTAAGAAAGCATAATCATAATTACTATGTAAAACATAATCCTACTATATCAGATTATGATTTTGATATGCTATTAGAAAAACTTCAAAAACTTGAGGAACAATATCCAGAATTTACAGATGAAAATTCACCAACTAAACGAGTAGGTGGAGATATTACTAAAAAGTTTGAAACAGTTGTTCATAAATATCCAATGCTTTCGCTCGGTAATAGCTATTCGAAAGAAGATATAATAGATTTTGAAACAAGAATTGAAAAACTAACAACTGAAAACATTTCGTATGTATGCGAATTGAAGTATGACGGAGTGGCGATTGGCATTCAATATAAAAATGGAGTCTTTTTTCGAGCCGTAACTAGAGGTGATGGAACTAAAGGAGAAGATATATCTGCTAATGTAAAAACCATTAAATCTATACCGTTAAAATTAACGGG
>JAHDBM010000074.1 GCA_020630395.1 Flavobacteriales bacterium
CCTTCCATTACAATGGTTGGCGTTTTGATGTAAACAATAGTATCAGAAAAGATACTGTCGTTTACCATATATATTTCTTCGGAGATTAGTATCTCTTTTTTAATATTTTCGAATCGAACACTATCTCTAAAAATGATTTCATCATCTTTGTTTACTTTCAAGCAGTAGCCAGCAACTAAATCTGAAGTTTTATCCCCTACGTTATTGAAAAACTCTCCATGAACTCCTTCAGGAAACTCAGTGTAATTAGTGTCTTTAGTGTACTTATGAATTAATGGAGCTTCTAATATAAACTTGGTTCTGCCAGAGTCACTATATACCAAATGCATATCTTTAGAAACTTCATCAGGTAAATTTACATCTTGAACCGACTCCATATTACCTAAATCACTTTTTTGACAAGCAACTAAACATGCTGCAAAAGCAATTAATAAGATTATGTATGATTTTGAATTTTTCAAAACTTGTTTAATGGTAAAATTAACTTGTTCTAGATACAATTTTGGTTTAACCAAATCACTCGAACTGACAGTTGATTTATTTAAAAAATAAAACCGAATAATCCATACGACTATTCGGTTCTAGTATAAAATTTAATTTATTACTTCGCTCTTACAATTGTTTTAGCTCCAGAACAATGTGTGTAAGAAGCACCTTCTTTTAATCCTTGAGCAAATAACTCTGTTTTCTCTGGAAAACGACTTCTGTATGATCCCATTAACTTGCTTGCTCTTGCTGATACTGAAGCGTCCATTGATTTTGCTTTAGCTGCTAAATCGTAAGCTACCCAATATTTAGTTGATTTAGCAAATGCACTTGATCCACATGAACTTTTAGCTGCATTAGAAGCTTTAATTAAATATGCTTCTCCACTATTTGGGTTTAATTTTAATAAGTCACTAGCGTAACCAGTCGCCTTACTTGATTTACCAGCAGATAATGCAACTTGTGCAGCTTTATTTAAAATATCTTCTTTTTTAGCTGCATCTTCTTCCATCTCGATCGCTTTATCAAAATAAGTTAATGCTTCAGTCTTTTTTCCTTTGTTATAAAGTAAAACTGCTAATCCTTGAAAAGCTGTTGCTGAAGATTTAACTTCTGCTAATTTCTTAGCCATTTCCTCATACACTTCACTTTTTGTACATTCTTTATCTCCAAGTAATTTTACATACTTTTCTAATTTAACAGCATCTTCTAAAATTTCAGCTTTTTTCTTTTCTACAATTGGTGTTAATTTATCACATGTTAAACATGGACCTAAGTACTTCTCTACAGCAGCCTGTGCCTTATCATATCCTTTTTTTCCTTTATTAGCGGCTGTAAATTCTGATAATCTTTCAAATTCTTTTACACCTTCTTCACAATCTTTTTCTCCTTTCTTAATTAATTTAGCTAATGCTTGAGAGTAATACGTGATCGTACTGTAACGCGTTCCTTCTCTTAAACCATCTAAAGCCTCTTTAATGTTTTTCACACCATTTGAGTAATCTTTTTTATAAATGATTAAATCATTACCATAATCTTCCATTAAATCGGGAGTAGCTCCAAATATTTTAATCCCTGCTTCGTATATGATCGCAATAGAATCTTTAAGAGCCTTTACTCGTTCTTTAGATAGGGTTTTATCCTTAGATAGTTTCTTTACAATATAGACCCCATTAGAGTATAAATTTGGTTTATACTCAGGACATACAGCTACAGCTTCTTTCCAAAACTTATAAGCGTCTTTATATGCTTTTTGTTGAAGGTAACCACTGTACAAAGAAACTTTTTCTAAACATTTATCCTTATCTGATCCATAATTTGGTTCAGTTTGAGCAAAAGAACCAAAAGTAAGTAATGATGCTAATATTGTAATTGTAAACTTTTTCATCTTGTGTAATATTTTAATCTAAAATTAACTGAATGTTTTGCTCGATCGTATTTTTTAAACTTTTATTAACGTTTTAATTAATTTTTCTTTTTCTAAACCACCTGTCTTTTCGAGTAGGCATTATAGAAACTCCAACATATATATTGGTGAAGTTTTCACGAATTAAGCTATTATCTGTTGTTCCTCTATTTCCGTATTCAACTCCTATGTTTAACATTGAAACAGATTTGTATCCAGTTTGTGTTTCACTTTTCGCTAACGGTATACCTAAACCAAAACTCATGCCAAACTCATCTATTGACGTGTTATTTACTTTAAGGTTAGTTGAGCCGAATCTAGTACCTAAACGGCATTCTATTCTTTGAAAAATATTTTCTTTGGTGAAAATTCCAAAAGGACGATACCTCAATCCGAAAGAAAATTGTTGTATTTCTTGTAAAGAATCTGCACTATTATTTCCTCCAAATGTTTGTTTAAACTTACTCCAATCCTGTTTTTTATATTGAGCCGCAATGGTAAAATTCTTATTGTATTCCAAAGATGCTCCAACATTTATACCTAGTGGTATTTCCACATTCCCTTCTACTCCTTCTTGATAAGATACGGTATCTACTATTCTTTCTGCAATAAAATTTTCATCATAAGTAGCCGTTAAAACGTCTCTTTTACCATTCAATTGATTTCCTAAACTAATATTAGAACCAATAGATATTTTTATATTATTATTTAGTTGTTGCTTATATTGAGCGCCTATTTGAGCACTAAATCCTCTATAACGAGTTTGCTCACTAACTAAAGCATATTGAGCATTTGGCAAATCGGGAAATTCGGTTCTTTTTTCTTGTTCTATACCTCCAAAAATATACGATACATCACCACCGATAGAAATTTGAGTAGTATCATTATCCATAATCATATACCCTAAACCTAAGTATACTCTATTTAACCCTCCTAAACCATTGTATAAATAATCTACTTGTCCTGTACCACTTATGGTATCACTAGATATCACATCATATCCCACATTAGTATATGGTAACAACCCAAAACCTAACCCTACTTTTTTAGATAAAGGTATTCCCAATGAAAATTTTGCAATATTACTATACCTTACGTTTGCTTGCCCCTCAGTAGATTCTAATGTGATTAACTGTGTTTTAAAATCTGCCTCAAAAACAGGTCTATATGATTTTAAAAAAGCATAAGATGCAGCATTATCTATGTTAAGTTGATTAAAATCAGATAGTGATACACTTGCACCACCCATAGATCTATATGCTGGTGAGTGTAAGTTATTAAAATCTCCTAATCCAAATCTAGAATATGGAGAAACTCCTGTTTCTTGTCCAAAAGAAAAAGAAGTAAAGATAAGAGTAAAAACTACTGCTAAATTATTAGCTATTGACATGAAGTATTTCATTAAGTCCAATTAAGGTTAAATTTGGTTCTGCAAATATGTTACATTTTAACTCTTTTTCAAAGAATTTGGTATCTCCACCTGTTAAGATTACTGTTAAATTATCATAAAGCTCCTTATACTTTAGTATTATTCCGTCAATTTCGGCTATTGTTCCGTTTATTACACCCGATAAGATAGACTCTTTTGACGATTTACCTATTACATAATTAAGTTGCTCTTTTTCAAGCAATGGTAATTGTTTCGTTTGGTTGTGTAATGCTTTAAATCGCATAGTTAAACCAGGAGATATAGCGCCTCCAGAATATTCCTTTTTTTGAGTTACCATATCGTATTTAATACACGTGCCACAGTCTATTGTTAACACATTTTGATTAGGAAATAAAGCATTTGCCCCTACAACATTTGCCAATCTATCATCTCCTAGAGTTGTTGGAGTTAAATAATTATTACGAATGGGTAACCTTGTTTTTGCAGACAAATGAATATAAGATACTTTACATTTTAATAAAACTGATTCAATTTTGTCATGAGAAGCAACAGAACTAATTATTGCTCTTTTGATAGGATTCTCCTCTAATAGCTTTATTAAATCTTGATCGTTACCAACAGTTTTAAACAAAAAAGTTTGCTCTTTAAAAAGAGCAAACTTTTTTCTGGTATTTCCTATATCTATTATTAGTTGCATCTATGCTAAAGCAAGATCTAAACTAAAATCAGTTAATTTTTTAAACTGACTTATTCTATCATTAATTTCTGTTTGAGATAAATTTTCAATTCTTTCAGAACCAAATTTTTCAACACAAAATGAAGCCATAGCTGATCCAATAACCACTGCTCTTTTCATGTTTTCGAAAGAAGTATCATCTGTACTTGCTAAATATCCAATAAAACCACCTGCAAACGTATCTCCAGCTCCTGTAGGATCAAATACTTCTTCTAACGGTAATGCTGGTACATAAAAGATGTTTTCTCCATGGAATAATAATGCTCCATGTTCTCCTTTTTTGATGATTAAATACTTAGGACCCATTTCAATAATCTTTCTAGCAGCCTTTCTTAATGAATATTCTCCAGATAGTTGTCTTGCTTCTTCATCATTAATCGTTAATAAATCGGTTCTTGCAATCACCTTTTTTAGATCATCCATTGCAACATCCATCCATAAATTCATAGTGTCTAACACAACTAATTTTGGTCTTTTTTCTAATCTGTCTAAAACTTGTAATTGCAATGCAGGAACTAAATTACCTAACATTAAATAATCTGGTGTCTTAAACGAATTAGGTATTATAGGATCAAAATTTTCTAATACATTAAGTTGAGTATCTAATGTGTCTCTGCTATTCATATCGTTATGATATCTGCCTGACCAAAAGAATGTTTTCTCTCCTTTTTTTATCTGCAATCCATCTAAATCAATGTTTTTATCTTTTAAAAGATTAATCATTTCATCTGGAAAATCTTCTCCAACCACAGACACAAGTCCTAAGCTATCTAAAAAATATGAAGCTGATAATGATATATATGTACATGATCCTCCTACGATTTTATCACGTTTACCAAAAGGAGTTTCAAGTGCATCAAAAGCAACTGTTCCAACAGATAATAATTTCATTTGTGTTTGTTTTTTACGGTTAAATTAGGTTTGTTTTCTATGCAAAAGTACTCAAAATAAAACCTACAATAAAGTCATTTAGTTGAGATTTAATATTTTGTGCTATTTTTTACACAAATATATTGTTTAATTAGAAACTTTCTAGTATTATTGCAAACCAAAATTTGGAAAAATTCCTCCATAGCTCAGTTGGTTAGAGCGGTTGACTGTTAATCAATAGGTCCCTGGTTCGAGCCCAGGTGGAGGAGCAAAAAAGACCTTCTTTTCAGAAGGTCTTTTTTTATGCAATACTAAATTTACTACTATTGGCAGGCATTTATATTCATATTCCCTTCTGTACTAAAGCATGTAACTATTGTGATTTTCATTTTTCAACATCTCTTAAACATAAATCAGAGATTGTATTTTGTCTATTAAAAGAAATTGAAGAACGAAAAGACTATTTACAAAATGAACTTATTGAAACCGTATACTTTGGAGGCGGAACACCCAGTTTACTTTCTGAGAGTGAATTAAGCTCTATTATTAATGAAATTAATACAACCTTTAATGTTAACAAACATCCCGAAATAACATTAGAAGCTAATCCTGATGATTTAACATTAACAAAACTAAAAGAGCTTAAGCAAACTGGAATAAATCGATTAAGCATTGGTATTCAGTCGTTTTATGATAAAACCTTGCAATGGATGAATAGAAGCCATAATTATAACCAAGCTATTAATGCTGTTAATTATGCTCAAGACATAGGAATATCAAATATTTCAATAGACCTTATTTATGGTATTCCAAATATGACCATGCAAGAATGGGAAGACAATATTGACAAAGCTATAGCGCTTAATGTTCCTCATATATCGGCATATTGTTTAACTGTTGAAGAAAAAACTGTACTTCATCATCAGGTGGTAAAAGGATTAGCAATGCCAAAAGATGATGTTTCCATTAAACAATTTAAGTTACTTATTAAAAAGTTAGAAGAAGTAGGATACGAACACTATGAAATCTCTAATTTTGCAAAGAAAGATTATGTGTCTAAGCACAACTCAGCCTATTGGCTAGAAAAAAAATACCTGGGTATTGGTCCGTCAGCTCACTCATACAATGAAAAGTCTAGAACTTGGAATGTAGCTAATAATATGAAATATATGAATGCTATTAAAAATGGCACTTCATACAATGAACAAGAAATTATTGATACAACAACTGCTTACAATGAATATATCTTAACAAGGTTAAGAACCATTTGGGGTATAGATGAGTTATATATCAAAAACAGATTTGGAGAGCATATTTATCAATACTTCACACATGAAATTTCAACTTATATTATAAATAGAACTGTTAAAAAAGAAAAATCGGTTTACACCTTATCTCTTGAAGGTAAACTAATAGCTGACCAGATAGCTGGTGATTTATTCTTTGTGTAGGTATTAGGGTAATAAAGAAATATGTCCTATTTTTTCTTTCTTTCTAGTTTCTCCTTCAAACTTATATGTCATTTTATATACATATACATCTGCTTTAACATTATCATTCTTGTATGTTCCATTCCATGATGCATCTATATCATCTGTTTCATAAATTTGTTCTCCCCACTTGTTAAAAATAACTAGATTAAATAATATAGGTTTTACAAAATATTTTGGTCTGATTTCTGCATTTAAATCATCTTTTAATCCTGGAGTAAAAGCATTTGGATAAAATATTTCACAGTCTTTAAAATTTACATTTGCTGAAAAACTATTAGCACAGTTATACTGATTGGTTACTAATACAGTATATCGACCTGGTCTGTTAGCAACTAACTGAGGAGTATTTGTTCCGTCTTGCCATCTGTAAAAATAATTTTGGTTACCGTTTTGATTTAACACAAACTCTAGTCCACATTGTACTATAGTATCTTCAGGCAAATTAATAACAGGTAAAGGATTATAATTTATATAAACAGTGTCTCTTCCTTTGCAATTGTCTGGATCGGTATGTTCAACCCAATACAAACCACTATTATTAGCTAAAATAGTTTGTGTACTATCTCCGGTAGACCACAAATAGTTAGTTGCTACCCCTCCATCCAATTGAATTTTTTGAATCCCATCACACATAGAAGAGTCATTACCCAAATCAACATTCACATATTGAAAATCAATATTAATAGTATCTACTATTGGACAACCTGAAGCTGTATCTAATGCATCAACAAAATATTTCCCAGGGTTAGTTACTGTTATTTGTTGTGAAGTAGCACCTGTACTCCATAAATAATTAATATAACCTGACCCAGCATCTAAACTTATAGCTCCTATATTACTGCAAACATTTGTATCAGGTCCTAAATCAAAAGGAACTGAATTTAACACATCAATATCCTTACAATATGCATCCTGAGTTCCCCTTCCTACATCTAACAATAAGGTAATATCATAGTTGCCTGCTGTAGGATATGTAATTGATGGTGGAGTTATTAAATCGCTTGACGGAATAGTAGAAGCACAAAGACTTATATCTAATCTAGTAATAGTATTTGACTGGTAATCACAAGTGAACAAATATAAATTTCCATTATGAGTAATTGGTGTAAAATTATGAACTTTACCATATACTCCAGATATATTATTAAGATTAGTAACTGTAGGTATACCTGTAAGGCCTGTAGGGAAATTCAATTTTAAAGTTCTTCCTCCTTCATGTCCCAAATAACCAACATACTCATCACAATCTTTTAAAATAATAATACCTCTAGGTAAACTTGTAATATTACCTCCAAAATTCCCCAAATTAGTTTCAGTTGGCACATTAGTTAAATTATTGCCATAATCTAATCTTATTAAAGATTGACCTCCGAACATAGCTGTAACAAAAACATACCAATTACCGGCATCCTTAACAGCCATAAGATTACATGTACCATTTGCACTTGTTATTTGATAAGAAGATCCAACTGGGACATTTGCCAGAGAATTACCAAAGTCATGAATTGAGACTCGAGAATTACTTCTATTTATAACTAAACCATACCAATTATTCCCATCTTTTAATAATTGGTACTCAGTTGACCAATTCATATTCCCTATATTCCCTAGGTTTGTAGCAATAGGAGTATTAGTAAGACTGGCTCCAAAATCTAATCTTACAATTCTTGCATTAGCAGAACCGTTCCCACCAACTACAAATCCATACCAATTAGTTCCATCTTTCCTAATTTGTATACCTTCAGTTTGTGGAGGAATAATTCCCCCGAAATTCCCTAAATTAACTCCTAAAGGCACATTTGTAGGAGAAGTACCAAAATCGTATCGAATAACGTTTCTTAAGTTGTAATTTGTAACAAACATATAGTAATTACCCCCATCTTCTACAATATCACAAAAAACATTAGCATTTAATAACCCTGTTGGGTTACCAGTATTAACTCCTACTCCAAAATTATTAACACTTGGACGACAAAAATTCCATGAATAATCTAGCCCTAAACCTGTTGAGAAGTTTTGAATAACTACATTTTGATTAACACAGACAGTATCAGGAGCAATAAAATTAGCTTGACTAAAGCAAACGTAATTAAAAATAACACCTAAAAGCAGAAGAACTATATTTTTCATACTGTTATTATCTTATCACATTAACATGGCCTACCGCTTTCTTCTTACCACTACCCCCGACAGTTTTATAATCTAATTTCCAAATATAAGCACCTTGCTTAACTTTTGTACCATTATGCTCACCATCCCATGCTTGATTTGGTTGAGTAGAATAAAAAATTAGCTGTCCCCATCTATTAAAAATTCTAAATTCATAATCTGTAATAACACCTGCTACAACTGGGGCAAAACCATCATTTTTACCATCACTATCTGGAGTAAATGTATTAGGCACAAATATTCCTACTCGCTCTATAACTTCAATCTCTTCACAAACAGTATCAAAACAATTATTATTAAAGGCAACTAAACATATTGTATAAAAGTCTACTGAATCAAATACATGTGTGTAAGTAGCTCCAAATGATTGAGATGTACCTTCTACAAACCATTCAAAATAATTTGCATTAGTAGAGGTTTGCTGAAAGAAAACTTCTGTTTCATCATAAAAAATATTCTCGTAGGGGTTGTAAATAAAATCAGCTACTACAGCATCAGATGTAACAACTACCTCAGAAGTATCGGTACAATTTCCATTAACAACCACATATTTATAAGTTCCCGGACTTGGTAATGTAGGCATATTAACCTGACCTCCACTTGAATTATACCATGTTCCTCCAGCATCAGGATTATTTTGTAGCTCAGTAAATAAATCTACTGGGTCATCTCCACAAGTAAATAAAGTTCCATCATCTCCAGCAAAAGGAGCTATAGTAACGGTTATATCTATAGTATCTGTGAGTACACATCCCAAACCTCCTGTAGCATTTACCCAATATGAACCTGGTGCATTAACGGTTATAAAACTAGTGATTGCACCTGTACTCCATTGATATGTTGCACCTGGAACAGCTACGTTTAATTGAATTGATGTATTAGAACAAATATTAGTGTCGTTTCCTAGTAATTGAGTCGGAACAACTCCTCCTGTTCCCAATACAACTTCTGCAGTATCATTACAACCTGCTATGTTAGTCACTATATATTGATATGTCCCATTGGGATCTGTACCAGGTGTGATAGGCATATTAACAATCGCATTGGTTGGATCTAACCAAATACCTCCACCTGCTGGTGTTCCCCCTAAATAATTAAACAAATCAGTTGGAGTTGGTAAGCAAGTAGTATAAGATGAATCTCTTCCTGCATCTGGAACAGGGGCAATGGTAACATTAACAGTATCGCTTAAAGACACACAGTTATTAGAATCAGTTAACGTTAATACATAAGATGTATCCCTTAACGGACAAACTATTGGATTAAGAATAGTGGAATTATTCATCCAAGTTCCGTGATTCCAAGTAGCAATGCCAGGATAAGCAATAGAATCATCACAAAACGTAATAGAAAAACCTTCTAATTCGCCTAATAAATTAGCAAACACAGCACTCTCAGACATACGAAGTTTCCATATCCCGTTTGCTGTACATCCTGCCAAATTATTAAATGGATCTTGAGATGCATAGGTTCCAGTGTAAGGATTTGTAGCAGCTCCAATATTATTTGCAGATGTAGGCGTAAAACAAGTGTTTATGTAACTATCAGGATATCCAGGTCCACCTCCACCATTAGTCACTCCATTTGGAACTAATGTGATTATTCCGCCACTTGGACATTCCAATTCTACTGTTACATTATTAATGTCTAACGTTTGAAAAAGCGTACTTCTGTATGCCCATAACCCTGTAATACAGACTTCTTTAATAGAATTAAGCTGAACATTTTGCATGTTTAATCCTTGAACATTTAAATCTACCTCAACTGATGAAAATACATTTCCAATACCTCCTCCGGTTTCATCAATAGCCTCTGGCTGTTTATTCTCAAACTTTTTAACACGAGCAGAATCTATTAAAACATTAGTTGTAGCATTAATTTGAAAACATTCTCCTTCACATATTGCAGTATCTTGTGGCGTAACGTTTAAAGTAAGTACTGGAATATTAACCTTAACATCTATAGTGTCATAACATGTTAGCGTTCCATTAGTTACTCTTACAATATAAGATGTATCACTATTTGGACAATGTAAATTGGGGTGCTGACCACCTGTGTTTCCTGGTCCATAAGAAAAGTTATCATGTAACCAAGTTACATCCAATAGAGGATCATTTAAATTTATCTCTACATTATCAATTCCCCAATGATCATAATCTGCTCCAGAAACAGCATCTTGATGCCATCTAATTTTTGTATTTATTGTTTGTGCTGCTGCCGGTATTGGGTAACAGTAATTATTCCAATTCGTTAATGTAGGATCATTTCCTCCTAGTGGATCATGATACTGTATCGTAACCCATGTAAGGCCGCCATTTATCGAATATTGAAGGTATACACCTTCTGAAGGTAGATCTGGACCTTCGCAGGGAGATGGTCCTCCTTGAGTAGCATATAACATATCGAAACAAATCGTCCCTCCAAGTGATAAATCAAATGCAACTGTCTCCATATCCCTTGGATTTACTGAAGTACTTCCCATCCAAACGTGAGGTGTTCCATTAACTCCTCCAGGAGAACAAGGATTACTATAATCTCCAGCTTGAGTAAATGCCCATCCTGTTGGGCTTCCATTATCAAAATCCTCTCTAAATACACTTGTACCAGTATTTCCTTGTGCTGTTAGGGTTATGCATTCATTACACGTAACACTAGTTTTACTAGCTGATGCACTTGCGACACATTGTGCATTTAAAAACCCTCCAAATAAAAATGCCCCAATTAAAAGTGAAAGTTTCTTCATTATTTTACCTTTTTAATTTTAACATCCTTCACTTCAAATTTTGTGAGAGATGAAGAAGTAGACCCATCTAGCATTTTCGAAAAAACAGCTAATCCTTTTGTTTTATTATCACAATCTCCTTCTATTGAACTTCCTGCATCTAATGTAATGGAGTGAGTATATTCTGAAGTATTATCACAAGAATAACATTTGTTATTATAATACACCTCTGTTGTAAAAGTAATTTCTATTTGAGATTTAGAATTATTATGAAGCTTAAGAAAAACATATTCTTTGTTAATTCCATTTTTAACATCATTACACCCCAATGTTTGTTTAGCTATTGAGATATCTTTTGTTGAAAAAATTTCAATCCAATCATAAATAGCCCAATCAGCATTAGATTTATCAAAAGTAAAACTTAAGCTTACAAGGAAAAGCACTCCCAATAATAGATGTTTCATATTTTTTGCTTTCAATTTGTTACAAAATTAACCAAAACTCTCAATACTATGATTATTTGATAATTAAACTTATAAACATTAATATTGACGGTCAAAGAACGTATTAATAAAAAAAAGGTTGCCAATGATTTGTAGTATAGTACATCTAAACAAAAATCTTTCGTTTGATCTTACAAAACCTTATGATATTTCGATACCGCTAGCAGCTTCTAAAGAAAATTTAACTGCATGGTATGTGGACACTCCAATTATTGAACCTGTAAAAGGAGACGGATTTATTGGAAGTGTTGCTGAGGGTGGAAGTGTTAACTTTAGAAACATTCAATTTAACCCACATGGACATGGAACACATACCGAATGCGTAGGACATATTTCTCCAGAAGTATATTCGATTAATAAACACTTAACACATTTTCATTTTATTGCCATTGTATTAACAGTGGAGCCTACTCTTTGGAAAACCAATGAAGGAACTAGAAATAAGGGAGACCTAATCATTGAATTAGCTCATATTAAAAAAGCTATTACTACTTATAACCCCCAAGCACTCGTTATAAGAACTTCCCCAAATCCTAAAAGTAAGCAACATAAACAATACTCAAGTACAAACCCAGCTTATTTATGTGATGAAGCAGCCAGATTTATTACCAATAATGGTATAGACCATTTATTAATTGATTTACCCTCGGTAGATAAGGAATTAGATAATGGTGAATTAAAATCTCATAAAGCATTTTGGCAATATCCTGGAAATATTCAATTAAACAAAACCATTACAGAACTTATATTTGTTGATGATAGCATTGTAGATGGACTATATTTACTTAATTTACAAATCGCTCCTTTTGAAAATGATGCAAGTCCAAGTAAGCCTGTACTATATCCTTTAATATGAACATAGAAGAATACAGAGATTTTTGTTTGTCTAAACCTGGCGTTACAGAAGGGTTCCCTTTTGATAACAAAACACTCGTTTTTAAGGTAATGGAAAAAATGTTTGCTCTTACTGATGTAGACAATTTTATTAGCATAAACCTAAAATGTAATCCTGAAAAAGCTATTGAACTTAGAGAAGAATATGATGGGATTTATCCGGGACATCACATGAGTAAAAAACACTGGAATACGGTAAAAGTAAATGAAGATGTATCTGATGATTTTATATATAAACTTATTAATCATTCTTATGAATTAGTTGTTTCTAAACTCACTAAAAAATTAAAAGAAGAACTATATTTATTACGTAAATAAAGTAACACAACAATATGAAGAATAAATTTTTAAAATATCTTCTTGCAGGCTTAGCCTATCTTGCACCTATTGGATTACTTGTATTTATTTTATACAAAATCTTTATTTATATCGATCGTTTTGCTCGATATATTATTCCTGATAATTTAGAATTCCCCGGACTGGGTTTTGTTGTATTACTATTATTATTAACCCTCTTCGGATGGTTCACAACAGTTTCTAAAATAGACGATTATGCGAAGAAACTATTATTAGATTTACTAAATAAAGTACCTATCCTAAAAAGTATTTATTCGTCCATTGAGGATTTAACTTCAGCATTAGTTGGTAGTAAAAAAACATTTGACAAACCTGTTTTAGTAAAGCTATCCAAATCAAATGATATTGAACGAGTTGGATTTATTGCAAAAGAAGACCTTTCATTATTAGGCATACCCGAAGGAAAGGTTGCAGTTGCACTTCCTTTTACGTTTAGTTACATGAGTAAAATCATCATTGTACCAAAAGAAAACATTACTCCAATAAACGCCAAATCTAGTGAAGTAATGAAGTTTATAGTTTCTGGAGGCATATCTGAAGACCATAACCAAACTAAACAACCTTTACCTGATAATTTAGATGATTTATTAGACTAAACTCTTTCTAATATAATAGCATATCCTTGCCCAACACCTATGCACATAGTACAAAGTGCATATTTTTTACCTGTTTCTTGAAGTTCGATACTAGCTGTTTGAATTAGCCTTGCTCCTGTCATTCCTAATGGGTGACCAATTGCAATAGCACCTCCATTTGGGTTTACTCTAGGATCATTGTCATCTAATCCTAATGCTCTTGTACAAGCTAATGATTGAGCGGCAAATGCTTCGTTTAATTCAATAATATCCATATCGTCTAGTGAAAGACCAGCTTTAGCCAATGCTTTTTTACTAGCTTCTACCGGACCAATCCCCATAATTCTTGGCTCAACTCCCACTACAGCAGAAGAAATAACTCTAGCCAAAGGTTTTAATCCTTTTTCTGTTACTCCTTTCTCGGATGCAACTAAAATAGCTGCAGCTCCATCATTTAACCCTGATGAATTTCCTGCAGTTACTGAACCCCCTTCCTTTTTAAATGCAGCTCTTAATTTACCTAATACTTCTAGCGAAGAATTTGGTTTTATAAATTCATCTTGATCAAAAATTATTGGATCTTTTTTTCTTTGAGGTATCTCAACTGATATAATCTCTTTTGCCAATCTACCACTCTGCTGAGCTTTAGCTGCCTTCATTTGAGAATTATAAGCAAACGCATCTTGATCTTCTCTTGAAATATTATATAATTCCACTAAGTTTTCAGCCGTTTCTCCCATTCCATGAGTACCATATAATGCTTTCATTTTAGGGTTAATGAATCTCCATCCAAAACTAGAGTCATGCATTTGTGCATCTCTACCAAATGGCTTACTTACCTTACTAATTACCCATGGTCCCCTTGTCATGTTTTCTACTCCACCAGCAATAAAAAAATCTCCGTCTCCATTATTAATAGCTCTAGTAGCATGAACAACCGAACTCATTCCCGAAGCACACAATCTATTTACAGTCTCTCCAGGAACAGAAAATGGTAATCCGGCTAATAAGGCAGACATTCTTGCAACATTACGGTTATCCTCTCCAGCTTGATTTGCACAACCAAAAATCACATCTTCAATTAATGCTTTATCTACCAAGGGGTTTCTTTTCATCAACTCAGCTATAACTATAGCTCCCATATCATCCGGACGAATGGTTGATAATGTTCCAGTGAAATTTCCTATTGGGGTTCTAATCCCATCTATTATATATGCGCTCATATGCTTAATGGTTTATTGAAAAATTTTATAAATGATGCTGCATCAGCATATGGAGTTAA
>JAHDBM010000012.1:0-11798 GCA_020630395.1 Flavobacteriales bacterium
TTAGACGTATTATTCTCTCCATCATGGCTCCATCCTGGTGGATAAAGCATATACTTTACTTTATCACTGAACTTAGTTGCCCTTTTTATATCTTTGAATAAGGCTATGTATTCGTGAGATGCAATTTTAAATACGTTATTCGTTTTAATATTATTCGTTATTCCAAATTTAACGGGTTCTCCTTCTAATTCTTCTTGAAATGTTCCAAATAACTTATCCCAAATAATAAAGATACCTGCATGGTTTTTATCTAAATACCTAACATTACTTGCATGATGAACTCTATGATGCGAAGGAGTATTAAAAATTACGCTAAATAATCCTAGCTTACCGACCAACTTTGTATGCGGAAAGAATTGATAAATTAAATTAATACCAATCATGGTCATAATAGCAATTGGGTGAAAACCTAGTATTGGCAATATCATCCAAAAGGAATATTTATACAATACCTCTCCCCAACTCTGCCTAAGGGCAACTGCAAGATTATAGTTTTCACTAGAATGATGATTTACATGTGCAGCCCATAAAAACCTTACTTGATGGCTTAATCTATGATGCCAATAAAACACAAAATCATCTGCAAAAAGTAGTATTATCCATGTCCACCATACATTCATAGGTAAATCAAATAGTCTAAACTGATATAAATAAATCATAGCTGAAAAAGCCAAAAACTTCATCAACACACCAATGACTAGTGAACCTATTCCCATTCCTATTGACGCTAAAGAATCTTTTCTATCATGAATCTTTAGATTAAACCGTTTAGCGAAATACATTTCGATAAAAATAGAAATCACAAAGATTGGAGCTGCATATACGGTAACATCAGTTTCCATCTAATTCTTTTAATCTTTCTTTTGTTAAATTAATAATTGCTTTTACATCTTGAAAAGAATTTCGTTTATCAGTATTAAAATATGTTATGGGATGTAAATACAACTTATGTCTATATTGCCATATAGTTTTACGAATAGACCAATTTAATTTTTTTCCTTTTTTGGGATTAAGGCCTTTTATATCATGTGCTTCTATTAAGGCACAAGACAGTGTATACGTCCCTTTTGAATTATCACAATAATGATATTTATCCTGTTTTTTCCACTTAGCAGAATCAGCTAACAAACTATCTACCGTGTTTAATATTGCTATTTCTTGTTTATAATTTCTTTGCGCGTTTATAGAGACACAACCCAAAAACAATACAAAAAGAAATCCCCTTAGTGTTCTCATATTGATTGTTTTATTGCGTTATCAATATTCTCTAGTCCTTTAATTAATTCTTCTTTATTTGGCCATCCATATCCTAGTCTAAAAAACCGATCATCCATGTTAAACCAATGACCTGGGCCAACCCATGTACCTAAATCGTTATTTAATATGTTATAAAATTTACTTATATCAACTTCTTTAGAAAGCCAAGGAAAGCAAACTACTCCTCCGCTTGGTTTAACCCATGAAATATATTTGTTTTCATTAATCCAATCTTCAACTAACTGAAAATTATCTAGTACATGTTTCTTTATTTTATCCAAAAAATACTCTTTTTGTCTTAAAAATTGATAAGCCACCTCTTCATCCAATATAGAATTTGTTAAGTGAATTTGCTCTTTGGCAGCAAGAAATTTTTCATTTAACGTTTCATCTTGAGACATTAACCAACCAATCCGAATACCTGGTAATCCATAAGCCTTTGACAAAGAAGATACAGTAATTATTTTATCACTTAAATCAGCTAAAAATGGTAAATCATCTCCTTCAGTTAACCCTTTGTATGTTTCATCAAATAAAAGATAAACATTATGTTTATTAGCTAATTGAATTAGTTGTGTTATTTCTTCTTTTGATAAAACACCCCCTGTAGGATTATGTGGTGTTGTTAAGCTAATAAGTTTTGTATTGCTCTTTATAGCGCATTCAATGGAATTAATATCTAATTTAAAATTTTGCTCAACTTTTAATGGAATTTTAGTAATCTTACAGCCTATCAATTCTGGCG
The DNA here is from genome assembly GCA_020630395.1 of Flavobacteriales bacterium. Taxonomy (GTDB): domain Bacteria; phylum Bacteroidota; class Bacteroidia; order Flavobacteriales_D; family CAJJDF01; genus CATLPG01. The sequence continues at coordinate 2,003 of JAHDBM010000012.1, forward strand.
TTTCTATATTGTTAGCATAATTAGGAGAAACTACAATTAGATGATCTTGCTTATCTAATAAACTAGTAGACACTATAAATAAACCTCCTGCTGCTCCATTAGTAATCAATACTTGATTAGCTATCAAATTATTGCAATTTGAAATTAAACTCTCTCTTAATTCTTGTTTTCCTAAATGATCACAATAGGCTAATTTTAAATCTTTTAAATCAAAATCAATATCAGAAAAGTTAAAATCGTAAACAGAACTTTCTGCCAAATTACATTTGATTTTATCATAACCAAATTGTTCTGGAGCTTCAATTTCTATTGGCATTCTTCGATAATCCAATATCCCCATATTATCAGTCTATTTTTATTAATTTAATAAATAAATCATTGTCATTTCAAACTTGATTTTAAATCTACAAACTCTAGATCCTGAATCAAGTTCATCAGGATGGCAATCTATTAACGGACTTAGTTATTACTAAATCCTTTTTAACAACCATCTTAACTATACTTTAATCTTAATTGAACTTTTAACCATTCTCTTTTTACCATTATAATGACTAATGATTCTTCAACAGTATAATCATCAAATGAAGTTATACTAGATTGAGAAACATCCATACGATATAATAAGGCTAATAACGTGCTATACTCACTTCTTAATAAATGCTCAACAACTTCATGTAAGCAGACCAATAATGTTTGTGGAGTTAATCCTTCAAAATTATACGATACACCAGACATAGTAAAGTCTTTTTCAAATTGAGATACTAATTTGGTAAATAAATCATCAGAAACGGTTGTTTCTAACATATTAGATAAAGCTGGCAACTGCATTAATTACTTTGTAAATGCATATTGAACAATATTTGCTCCCATTTTTAACGCTTTAGTTCTCAATTCTTCAGGATCTTTGTGAACTTCATAATCTTCCCATCCATCACCTAAGTCACATTCGTAACTATAAAAAATCATTAATCGATCTTCATCATAAATTCCAAAACCTTGAGGTGCTTTTTTATCATGTTCATGAATTTTAGGCAAGCCTTTTTTGAATGGATAAGATTGATTGTAAATTTTATGCGAAAATGGGAGTTCTATTAATTCCTTGTTTGGAAAAACCTTTTTTAATTCATTTCTAATGAATTTATCCAACCCATAATTATCATCAATATGAAGAAATCCTCCTGAAAGCAAATAAGTACGTAAATTTTGAGCATCATCATCAGAAAAGACTACATTTCCATGGCCTGTCATGTGAATAAAAGGATAATTAAATATCTCTATACTCCCAACATCAATCTCAGCTACATCTGGATTAATATTCATACTGAGCTTATCGTTACAAAACTTAACTAAATTAGGAACTGATGTAGGATTTGCATACCAATCTCCTCCTCCACTATACTTTAACACAGCAAATTGGTAACTATAATCATCTGCTTGCCTAAATGAATAAGAAGCAATTATTAAAGTTAAACTTATTAATATGTAAAATGATTTTTTCAATATTATTTCATCAGTATTTAGATTCCTGCCTTCGCAGGAATGACATTTTGAATATATTATCCCATTACTACAGAAAACTCTTTTACAGCATCAAAATTGTTTGCTTCTTCTCCTTCTCTAATAATTTCTATTGATTCTATAGTATCTCCTCCTTGAATTGCATCTACAACATCTTGCCCTTCAGTAACTTTTCCAAAAACGGTATGATTACCATCTAACCAAGGTGTTTCGACATGGGTAATAAAAAATTGACTACCATTAGTACCAGGACCAGCATTCGCCATTGACAATATTCCAGGAGCATCATGTTTTAAATCTGGATGAAATTCGTCTTTAAACTGATAACCTGGTCCGCCAACACCAGTTCCTTGTGGACAACCTCCTTGAATCATAAAATCTGGAATAACCCTATGAAATTTTAATCCATTATAGTAAGGTTCTCCTGACGGTTTTGAAGTATTATCAAGTTTACCCTCTGCAAGGCCAATAAAATTACCAACTGTAATTGGTGTCTCATTGGGTGTCAATTTAACTATTATGCTTCCTTTATTGGTATTGAACTTTGCGTATAATCCGTTTTCCATTATTGTAAAATATATTTATACCCTAAAAATAACAATTTAACTTTAAAGATGTAATTTATACATCCTAACAATATATCAACATAATAGAAACTCCTTTTAATCTATGCTCAAGATAAACATACTTTTATTTTATTGGTGTTATACAATAACTGTATTTGATGACTTATATCACAACCATATTTTATTCTAATAAATACTAAACCAATTATTCTTGCTCATAAGGAACTCCTTCTGATATAATATGTCTAGTAATAGTTTGATTTATTTTTACAAAAAATTCATAGGAAGAATTACCAAATCCATCTTTTAATACAATCCTTTTAAGATGAGTGTCTTTATAAAAATAAAGCTCGCTTGTATTAAAGTCTTTATTTAAATTTTCTTTTATAATTTCATATGAATCAATAACATTACGAACAGAATCTACCCTTTCTTGTTTTATTTTTGCAGATAACCTCCATTTTGGTTCTGCTGATACAGATTGATATTCCCCATCAATAATGGCTCTTCTCCTATTATTCCAATAATATAATGATCCATCATTAAACAAAATTGTTTTATTAGCTAATAAGTCACCCTCTCTTAAATCTTCTATTGGATGAATTTCCATCCAAACTAGTTTATCGTTTGTTAAACTATCCGGCAATCCATGTCTATCAAAATTTAAAAAATCTTCTTCCATTTGATTTAATTCTTTCTTTTTTTCAAATAAAGATTGATTATTGACTGTTGTATTGTCATCCTGAAAAGAACAACCAATAATCAATCCTATACCTATTATTAATAATCTCATGTTATTTTACTTTAACCCTTATACCTTCACTATGAGAAGCAAATTCTGGAGCATACATACATTGAATAGTTGTTATTCCATTAGAAAAATCTCCTTTATTGGCAACTCTTAGCGGATACTCAAACACATAAGTTCCTCTTGGTAAATAATCAAAAAAGAAATTAGTAGAGGCATCTTTTGTGCTTTCATAATACCCTAATCCATCTTGCCATTTATAACGAGACAGTACATTAATCGGCTCAAAACCAGAAGCTCTCATGTCTTTCATATGTACATATTCCATATTTCGATCTACTCTAATTTCTATTCTTACCATTACCTTATCTCCAACTTGCAACACATTGTTCTCACTAATCGGATCTAGAACTGGTCCTTTATCTGTGTTTTTTTGCTTGAATAACTTTTTCTTAATGATTAGAGGTGTTTTATGAGGTGTAATTTTATCCAAATCCTCAAAATATTGCCAGTATACAGCTCCCCAAGCAACTCCATTTTCTTTTTTTGTAACCATTATCTGTCCCATATCGGCTGTTACTTCATCTCCTTCCCAAGCAGTCTTAAAATAACCTGTTCCAGGATCTGCTTTTACTTGTTTAGCATATTTATTAGTTGATGGTTTAGCAGAATAATCTATATAATACTTTCCTACTTTTACATCTACCAAATCATCATTAGCTAATAAATCAGTTCCTTGTAATAACAATGCATAACATGCTTCAGCAGTTGCTTTTGTCGTTTTCCAATCGGTAGTTTGTTTTTGTTTTAACAACCATGCTTTTAGATCTTCTACGTCATCTTTATTAGTTCCTATCTCATTAAAAGCTTCTATCATTAATGCCTGAGTCTCAATTGGGGCTTGATACCAATAGTATCCTCCATCCATCATTCCTTTCCAATACATACCAAGCTCCTCATGTTTTATGGCTTTTTCTTTTAATGAAGCTATAATTAATTGTTCAACATGTATACCTGTCTTTGGTACAGGGTTTCTATGATTAGCTAATGCAATCATACCTTGCGCATAATTATTAAACTGTAACCAATATGTTTGAGATTGCTTAAAGAAATAATCAAATGCTTCTTGAGTATTAGCACTCATTTTCACATCTTTAAAAAAGCTTCTTGAATACATATACTGTATATGAATATTATTAAGATGTTGTGTTGTTTTCCAATCTTCAAAATGTTCTTTTATATACTCATAATCTTCAACAATTCTCATATCTAAATAACGTATTGCTGCTTTGGTCATGTTCCATGTTTTAGAATCCTTGCGTACATTTTTAACTCCTAAATGATCTAAATGACCAAGCCCAGTAACAATATGCTGAGTAATATATCTACTCTCTCTCCCACCTTTAAACCAAGGCCAACCTCCATTAGAAACTTGATTTTTCTTTAATTTCTTTAAAGCTCTGTTTAACTCTTTTGTCATTTTATTAAGATCAAACAGTTGAGCTATTCTTTGTTTTCTAGCACTTTCACTTTTCGCATCCATTACCCATGGAGTTTCCTCTAGCATAACTGCTTTAAGTTCTTGATTTTTCTCTAGGTTAGATAAAAATTCTTCTGGAGATAAATCTTTCCAAGCTTCTACTATTTGTTTTACTTTAGGACTACTATTCATTATATGAGTAGCCAAAGAGTTAGCATAAAATCTTGTAAATGTTTGTTCAGAACATTCATAAGGATATTCCATCATATAAGGCATTGCCTGAACAACATACCATGCCGGATTACTGGTATATTCTAACGTTAGTTTATGATGTTTTAAACTCCCAGAATTACTAGAAGCCAACAACTTATCAAATTTAAATACTTTAACTCCTTTTTTTCTGATGGGTAAAGGCATTGGCTCAGTAACTAACATACGATTCGTTAATACAGGTAATGCATTTTGCTCACCATCAGTAAAGTTACCAGAAGCTGCTACAATTTTGTATGTTACCGATTGTACTCCAAAAGGAATGCTAATATCCCATGAAACACTTGTACTTTGTTTAGCTTTAGTTTCAAAAGGTAATTTAGCTTTATTATTTGCTAATTCACCATCTATAGGCTTCATTGTAAAAGCATCATATAAAAACAACTGAGCTTCTCCAGTTAAGGCTTTTTCAGAGATATTAGATATTTTACTGCTAATGGTAATCCTATCTCCTTCTCTTAAAAACCTTGGCACATTTGGCACCACCATCAAATCTTTTTGCGTTACAATTTCTTCATTTAAATACCCAACTTTTAAATCTTTAGTATGAGACATGCTCATGAATTTCCATCTTGTTAACGATTCAGGAACTTCAAATTCTATATTAATATCTCCATTGCTATTGGTTTTTAATTGAGGAAAGAAAAAAGCTGTTTCATTAAAATTTGTTCTTGCTTTAACTTGAGTTAAATCTTTTCCATTTGATTGACCTTCTCCTCCTTTAATGCCTTGTTGGTTTTCTTTGTCTTTTTTTCCTCCGCCATTAGTATTATCTAAATAACCTAGATTGTTAGCTGCATTCTTCTTTCTTGGTTTTGCTTTACTTTCTGATTTTCTCATTGGCTCAGCTGACATTTCAGCTTCTTCCTCTGTCATGTCCCCTTCCGCATAATTATCATCCATATCCATGCTGTAACTTACAGCATTTAAACTTCTGTAACCTCCATAATAGCTTCCTCCAAGATATAACCCAAATTGATTTAAACTATAATACTGCTTGCCTTCTACATATATATAATCAGTATTCCAATTATTAGATACTGATCTATCATATACTGTTCCAAAACCTGCACTATAACTCCAATATCTATTACTGTAATATGAATTATAAATATTCATAGAAAAATAATTGCTACTAAATGCGTCTAAAGATGCATCATACATTGTAGCTAACATTTCTGCAGCTACTTTTTCACCTTTAGGGCCTTTAATATTTATTTTCCATTTTTCTTTTTGTCCTGGCAACAATTTATCCCTAAAAGTTTCAAATGTCATCCCTAACACTTTATTAGTAAAAGGAACATAAATCACTACATCATTAGTATATACTCTGTTTTCCTTAACTGTAGAAATATGAACACTAAAATTACCTCTATGTTTTTCTTCTACAGGAATTTCAATTTTCTTTTGCTCATTATTTAATACAATCCATTGAGATTTTACTATTATTCCTTTATGTTCTACTTCATATTTTATTTTAGTTTTTTTAGCAGATGAACCTATCAAAAAACTAGCAGTTTCTCCTACTTCACAAGATGTTTTTAGTGGTTTAAACCAACTAAATGTGTTTAATGGTATTTTTTTTGATTTACTATCAAATACTACAAATGATTGAATTTCTTTTACATCAACTCCAAATTCGTCTTTTGATAAAATTTCTATTTCATACTTGCCTGGAGATAATGAGGTTAACTTTTTTAATGTCAAGTACACTTTTTCTTTTTCATCATCTGTTGTTTTAAATGTATGAGTAGAAATTAATTTTCGTTCCCATTTTGACTCATCATTTTCATCTTTGTACAAGTCAAATGGAAATTTTTTATCATGCTCCTCTTTAGTTAACACAAAATGTGTTGGATTTTCAAATTTCCTTGATCGTATAATCTTTTCTTCTTGAATAAGCTTCTTAACTAAAATAGTTCCTTCAGCTGCAACTTTTTGACCATTTAAGTTATTTGTTGATATAAGAAATTTATTCTTGTCTTGAATATCTATTTCTGATGCTATAGCTACTGATACATTTAATGCCTTATAGCCTACATATACATATTGACTAGAACTACGAGTTTCTCCATTAATATCTACCACATCAGCAGTTACGTGATAATTATATGTAGGACTGTAACGTCTATTTACTGATTCATCTGGTATTGCTTTAAATACAACATCAAAATTTCCGTTTTCATCAGTTATGGTTTCACCAGAAGTAATTTCCATTTCACTTGAATTTGGACTGTATCTATAATAATACCAACACCACCAAGGAAATGAAGCTGATCTTGTAACTCTATATTTTACCTTTGCTCCATCTATCATATTACCAGCATATGCTTTAGCTTCCCCTTGAACCTTAACATTTTGACCTAATTTAAATGAACCTTTAATAGGATTAAATGAGACTTCGAATTTAGGACGTTTATATTCTTCGACTCTAAAATATTTTGTAGCTATACTAGAGTTTTTAGACTTCATTTCAATACGCATACTTCCATTCATTCCATTTTCTGGAGAAATAAATTCTCCTGAAACTGTACCATATTCATTAGTGGTTAACTTTTTGGTCTTAACTAATTGGTAATTTGCGTCATAAAAAGAAACTTCAACTGATTTATTCGCTAAAACTTTCGATTCATTTTTATATTTCTCTATTAAAATGCCTTTAAAATATACGGTTTGTCCTGGACGATATATTCCTCTATCAATAAATACATAACCAAATTGATAAGGCTTTTCTTTATTGTTGTAATTTCTACTTTGATAATATGAATTTCTTAAATTAAGTCGATCATCTCCTTTACTAAAATCAACATATACGCTTCTGTATTGTTTAGTACCTGGTAATTCAAACTCACCATTATTATTTGTTTTATAATTCCCAATTAACCTAGTATCATATTTACGTGTTTTATAGTTGTACTTTTCATAAAACACTTTTGCATTAACATTTGGTATAGGTTCTCCTGTTTTCCTATTTAACACTGAAAACTCGTAACTATTTTTATCATTTCTTCTACTTAAATAACTGATATTAGAACTCCAAACAAAAGAAAAATGTACCGTATTAGAATCATACTTAAATTGTATATTGTTAGAAGCTAATACAACATAATAACCAACTGAAAGATTTGGCAATTCTATTTCAGCAATATGATTTCTTAAATCACCATCATCCTCAATATTAACTTCCCATTGTTTAACTACTTTTTGCTTATTTAGATAATCTACTTCATCTTCATTTCGTTTAAATTCTTTTTTACTGTAGCTATCATAATCTAACTTAATCACCTTAAGATATGATGTGTTTAAATTTTTTAATGTTAATAGTCCTTTACTAGACTCGTTTGGTATTAAAACATCTTCAAAGCTAATGCTTAGAGACTTGCTTTGTAAACTTATTTTGTAAGATTCGCATAGTTTAGCTCCATACGAGTTAGGGTATTTAGCCATAGCCTCTAAACACAAGTTAAGCGCAGCTTTTATATCCCATTTATATGTTTTATTATTCGTTTCATCATTTTCATCTAGTAAATAAGGATCATATTTACTTGAACGTTCGACATGATAAATTGCTCTATAATAATTTATCTCTGCATAGCAATCATATTTTTTATAGGTATTAGCTAATGTATTAAGTGCATTAAAGTACAAGCTATCTTTGTTTAGTATGGTAGAATGAGATCTAGCAAATGATAGCCTTTCAATTTCTAAATCTACTAACGCATTAATATTGTTAGTAGTCTTTAAATGAAAACTAGTTAAGTTTTGAAATAAATTATATGCTTTTAATTTTAAAGAGCTTGTATCCTTGCTATTGGCAACTGTATTAATAAACTCTTTAGCTGGTAAAAAAACTGTTGGTGCATCTAGTTTAAAAGCATAAGCAGGTTTCGTTATATCTGGTTCGGTATTTTTATAATAATCTAATGCTCTATGAGCTAAAAAGTCGAATAAAGTTGGACGTAAACCATTCGTATTTTTGCTTTCATTTAATATTTCTTCAAAATTCTTAATGTCTAATAATTTTGTTGACCATTGATTATCTAATGATCTTTCATAATGTTCATTTACATGCTCTACTATTTTTTCTAATGACCATGTTCTAATGTCTTTTTGCTCAAAATTTACCGTATTGGTTCTATTATTAAATTTCCACCTATTATTTTCATAATATCCCCAATAAACTTGAGCTGTTAATGAATGTAAAACCTCTTTCATTGGTGTTTTAGCTTTAGTAACTAGGCTATTTAAATTATCAATCGCTAAAACATAATCATCTTCTTTCATGTATTGATTATACTTAATCTCATAAATGGTAGTTTTTACAACTTGATTGGTGTTATTAGAAGACATAGCTTTTTTATGAATCTCTTTTACTTTATTTAAAGCAGATTCATAAAGTCCTTTAGATTGTAATTGTTCAACTTCTTTCCATAAGGACTCAAAATTATCTCCTGGTGTCATCATTTTCGTTTTAAAGGTTAATGAATTATTCTCTACATTTTCCGTATTATTAAAAAGAGAAAGTGATAATACACTAATCAACATTGCTCCTATTACTATATATGTTTTATTGAAAGTCATAACTTTATGTTAAATTTTACGTAAAAATATCTTTAATTTGTATACTAGTACACTAGATGTATTAAAAAGTTCATTTGAGTTATTCACATAGGTAATTACTTTATGTAGATTTAACATTTAACACTAAAACTAACAACATGAAAAATAGCATTATTTTAATTTTTACAACAGCCCTTTTCATTGGGTTATTTTCTAATACAACATATAGCCAGAAATGGTTAAATAAATTAGAAAAAAGAGTTGATCGAAAAGTTAATCAAAAAGAAAGACAAACCGAACGTAGAATAGAGCGTAAAATAGATAATAAAATTGATCGATCATTAGATCAGTTATTATCTGGTAAATGGCTGAAAAAGAAAAGGAATAAATCTTACCCTGAAGTCAAAGAAGTTCAAGATAGCAAAGCTGGTAAAGATATTGTTAAGATTGAACAAAATATTGAAGACTTCTACATAAACTATGAAAAAGGAGATATTGATGCTTCTGCTAAAAACATAGACAAAGTAAATGATCATCTTTTAAAAGCTAAAAGTAAAGACTCAGAATATGACTACAGTGAGTATGAGAATGAAGTTGAAAAAATGAATGGAATTCTTTTTGGTGTTGAAGAAGAAGAAAATACTGAAGTTGAAG
>JAHDBM010000012.1:11898-46386 GCA_020630395.1 Flavobacteriales bacterium
ATTAAATCTTAATATGATTTTTTAAAAGGGGTTGGCTATCAACCTCTTTTTTTTTCTCAAAAAATTAACTCACAAGACTTTTTACTACACTGAGTTAATATCTAACTAGTAAAACATTTTTAAGGCGTTCATTTAAATGAATACCGAACAGAAAATACATTAGAAAATAAAGCAATAGATTGATTACCAACATCAGTAAGAGCATAATCTACCGCGAATTGTTTTACTTTGATTCCTAGACCAAGATTCGGCTGAATGGATAATGTTTCGTTATTGTCAACTTGTTTTATCCATTGAACATTAGATATACCTGTTCTAAAATAAACAGCTTTTTTATATCCAACTTCCATACCTAATCTAGGAGCTACACTAAAAGCTCTAGATCTTATAAACGTATTTCGTTTGCCATCAAAAGTAAAATCCAAATCTAGCTCAGCATTAAAATCTATTGTTTTACCAAACTTAAAATCTCTAGCTACACCTGTAATCATTCTAGGTATTGTTAATTCTGTAGAATTTTGAGGAATCTCATTATCTGTAGAGTCGAAGGTTGCTTTAACTTCATCAGATATATTAAAACTCCATGCATTAACTGTAGTTGTAACGTCTCTAATTACAGCTGATAATTTCCAATCTTTATATTTATAACTTGCAGATGCATCTAACCCAAAACCCCAAGCTGTTGCAAAATCTCCTATTCTTCTATGAATAATCTTAAAATTTGCTCCTCCTTCTATTCCAAGAGGTAAATTACCTCTAGCATAAGAAAGTATTACACCATAATCAGCTGCAGAAAAAGTAGTAATACGATCATAATCAATATTTCCATCTTTATCAATTAACTCTGTAGTGTTAGGTATATCATCAACTCCAAAACGAATAACCGATATGGCAGCAACACTATTATCATCTATTCTTTTAGAAAAACCTAAATAATCATATTTAGCAATTCCAGCAAAATACTCCGAGTGCATTAAACCTGCCCCCATAGATGATTTATCCTTAAGTAATCCAGATGGATTCCAATAACCAGCAGTTACATTATCTACATTTGCAATAGTTGCATTTGCCATACCTAAATTTCTGGCTCCAACACCAATATTTAAAAATTCATTACTATACTTTGGAGCAGTCGTTTGACCAAAAGAATATTCTGTATAAACTACACTAAGTAATATAAAAAATAATAAAAGATTTTTCGCCATAGGTTAAATGAACTATTTATATTTGAATCTGATTGAGATAAACACTAATTTAACGCTAAAATAAACCTTTTATTTCTTTGTTCATGAGACAACTGTATAAACTTTACTCAACAATAGCCTTTTCCCTATTTTATAATCTTGTGGAGTCGCAAATAATACATGAATATATGGATATGCAAATCCATCCCACCATGCATTTACGCTATAAATTCTTTAATGACGGTTTAACTTGGATTGATTCTAATGAATCTCCAAAATTAAATTCAAAACACATGTTTAAAAACGTATGTTATGCTGATTACTTTTATAAGAATAAAGGAACAAGAATCTTTAATGTAGGTTTAATTGGTTATGATACAAAAACCACAAAAGAAAAGGCTATAGCAAACATAGAACAGCAACTAGCATATATGACTAATTTTGTTACAGAACATGATACAGCATTCGCAATTGCAACCACACCTCAAGAAGTTAGACAGCTTGTAACATCAACTAATAAAACTATTTTTTTACTATCTATTGAGGGAGCTTACAAACTTATTGACACAAAAAAAGATGTTGAATATTGGTCAAAAAAAGGGATATCATTTATTACGTTAATTCATTTAAAAGACTGTGAATATGGTGGATCTGGAATTAAACCAGGAATTGCTCCAGCTATCATTAACTTTAAAGGGTGGGTAAAAAGAATATTTAGACCAAAAAAAAGAGGGTTAACTCAACATGGGTTAAACAGCATACAATGGATATATGAATCAGGCATGTTAATAGATTTAACTCACATGTCAAAACATAGCAGAACAGACGCATTAAAATACATGGAAGAAAACAACATCCCTCCATTTGTATCTCATGATATGTATAAACCTATACAACATCACAAAAGAAGTATTAATAGAGATGAAATACTCAAAATATACGAATTAGGTGGTCTTGTCTCCTTACCAGTTAGTGGAGAAGCCTTATCTCCTAAGAGACCTACTAAAGAAATGAAACAAATTATTAAGTCGTTTCCTGATTATAAAAAGAAAACGATAGATAATTATGAAATAACGTACAAAGATGTAAATAAGTTTATATGGAGTAATAGATATGATATATTAAAAGATTCAGTTGGAGAAACATTAACTGAGCAGCAATTAATAAACTTATCAGTTGGATTTCAAACAGATTTTAATGGTTGGGTTAACCACTCTAAACCAAAGTATAAAACCAAAAGACAAAAAAGAAAATCAGGAAGAGAAACTTTTAATGAGTTTGACGAAAAAGGATTAGCTCATCCTGGTCTAATAAATTTACATTGGGAGGAATTAACAAAAAGAGGAGTCGATTTGACTCCTCTAAAAAGATCTAGTGAAAAATTTCTACAATTATGGCAATCTGCAATTGATCAAAAACATTAGTTTCTAATCAGTCGTTTTACTAGTTGTCTTTGTTTTATATCTACCATCTTAACTAAATACGCTCCTCTAGATAAATTGTCTAGTTGGATTGAATTAGTAGTAGGCTTAATAACATCAATAACTTTACCCGATAAGTCTAAAATTTCTATTCTCGAAACCTCTACAGATTCATCTATTTTAATATTAACTAAACCATTAGATGGATTAGGAAATATAGTTAACATATTAGCTGTTAATTCCTCTAATGACAGTGGTCCACCACTTGATATATAACAGTTAGATGGATTTAAATTATTATAAAACCATTGTATGTAAGAAACATCTGTTTTCAACTTGTCTATACTTGTTAAGTTAGTTCCTGTATCACTTCTTGAATAGACATAAGCTAAATCTAGCTCTATAACATCTCCTGGAGCAAAAACAGTATGGTTTACATTTGCTAACATTTTTCGTGATCCAGATGGATTAGCAGAACTAGGTGTAGAATTAACTTCTGTCCACATTTGACCCCCAATAATAGTATCTTGAGGAAAAGCAAACTGAGCATTCGTAGTAGTAGCACCAGAATATCCAGGTACACCAGTATAACCAACTACCAATGGCTGTCCATTAAGCCATTTATTTTGCTGATAATTTCTTACTGAAATACCATTACTAGGTTCTCCTGAAATAAAACTATTAGTGCCCGTATAATACATTGATCCTGATAAAGAATGGTTCAATACGGTTATTCCTTGAGCGGGTGGAATAGTATCAAAAGGATTTTGGTGTAAATAACAATTATCATCAATTTGATCAGCATTGTAAGCAAATATAGTGTTTAATCCAGGAAAAGTTCCAACATAGTCATCAGAACTACATCCTATATCAAAATCCGCATAAGCTGATGTAACAACATCTACTAGAGAGTCGGTACTTCTATTAATGATATCATATTCAACAAAAATAGTATTGGCTAATGGATGTAAGGCAAAGGTATCGTAAGCGTATACTCCTACATGAATTTCTACTCCAATTGTTTGTCTAGCGTATATATTTAAGTCTCCTAAATCATTCATAATGATTTTTGCATACTTATCCCCTTTAATACAAGGGTAATCACCATCATTAGGATCATATATCCCATCCAAGTTATAATCTATAAATGGGCTTAAATTATAGTCTTCATCTAAACTAACATCTCCATGAGCTGGCCAGTCCAATAATTCTTGAGGAATCCTATATCCAGGATAAGCTACACTTGTATCACATAATGGATCCATTAAGCAATCGAACCAAGTTTTAAAAACATCTATTTGACTTTTGTACACCACAAATACCTTATTCCAATTATTTTGTTGAAGTGTGGTATTTGTTCCTAAACCATAGTCTCTTTTTAATCCACCACCCGATCCAGCAACTACAGATAAAGGACCTGTAGAATATGCATTAAAGTAATTAGTATCATTATATCTAGAGTATGAAAATTTCAATAATGAATCTGAAGGTCTGATTCCTGAAAACCATAAATTACTCGCATAAATTGTAGATGTTGCAGAGTCTTTTAGAGTTTCGAATACATCTGTGTTACCAGTATCTCTAAAAAATAATCCTTTAGGAATGATTGGTGCACTGATATTATTAATATCCATTTTAACTACTTGTGCTCTAGTTGCTCCTGCCATTAGCATAAGCAATAATACTGTAAAATACCGTTTCATAATGTTTGTTTTTTGTTCGTAATATTTAAATGTACGCAACAAACATACAAAAGTTAGTTCAAATGAACTAAAGGTAGTTTGTACTTATTTAACGGTAATATGAGATTGATTAATATTTGAAAAAACTTTCTTCCCAAATAAAAAATAGGACCAAACAATACTTTTCTTATAAACAGCAACATTATTATATGCTCTAATACCTTGCTGAATATAAGCCCTCTTACTTTTTAATAGAGCTTTGTGTTGGTAAAAATATTTATGTGCCTTTACTACTGATTTAAATGATTTAAAATCTAGTTTAACCAAAAACATAGCTAATGCAATATAATCAAGCCAAATTCTAGTTGTCATTTTCCAAAACAAAGAACTCCCTTGATGATTTTTATAAAGTGTGGATAAACTATTTCTAAAATTTAAATAAACCTTTCTTGGACTCATGTAATCTAAAGTCCCACCTCCTAGATGATATACTTTACTATTAGAAGTGTAATATACCTTATATCCTTTTAACTTTATTCTCCAACACAAGTCTATTTCTTCCATGTGAGCAAAATAATCATCATCAAATCCTTTTAATTCATGAAAAATTTTTGATTCAATAAACATACATGCACCAGTTGACCAAAAAATCTCGTTTGTACCATCATATTGTCCTTTATCTTCTTCTACCCTATCAAATATCCTTCCTCTACAAAACGGATAGCCATTCTTATCCATAAAACCACCAGCAGCTCCAGCATGCTCAAACATATTCTTATTAGTGTGAGATAATATTTTAGGTTGGCAAGCAACAATATCGTCATCAGAATCAAGTACATTAACAACTGGAGATATCCAATTCTCTGTTACTTCTACATCAGAATTTAATAAAATATAATATTCATATCTTCCTTCTAAATGAACTAACCCTTCATTATAACCGCTTGCAAAACCAGAGTTTTTAGGATTAATAATTATTTCTATTGATGGGTAATTTTCTTTTAAAAAAGCTACAGAATCATCTGTAGAATCATTATCAATAACAATTACATCATAACCTGTTGAGTATTGTATTACAGATGGTAAATAAGTTTCTAAATGTTTTTTACCATTCCAATTTAAAATGACAACTGCTGCTTTCTTCACTTTGTAATAATTATCAATACTTTTGTTAAAGTTTTAAAGATACAGTTTTGAGTTTTATTTGGTTTAAATACCTCCTTTTTTTAATCGCATGTCATAATAGTATTTTATCACAGTCTTCATTCAGATATGGAGTTGCATCTGGAGACCCTAAACCAAATGCTATTATTCTATGGACCAAAATCACACCAAATACTACAGATTCTATTATTTATGGCAGTTATCAACTCTCAACAAATAGATCATTTAAAGAAAATACCAAACAAATTCCTTTTGCAACCAATTCTTCAAAAAACTATTGTGTTAAAGTTGATGCAAGTAACTTAACTCCAAACACTTGGTATTATTATCGGTTTATTTATAAAAATGACACCTCAATTATAGGACGAACTAAAACAGCTCCAAATACAAACCAAAAACAAGTTAATTTTGCTGTTGTTTCCTGCTCTAATTATGAACATGGATATTTTAATGTATACGAAAGCATAACGAAAGCTAATAATGTAGAAGCTATTATACATTTGGGAGATTATATTTACGAAATGCCTACTGGTGTTTATTCAGCTAACATGTTAGATAGAAAAACATTTCCGCCTTATGAAATTTTAACGTTAACTGATTATCGTGATCGATATGCTCATTATAGAAAGGATCAACAATTACAACAATTGCATCAAAATTTTCCTTTTATAAATATTTGGGACGACCATGAAATAGCAAATGATTCCTACAAGAATGGAGCTTCTAATCATGATAGCACTGAAGGTGATTATTTAGAAAGACTAAAGCATGCAAAACAAGCTTACTATGAATGGATGCCAATAAGAGAAAAAGAACACAGCCATTTGTATAGAAAATTAACTTATGGAGATAATATTAATTTACTATTTCTTGATACTCGAATAGATGGAAGAGACAAACAATCTTCTAGAAAAAAAAGATATAGAACAGATTCTACTAGAAGATTAATTGGAGACAAACAATTTAATTGGATAAAGAATAATGTATCAAGAGATTCTAATACATGGAATATTTTTGCTCAACAAGTAATGATTACTCCATTTAAAGTTGCTGGGGTTACTGCTAATCCAGACCAATGGGATGGTTATTTATATGAAAAAAATAGGTTAATCGATTATTTAGTGAATCAACAAATTAAAAATATAGTTGTACTTACTGGAGATTTGCATTCGGCATGGGTAAATGATATTCCACTAAAAAAATATAAAGCTAGAAATGGTAAAAATAGCCTTGGGGTTGAATTTATTACACCCAGCATTACATCCTCTAGGGGAATACCTATTCCAGCTTGGAGCGTTAAATTATTTAATAAACATGTAAAATATTTAGAACTTAAAAAACATGGATATATAAACTTCTCTATAAGTCCAGAGGAAATCCAAGCAAACTTTAACTATGTTAGTACTATTCTTTCAAAAGATTGGACACTAATTAATGGACCTTCTTTTTACATGAGTAAAGGAACTTCTAATATTGAGAGAATGAAAGAAAATATATATATAAAGACCACTAACCCTCCCCTAGTAAATTATTAACATCAGTTTTTGTATAAAAAATTAGTACCAATAACTATTAAAGCAACTGGTTTTCTATCTTTAGCAAATCTTTAACCAGTTGCTGCTATGCGAATTCTTGTTAAACAAGCCAAAATAATCGATCCTAACAGTGATTTTCATTTACAAACTGTTGATATATACATTGAAAACGGAACAATTAAAGAGATAGGTAATCTATCTAACAAAGAAACTGATCAAGTTATAGATGAGCCTAACTTACATGCATCTATTGGGTGGTTTGATCTTAAAGCAAACTTTAGAGAGCCCGGAGAAGAATGGAAAGAAACTCTTTCTACAGGTATTGAAGCTGCTAAAAAGGGAGGTTTTACTGAAATTGCCTTATCGCCTAATACAGCAACACCAATAGATAACCGAACTCAAATAGAATTTATAAAAAACAGAGGAAACCATAAAGAGATAAACATTCATCCTTATGGTGCATTAAGTAAGGAGTTAAACGGAAAAGACCTAGCTGAAATTGCGGATATGAAAGATGCTGGCGCTATTGGTTTTACTGATGACAAACAGCATATATCAAGTAGTTTGCTCTCTAGAGCACTTTTATACACTAAAACCTTTAACACTAAAGTTTTTGTATTTGCTAGTGACAAAGAGTTGTCGAAAAACGCTCAACTTAATGAAGGTATCGTGAGCACTAAAATGGGCTTAAAAGGGTTCCCTTCAATTGCTGAAGAAATACAAATCAATAGGGATATACAGTTGTCAAAATATCATGATGCGCCTATTCATTTTTCTACTATATCATCTACTAATAGTATAGAACTTATAAGAAAAGCAAAGCAAGAAGGACTACAAGTAACTTGTGATGTTGCTGCACATCAATTATACTTTACTGATGAAGCTTGTAATACCTATGACGCTAATACAAAAGTAATCCCTCCTTTTAGATCAAAACAAGATATAGTTGCAATAATTGAAGGCTTAAAAGATGGAACTATTAATGCGATATGTTCCGATCATTCTCCACAAAACATAGAAGAAAAAAATATTGAATTTAGTGACGCTTCTTTTGGTATTATTGGCTTAGAAACTCTTTATGGCTCTATCAATAAAAATTTAACTGGTAAATTATCTATTACCGAAATAATTGATAAAATTACAATAGCGCCAAGAAGCATTCTTAATATGGCAATACCGTCAATAGCTGTAAATCATAAAGCAAACTTAACGTTATTTAACCCCGATATAAAATGGGAGTATAACAAAAAAGATATTGTATCTAAATCTAAAAACACTCCTTATGTTGGAGAAACACTTATAGGTAAAGCTGTTAATACTATTTTAGGATGAAAAATATAATTGTTGGTGTTATTGCCGGAGGTTATTCTAGCGAATATGAAGTATCCTTAAACAGTGCAGATACTCTTTTAACCAATATTCCAAATACATACATTAAGTATTTAGTCATTATAACAAAAGAGAAATGGGTAGTTTCAATTGATAATGAAGAATATCCTATCGATAAAAATGATTTTTCATTTACCTATCAAAACAAAAAAATAACATTCGATTTTGCTTACATAACGATTCATGGTACTCCAGGAGAAGATGGGAAGCTACAAGGATATTTTGACATGTTAGACATACCCTATTCTACTTGTAGTCAAAAAGCTTCTGCTTTAACATTTAACAAATGGGCAACTAATAAAGTATTAAAAGAACATGGTATATCTTGTGCAAACTCCATAATTTTAAGACAACATAATTCAGTAGTAAATACTAAACATATTATTGATGAATTAGGGTTACCTCTTTTTGTAAAGCCAAATGATGGAGGTTCTAGCTTTGGAATATCAAAAGTAAAAGAAGAAAGTAATATTCAAGATGCCATAAAAAATGCATTTAAAGAAGGTAAAGAAGTCGTATTAGAATCTAATATTAATGGAACTGAGGTAACCTGTGGTGCATATATATCAAAAGGAACAGTATATACATTACCATTAACTGAAATTGTAAGCCATAACGATTATTTCGATTTTGAAGCTAAATACAAAGGCTTATCAGATGAAATCACACCCGCCAGAATAAGTAAAGAGCTAACAAACAAAATACAAGAACTAACGATTAATATATATCATCTACTTGGATTATCTGGAATAATTAGAATAGATTATATGTTAGATGATATTACACCTTATGTAATTGAAGTTAATACTACACCTGGTATGTCTAAAGCTAGCTTAATCCCACAGCAAGTGGCTTATCAAGATAATATTGATTTACCATCTTTATTGAATCAATGTATTCAAGATAAATTAACAACATAATTTATATATCTTTAAATCAAATATTTATACAAAATAACATGAATAACATTGCACTTTTATTGATTAGTTTAGTCATGTGGTTTAACAAAAGTTTTACACAAGAGTTATATCCTGTTGTACTTAAAGGAAACCAAGTACCATGTATTATAGGAAAATCTCCACAAAACATAGTTGGTTTTGTATACAAAACGGGGGCATGGCAACAAATCCCTATACAAATTGATGAAATGGAAGTGAATGATATCACTTCTCCTTACGGTCCTTTTGCCAGCACATATTACTCTGTGCCAACCGGAGTAAATGAGTTATTTTACTCAGATGAAAATACCTTTATAGGTAAAGATTCTACAGATTTTAATTTCGATAATGATGACGAACTGGTTATTATGTGGAGTGATTTAGCTGACAAAGCTAATGCTACTACAAACCCAAATGGCACGTTAAATACGTTATGTTGCGAAATAAAAATTGCTAACCCACTAAATAATAACGATTCAGCTTTTTTATACCTTTTTGAAAATAATGGTAGTTTAAATCAAGATGCTGGTGTAAGTTATGTATCGTATAATTTCAATTTAACTGCAGGTACATATCCTACAAATTATAACATTACTTCTGGGCCAAATCCAGAAACGTCAACATTAATAACTAATACTTACCAAGTTAATATGATTGATAGATGGGTAAATGAAGAGTTATATATCAAAAAAAACACTTCTAACCCTAATATATTTAATGGTCATCAAAACTTTTTTGCTCCGGGTTCATGTGGAAGATCAGAATATACATTTGCTATTGGTGAAGGAGCATTTGCTACTAATAAAAATGGGCCTATTCGAGCAATAAGATCGTATATGGGAGCAAATAGTGGACCACTAACTCAAAGAACACACTTATTTTATGCTAAAAAACAAACTATTATTACAGATTTAAGAGTACACTCAATACCATCAATTTATGATGTTTTTGACTATTCATCTAATGCTTATGGCATGATGAATGTTAACAATTTAAATACTACTGCACTAACCATAGATGGTAATACTGATGTATATAATAGTAGTGGACAACTTGAATGGGAATTAGTAAGTGGAAATCTAGGCAGTATTATAATATCTCATAAACTAGAAGGCACATTTACTCCTGGAACTGACGGTACTGTTTCTTATTATTGGGAAGATAATGTATCCTCTCCTGTTTCTAATTGTACTGGCGATAATTTACCTATTGGCACAAGTGGTCCATCAATATCCATTGGTGGTATATGCACAGATCCTGTTTCATCATGTAATCCAGGTAATTATAGGTCGCTAAAAGCTATTCGAGATGTATATTATGATACTAGTGTAATTTCCGTTAATGAAGCTAAAACAATTGACTCAACTTCTAAAACTCCTTTTTTAGTAAGTATAACTAGTTGCAATTTTAATACAACAAACATCAAAGCAAGCAATATTGACAATATAAGAGTATTCCCTAACCCAACTCAGAATAGCTTTACTATTGAGGGAATAAAATTAGAAGATGTAAAAATTATTAATGTACAAGGAAAAGTTATTCAACATATTAGTAAACCATTATCTAATACCGTTAACCTGAATAACGAGCCAGGAATTTATATGATAAAACTAAATAATCAATATATTGTTAAAATAGTAAAAGAGTAGAATGAAATCATTACTTTTTACAAAAAACATTTATTCATGAAAAGCATTATCATCCTATTATCACTATTATTATGTTCATTATCATATTCTCAAAACGATACTGCACAGCATGATTGTAAAAAATTTCATAAAGGAACCTTTCAGATGATCTCTAAAAAACAAAAAATAATGATCTTTAGAGACGCTACAACCCAAACAGAAACAAATCTAAAAACCGGAGAAGAGTATAAATATAAAATCAGTTGGATAAACGATTGTAAATATCAATTAGAACCCTTCAAAGAAAACGAAGGAGATGAAGATTTCTTTAACGGACAAGTATTTATGGGTGAAATTATATCATCTAGTGAAAATACGTTTAAAACAAAAGCAGGATTTGTTGGAGATAAAACAACTGTTACAGATGAATTTCGTAAAATAGAATAGAGCTTGTAAATGGCAAGGTATTTGTATTCTAATAGCACATGAACAAAACACTTTTATATAGTATTACTTTTTTAATCTTATGTGCTTGTAATAATAAGGAATATATTAGTATAGATTCTTTTAAAGATAAGATTCAATCTAACATAAATAAACAAGCAGAACTTAATAATCAACACATAAAGCTTCTGCTAAATGATCCAGTTAAAGTATTTAAAGACAGTATCTCTTTTTTGCCTAAAACAAATGAATTATACAAAGAGTATAAATCATTATGGACTGATGGATTTAAACCCAATAAATCAGCTAAATCTTTTCTGACTATTGTTTCAAAAGCAAATGAATATGGTTTTGATTCAAGTTATTTCAATATAAGTGAATTAAGATCACTATATGACACATCTATAAAATCTAAAAAAGATATTAACTTACTTGCTTCATTAGATATTATATTTAGCCAAGAAGCTATCCGTTTTTTCACATACAACAAATTTGGAGTTACTAACCTCTACAAATATGATAGCGCATCCATAAAAACAACTATTGATACACTATCTTTAATTGACGTCCAGCACATTATTGATGGTATTTCCAACAACAACATATCAAAAGCATTAGAAAAAACTAGTCCCAAAAACCCATTTTATATTCCATTACAAAAAGGTTTAGCTCAATTTTTAGCGAAGCATCAATTGACAAAAAAAAGACAATATGTTTCGTCTATGAAAAAAGACTCTACAGAGGCTTATGATGAAGCAAGAATTGCACTATTATTGAATAATTACTTAGACTCCTCTAATTACAAAGATGATAGCTCATTTATGAATGCTTTAAAATACTTTCAACATCAACATGGATTAAGCAATGATGGAAGAATTGGTAGAGCTACTGCACACATGCTCAGCAAAACAAATTACGAAAGATATCAATTAGCTGCTATAAGCTTAGAAAAATTAAGACATAAAACATTTGACTCAACTGATATGTTTTTTGCTAATATCCCTAGTTACACTTTAAATGTAATTGAAAACAATAAAGTAATAGACCAGTATAGAGTTGTAGTTGGTAAAAACACTACTCGAACACCTACTTTTAAAGCCACTATGCAATACCTTATTTTAAATCCTTATTGGGCAATACCATATAGTATTTCTTCTAAAGAAATTTTACCAAACATTAAAAAAAATGCTAGTGTTATAGAGAAAAAAGGATATACTATTATGGATCAAAATCGTAAAAAAATCGATCATAAAAGTATTGATTGGAGCAAAGTAACTCAAAGTAATTTTAATTATAGAATAACCCAAACAAGAAGTGGTGGAACAGCATTAGGTAAAGTAAAATTTATTTTTCCTAATAATTATAACGTATACTTTCATGATACACCATCTAAATCATTATTTAAAAATGATGTAAGAGCTTATAGCCATGGCTGTGTTAGAGTTCATGAACCACTAAAACTTGCTTCCTATATTTTAAAAAAGCAAGATCCTAACCTAACGCTTGATTCTGTTAAAAACCTTACAAAAAGTAACAATCAAAAAAGATTTAACTTAAAGAAAAAAATAGCTGTAGATATCGACTATTTTACAGCACTTCCCGATTCTAATAATAATATTCAATTTTATAGAGACATTTATAACAGAAATAAAGTGTATAAAAAAGTATTGTTTTCTCAAAAATAAGTCAATTAATACATCCTTTATGCCTATTTTTAATTATCAAAACGATCATTAAATGAAACTCTTTTTCTTTACGATACTTATTTCAGTATGTTTATTTAGTTGTAAAACTGACTTTGATGTAAATGCACCTTACGATCAAGTTCCTATTGTTTATGGTTTGTTAGATCAATCTGTAGATACACACTACATCAAAATTAATAGAACATATTTAGGAGCTAACAATCTTAATTCGGCAAATATTAACGACTCTATATTATTTAAAAATGTTAATGCACGTATTGAGCAAGTAACTAATGGAGCTGTCGGTACAGTATATACCTTACAAGAGAAATGGGTTAACAATATTAATGAAGGAATTTTCTATCCAGATTCTCAAAAAGTATACTTTTTTGTAGAACCCAATTTAGATGCTAACAGTACTTACCGTCTAGCTGTTACTGCTGATGGAAAAGAATTTGGTAGCGAAACTACACTTTTAGGTAATTATAGTTTTACCACTTCAACCATATTAAGCACATTAAATGGTTTTCCTTTTGCTTCTGCTCCTGGTGTATACAGTACTATTGACCCTAAGTGGACAACTACATTAGATGGTATCCGTTACGATTTAGCACTAAGGTTTTTTTATGACGAACATAAAGGAGCTAATATCACACGAAAATCTATTGACTGGTTTTTAGGTTCTGATAAAAAACCTTCCCCTACTTCTTTTGTTGAATTACAAAGAGAAGTTAATGGAGAAAGCTTTTATATTTTCTTATCTAATCAAGAAGCATTAATGGATACTGTTGGAGTTACTAAAAGAGTTATTAGAAATGTTCAATTAATGGTTACAGCTGCTGATAATGAATTAACTACATATATTGATGTAAACAAACCTGTTACAGGAGTTGTTACGGAAAGACCAGAATATACCAATATTACAAATGGATTTGGTATTTTCTCTGCTAGAAGAACAATACAATTAAACAGAGCATTAAACCAAAAGTCTGTTCAAGAATTAGCAGAAGGACAATACACGAGAGATCTTAAATTCTGTACCGATAGTGTAGATTGGATTGGTGAGAGCTACCATTGTCCTTGATTTTTACTTGTTTAATTTCAATTACACATGAGATATTCTATTCTTTTTATACTCCTGATAGTAACCTTAATTGGAAATTCTCAAGTATTATCACCTACAAAATTAATGATTCCTACTTCTAATGGAGATAGTTTAGAAGCCGATTTATACTTACCGAATTTAACTGATACTTTCCCAACAATACTTATACAAACTCCCTATGGTAAATTTGGATATTGGTTTAGTATTTCTTCTATTGTTAGATAAGTCATACTGTTAGTACGGTGGAAATGGTTGGGTTATTGTTGATAATTAGTTAATAAGGTTTGATGTAACTTTCTTTTTGTTAGACACTTGTTGGGTATTTTTGTTTGTACAAATTAGTTTAATATGGCAGTTAGATTTAATTAATAAGAAGGAAATAAATGTATTTGATTTGATAGCAAATAAATCGTTTGGGTTTAATGTTAAACAAATGAATAGTGGCAATAATAGCTTTGCTCAAATTAATATCAGTAGAAACATTGATGCAAATTATAATTGTCTTTTTTTAATTAAAAAAATCAATAGTGACAGATTCCTTATTGAATTTAACAATACTGATTTGTCAACTCTTATTAAAAATCCTGAACCAATAAACCTAGAAAATCTAAAAGATAATATCTCATCATGGGTTAATATGGTTAAAAAAGAAATTGAGATTGAAATAGATGAATTAGACTTTAATTTAAGTAAACTAACTTACTACAGTGATACATTTGGAAGTCTGGTAAGAAATGCTATTAAAATAATTAAAGATATTGATGAAGATTGTGGTGGAATGATTCTAAGGAAGGCTATAGAAGAACTCTTTATTGATTATTTTAAACGTAAAATTCCAGCCCTTACATCTGATTTAGATGAAAAATATAGTATTGGTCCAAAAATTAATACTTTTTACGACTATCAATTAAATGTTAAATCTAAATATAGTGACTATTCGGATGAATTGAATGAAATAAAACCATTCATATCTGCAATATCAGAGGTTAAGGATTTAGGTAATGACTTTGCACACTATGAACGTAAACTTGAGAAATATAATGTTCACGACTTGATGGAATATATAAAACATATAATATCATTTTTAATAGATGACATTGATATGGAAATGCAAAAAAAAATTAAAGAGTTCAAAAGAAAATCTAGGTAAGATTAAGATTAAAAAAATGATACTATCTAGTCATTAGAAACGATTTGTAACTTCAATAAGTTAAACCTACATGCTCAAAGCATATAATACATCCATAGAAATAATTAATAATGCTGAATCTTTATTAATTAAACGTTTGAGTGATAAGCATAGTTCAAATGACAAAAACTCTACAACAAGTGAGTCGATAGATACTTTTCCTAAGTGGATAATAAATGTTTTGTTGATTTTGCAAAATGTATTGAAATGGATAAATTTTAAATTATTTAGACCTTTCTTTTTTTTAATCTATGGTTTTGGGTCATTTATTAAAACTCATATTGTTTTATATCTAAACAAAAAAGGGTGAAATTCTTTCAAGTTTGTAAAAAAACTAAGGCAAAAAGGAAGGATTAGTTACAAAACTAGAATCTGTTAGTGTTAGTAAAAACGCTTTTATATCAGCTTTTTCGGTTGGATTAAGATTTGCTCCCCCACTACCCACTTTTTTCATCAATGGATCAATAGTTGGAGAATTTTGTAAGCCCGTACTGTAATGCTCTATTACTTCTTCTATGGTATTAAATCTACCGTCATGCATATAAGGGGCAGTAAAAACTAAATTTCTTATTGTAGGTGTTCTAAACTTACCATTATCAGCAGAGTTTCCAGTAACGTCTCCTAATCCATTATCTGTGAAAGTTGCATCTAATCCATTATTATGGAAATCATTATCTGTCCATAATGGATTTACAGGATCCCCATGACAATGAAAACAATCTCCTTTATTTTCGTTCATGTATAAACTAAATCCATTTAATTCTTGGGAGGTAAGCGATACTTCATTTCTTAAAAATTTATCGAACTTACTATTTCCTGAAATTAGTGTCCGTTCAAACTGAGCTAGTGCTTTCACTACCAAAACTGAATCTATTGTAGAAGTACCAAAAGCTAACTTAAACATATTGGGATAATCAACTGATGCTTGTAACTTACTAACTGCATCAATCCAATCTTCATGCATCTCTAATTCATTTCTAACTGGCTCAAAAGCTTGGTGTTCGAGACTATCTCCACTCCCATCCCAATTAAAGCGTCCATAATTCCATGCTAAATTCACTAAAGGCATTGCATTTCGTTTGCCTGGTAATCCATTTATTCCCGTACTAAATGAACTTGTATCGTCAAAGCTATATGCTGGCATGTGACATCCTGCGCAGGATAACGTATTATTATCGGATAAAATGGGGTCGTAAAACAACTTCTTACCTAGAGCAACACCTTCATTAGTTAATGGATTATCATTAGGTATCCTTGGACTAGGCAAATACTGTTGGAATAGATCTGGAATATTAAGAACATAAGGTGTAGGTTTTACTCCACTAACTGCCTTACACACACAAGAACCATCATCTACCCTAGCTTTATCATCATAATTATCGGCTAAAGGATTTGTACACCCTTTTTTTCTACAAGAAGAAAGTAAACTTAGAGAAAGAATAGAAATTGATATGGCAAAAAGCTTTATCATATTAATCTTCTGCAGGTAACTGAATTACGATATAATCAAACACATCTCTACCATTTTGATTCATCAAGAGTTGAGCTTGATAATTAGGCATTAACATTTGATTATATTGATTTAAATCCCAAACATTAGGCGTTTTAAACCAATTCGCAATATTCATTTTAATTTCAATGGTTGTATTCACTATTTCACTGATCGTAAAATTATTTGTGCCCGTAATTTTAGTTCTAAAGTGATTAGGATGAAAAATAGTATCTGGAGCAGCTGTAATTTCCCTTGCTTTTCCATTATGGTAAGCAAATCCAACTGTATCTGTTGCTGTATCTACATACATCCCCTCGAATTGCATATTATGGTAACCTCCTCCTAACATCATTGGCCAACCCCAATTCGTAATATTCAAATCTGGATAAGCTCCAGTAATATTATCAGCTACATCAAATCCAAAATTAAATGAAATAGCTGTATAAACTCCATTATCAAAACTTGTGGAAGGAGAATATGTTAAACCTATTCCTGCTCCTAAATCAACTAAATTATAATCTTCAATTAATACGCTATCGCCATTTGCTTCGTGCAAGGCAATATCAGATACCAAATACTTTAATTTGCTAATACTATGTAAATCTCCTTTTTGATTAGTGAACTTTAAATCATTAAAATCAGCAGCTAATACAGGTGTAGCATTATAAACATGCGAAAAATTGAATGTTATTTGTTGAGTTGTATCACAATAATCACATGTACCATCATTAGAAACAGCATCAGCATCAAAGTTACAAGCATTAGGGTCTGTACAACCTCTTTTATCTTGTTTACAAGAAAACATAAATAAAAATAAGGTGATTAATATTAAAAAGTATTTCATAAGATTTAGGTGAACCAATTAGCTGGTATTTTTATGTTAATATTCGTTTATCAATTACAGTTATCCATCATGGACATTTAAGTTTTATTAGTTGGGATCTTGAAAATCAGGGTTAGTAATAAAACTTGAATCTGTTAAAGTTAATAAAAACGCTTTTAAATCTGCTTTTTCTCCTGGTGTTAGATTTACACCTCCTTGAGATGCAAATTCCATATTTGGACTAATATTAGGAGAACTTCCATGAACTCCTGTGCTATAAAAATCAATAACTTCATCAAGCGTATTAAAGCGGCCATCATGCATGTATGGTGCTGTAAATACTAAATTACGTAAAGATGGCACTTTAAATTTACCATTATCACTAGATAAACCAGTAACAGCTCCTAATCCAAGATCAGTTAATGTAGCATCTAACCCATTATTTTGTATGGAATGATCGGTTGTTAAAATTCCTCCATGACAATGAAAACAGTCTCCTCCAGTTAAGCTACTAAATAAACTAAATCCATTTGCTTCTTGTGGTGTAAACCCCTCTTCTCTTCTTAATACACGGTCATATTTAGAGTTACCAGAAATTAATGTTCGTTCAAATTGAGCAATTGCTTTAACCACTAAAACAGAGTCAATCACATCCGTTCCAAACGCTTTTCTAAACATATCAGGGTAAATTGGATCGCTTTGTAATTTAGAAACTGCATTAGGCCAATTTTCATGCATTTCAATTTCATCCACAACTGGCAAAAATGCTTGATCTTCTAAAGTAGCTGATCTACCATCCCAAAAAAAGTTAAGTTTCCAACCTAAATTCATGATTGGCATGGCTTGCCTGGTTCCTGCAATATTATCAATCCCCACACTAAACCTTGCACTATCTGAAAAACCTAAACTAGGTGCATGACAAGAGCCACAAGACATGGTATTATTACCTGATAATTTTTTTTCATAAAATAAATGCCTGCCTAATTCAATTCCTTCTATTGTTAGCGGATTATCTTGAGGTATCGCCATTTGTGGAAAGCCTTGAGGAATATTAGGTTGAACTATAGTTGGTTCATAAGACTTTTCGGTAGTGGTACATTCTTCTTCCTCAAAATCTTTTTTCTTACAGTTAACTGCAAGAAAGAACACTAATAATATGGCTAAATATGCTTTCATTTTATAATTGGAAATTTACTCTCCTCTTTTAAAGTTAATGTTTTGTTTTCAAGAAATCCATCATCTGTAAGTGTTTTTAAAAATGCTTCTAATGCATTAATTTCTTGTTCAGTTAAATTTAACGGCCTAACACTATTGTTTTTATTATCATAATCATAGCCTCCGCTATTAAAAAAAAGGATAACATCTCTAAGTGTTTGTATACTACCATCATGCATATAAGGTGCTGTTACCGCTATATTTCTTAAAGATGGAACAACAAATTTATTACGATCTTCCTCCTTAAGGGTTATTCTCATTCTACCAGAATCGGTATAATGCTCATATAGTCCTATATTTTCGTATTGATAATTAGTAAAATTATATCCCGAATGACATGATGAACAACTGGTTTTATCACCAAAGAACAGCTTCATTCCTTCTTTTTCTTCTTTTGTAAACGCTATTTCACCTTTTTTATACTGATCATATTTTGCATTTCCCGAAATAATGGTTCTTTGAAAAGCTCCCAATGCTCTAGTTAACACATAAGTATCTGGGGTTCTACCGTAAGCTTTGTTACTCATTTGTATATACCAATCATTTTCTTCCATGCGTTTGACAGCATCCAAGATATTTAAATTCATCTCATTAGAATCTTCAATTGGCCCCATTGACTGTAATTCGAGTGTAGGAGAACCTCCATCTCTAAAAAAAGCTTTATTGTAGGCTACATTCGTTAATGAAGGGGCATTCCTCTCTCCTATTCTTCCATGTACCCCTTTGCTTAAGCTAACTGTATCAGAAAATGCATATTCAGGTAAATGACAAGAAGCACAAGATAATGATCGATCACTTGATAAATTTTTATCGTAAAATAGATGTTTACCTAATGCTATTCTAGCAGCTGTCAACTCATTACCTTCAGGAAAATTTATTGATGGAAAATGAGCTGGTAATTCTTGAGAATATTCATCATTTACAACCTCAATATCATTACAATACAATAAAGTCATTGCTAATAAAAAAATTAAAAAATATGACAATGACTTTACCAAGTATAATTAGGGTAATGTTATTACTGACGTAGAATTATTTGCTACTTTAGTTGCTAAAGGCATATTATTCATGGTATGTGTAGAATTTTCTACTTTAAGGTCTACACCCGTCATAAATTTACCTAAATCCACTGATAAATTAATCGTATTTGCTTGATCCTTAACAATATCTGAGTGAAGTGTACCTTGTACTGCCCTTCTTAACTCATCTGCTCCAATATGAAGGTTTAAATTTTGATCAAATACAGCATCATCATTTGTATCAATCATTCCTTCAAGTTTGTAAAATATATATCCATTAGACCATGACCAATGCATAGTAGGCGACTGTGGATATAACGGACTTGATAATGGATAAGTATTAGGGTCGGAATGATTTGTTGTAGAATCCATCCCCATGTTAAACGCTAATGTATGATGATGACCTGCTGCAAGCAATCCTAAATTATAAGAACTATTATCAGGATCTAACAACACAAATCTTTCCTCAGCATAAGAAGCGTTATTATCATGATCTAAAAAGCGAATATTTCCCATGTAAATTCTTACTAAGCTAAACTTATAATCATTCCCGAAATCATCTTCATATACATCTCCATAATTAAAAGCTGTCCCGTTAACATTAAAATTTGCATTTAACACAACCGTTCCTTGACCATCCGAAGGACCATGATGATGATCATGCCCATCATCTTCGGCTTTATTTTTTTTACAACTTAACATGAGCATTGCTACTACAGCTGTTGCCAATCCTATTTTTGTTATGTTTTTCATTATATATTCTTTTAAAAACTATTATTAATTTAAATACACCATTAGTCCAAATTGAACTCTATTAATGGTTGGAAGCTGTGTGCTTCCGTTCATACTATTTTGTATTGCCTTTTGGTATTGTATATCTAGTCTTACTTTGCTTACATATACATTAAGTCCTACTGTAGCAAACGTTACATTTCCACCTGATTGTATAATAACAGTAGAGATATCTTGTTCTCTAATGTAATCTTGATTTGCATATTCATAATACAAACCAGTGTAGGGCATAATATTAATATCAGTCGTTACAGACTGCATATAAAATAAATTAGCACTATGATTCCAAGAGTTTCCGTATCGGTAACCTTGTTTATTAAAGCTATTTATTTTCATATTCATATTTTGCATTAATCCTATTGATTTATATCTAATCAAGTGATCTATTGTAAACAATGCATCAACTGAACCTGTTCCTGGTTGTAAATCTAAATCAACCAAGCTATCATTATAATATACGTTTGATTTTCCAAATGGAAGCTTAACTCCTCCTCCAACCGACAATCTTTGTGAAAATTTAACATTTGGAGAGGTTACTTTAGAATTAAAAGCTTGATACATCCCAATTAACATTGGATCTCCTATTTCGGTTAAATCTGTCATGATTTCTTGATCGTATACTTGGATATTATTTACAACTGGTAAACTTCCAATTAAACTCCATTTTTTAGAAAAATTATATACTCCTCTTATATCTAATAAGGCAAACGTTTCTTTAACTTTTTTCCCATAATGATAAGTTTGATTAGCTCCCTGTCCTGTATGTCTACTATATGTTTGAACTTTACCAAAGACGTTATATTCTCCTTGTGTAAGCCTAATTCTATTCGATATTGAAAATATGTTTTTATTATCTTCCGGAATTAAACTTACATTCATGTTGCATATATCACATGCATACGTTTGTGCACACAATAACAACATGAATAACATCATTTTATTCATCCTATTTATTAAACAATTAATATTTGATAACATACTCTCTTAGTAGAGTATGAAGTTACATTAACTTGATTGTTTTTGGAGGATCTAACAAACTAAGGGTATGTCCCGACATGGGAAATGGATTATTTAACACCAAAGCCATAAGTTGTTTACGATTAAGAACAGTTGGAACTAATGTAGCAACATTTACATTAAATAAATTCGTTATGTGTGATTCTTCAGATGTAAAGTCATTAGATGAAGTACCTTTTTTTTTAACTACTTTTTCTAATTCCTTTTTTAAATGACAATTACCTTGACATGTGTTAACTTCTTTTTCCTTTTGTACACATAACGTTTTAGCGATAACTGATTGATTATACTTAAAATGAAAAAAAGTAACAGACGCAAAAAACATATTAACTAGAAAAACTCCTAGAACAACAAATACAGCTATGGTTTGTCTTGTTTTCACGTTAAGCAAGTTAATTAATCATAAATTTAGTTACTTTTCTTCTGCCATTATCCAACTTAAGATCTAAATAATAACACCCTTTTGTTAAGTCATTATTAAATAAATATTTACCATTACGTTCAACACTAATCTCCTCTTGGTATATCATTTTACCTATATTATCGAAAATATTAAGTGATCCGCTACCAACAGTGTTGTTTAGAAACTCAATTGTAAACTGTCCATTAGAAGGATTAGGATATAATTTAAACGTATTTCGATCGGTATATATATCTTCTTCTAAATCTGTAAGACTACACAAACCATAGGTAATCATATCAAAAGCACTATTGTATAAATTAAGTCTTCTTCCTGATACAGTAATGGCATTTAGTGCTCCTAATGGGTCACCTTTTGTTACAATGGCCTCTTTAACTAAAAGAGCTACGCTATCTGGTTCATTGTAATAAATCTGCATAAAGTTTGAACAAGCAACTGCATAAATAAAAGCAACAGCACCTGCAACATGAGGTGTTGCTTGAGAAGTTCCTGTTTGCGTACCATAACCTCCACTAGAAGTGGTAGAATAAATTCCTGATCCAGGAGCTCCCATATCTATATGTGTAACTCCATAACCTGAGCTATTTTTAGTATCGGCTCCAGTTGTGTTAGTAACCGCTATAACATAGGGACTTGAACAAGTAGTTGGTATGTCTCCAACAACATCAACATTAACATTATTATTAGCTGTAGCAGCTACATTTAAAATACCCCTTGATCCCAGTGTATCATAAAAAGCACACCACAGAGGATAACTGGCTGGATCCCCATTATCAACACCAAAAGAAGAGTTTGTAGCGACAACAAAAGCTCCTTTAGCTCCATTTGTACTGTCATATAAATCTCTCATGGTTAATACATAATCATAAGATTCAATAACAGTAGATTCTATTCCAGATGATCCTTGAACTGGCAAAATACTTACACCTCCTAAAACCCCCGTAACTCCTTCATTATTGTTTCCTTTTGCCCCAATAATTCCAGAAACATGTGTTCCATGGTTAGCTTGGTATATCAGATTAGAATCCCAATAAAAATTCCAACCTTGAACATCATCTATAAAACCGTTTCCATCATTATCAATGCTATCATTAGGGATTTCTTGATTATTAACAAAGAAATTTAAGTCTTGATGATTTAAATCAAAACCATCATCAATAACGGCAACTACAATTTTGTCTCCGTAATATGTAGTATCTTCTAAGGAGTCGCTTGGATGAAAATCCCATGCTTTACAAGCATCAATATCAGCTCCAACAGTACCTCCTGTTTGTCCGGTATTGTTCATACTCCATTGCCTTAATGCAAAGTCGGTATCATTAGGACACGTATCTCTAGTAAATATATTTGTGTGATTAAACTGGCTTACTTCGACATATCTGTTATGATCGATAATATTCAAAAACTGTTCAACAGGCATTACATCTTCATTATAGCCTAGTCTCCATATATTCAATTTTTTTGATATTAACTTCTTAGCAATTACATGAAGATTAACATTATCCTCTTCAACACTTTGAATTACATTTTTAATCGTGTAATCAGCATATAATTTAACTAATACTTCATCTTTTAGGTAGTTATCTTGAGAAAAAACAACAGATCCAATTAAAGAAATAAATATGATTATAGACTTTATCATACTTTAAAATACAATTTTATAATGATATTAACTAGTTATATCAACACCATATTTATACAACTCTATATATCAAGATCATCAATATTTTCAAAACTTTCAAATTCAGAATCATCATATTCATCTCCTAAATCGTAGCTAGACTCATCAGGTAATAAAAAATCATCTATTATGTTTTTAGAATCTTCTGATGGTGGAGTTCCGAATGATAGCGCAACATAAGGATATTGTTTAGCCTCATCTAATTCATCAATTTTAATAAGCTCCACAAAAAAACACCACATGTTTAAAAAATCATAAACATAAACCATTTTTTGATTTGCCTCTGTAATTAATTTTTTGATAGTCGTTTTATCCATTAAGCGAAAACTACTTCCTTCTCCGCTCATATCCATTAAACCTACTTCATCTCCTTTATTCCATTCGTCATCACTTAAATAAAATGACGCCATTTGTCCCCCTTCAAAATCAAAAGCATGAATTATAGCTTCATGAAATGAAGAAAAGCTATCGTTAGCATTAACAACTATATCTCTAAAAACATCTACTTCTTCTTCAGCATCTATTAAAACTCTAAATGTATACTGCATTACACACAATTTTCTTTATTACATATACGAGCTAGACTAGTAAAAGTTGGCTCGATACCTTATTAATGTTCTACTATTTTTGATACTTCGTCAATAATATCAAAAGCGGTTTCTGCCATTTTATTGATTTTATCATCTAAGCATGGATTAATTTCTACTATCTCAAAACAACATACTTTTTCATTTTTAACGATCGTATTTAATAAATGTTTAGTATCAACTAGGCTTAACCCATTCTTAACAGGTGTTCCTGTACCTCTTGAAATTTCTTCAGGATCCATACTATCTACATCAAATGAAACATATATGATATCACAATCATCAAGTATATTAAAAGTCTCTTCTACAACCTTATCTACTCCTTTTTCTTTAACTTCATCTACTTTAAAGTTTTTAACACCATATTTATCAATAATATAATCTTCTGGTGCTTCAGTATCTCTAACTCCAATATACACAATGTCATTTGGACTAATATTAGGTTCTTTTCCTCCTATAGCCTTTAATTTTCTCCAATACTCAGCTGTTTCATCAGATACATCATTAACTTTTTGCTCTAAATTATCCATTTGTGCAGCAATGGCTAATGGCATTCCATGAACATTACCACTTGGGGATGTGTAGGGTGAATGAAAATCGGCATGAGCATCTACCCAAATTACTCCTAATTTAGAAGTTGGGTAATACTTTTTAATCCCTGCAATAGTTGCTGCAGCTGTACTATGATCTCCGGATAATAAAAAAGGGAAACTACCTCTTTCTAAACTAGAACAAACCGAACCAGATATTTGTACAAATTCATGTAAAATATGCTCAATTCTAATGGCATGTTTTGTTGTATAATCTTGAAATAAATATTCATTAAAATCTCTTACCGTGATAGATGGATATCGAGCAAAAAAATCTGATTTTTTATTTAATGCAGCAACTTTTAACGCTCCAACCCCTAAGCCCGCACCTCTGGTTCCGGCACCTAATTCAGATGTAATTTCTAATAATTCAATTACTCTTTTCATTTTGTTTAGTTTTATTAACGTCTTGCTTTAATTGAAGTATTTGAGTTCCTCTAGATTTCACCCACATACCTTTGGTTATTGTTTTTGCTCCTCTATTAAAGTAACTGTATACACCTAATACCATTAAACCTGTAAAAAGAGTTAATAAACTATATCGTATAACGGTATTAGAAACAAGTGGTTTTCTATACTTTCCGTAAGCTAAAAAATTACAATGAACTGCTTCTGATCTATAGGATGTTTTTACAGCATAAAGAAATAAATCGCTTCTTCCATATTCGCTTTCATCCAATTTATATGCTATACCCTTTTCTTCAAGTAATTTGGCGAAATAATCTGCCATATCTCTCTTGGTATAAGTGAAAATCAAATAATTATTTAATGTTGGGTGTTCTTTATAATTAGATAAAAGCATAGATTACTCTTTCCATTTAGTGACGTATTCCAAAGGTTTTCTATGTCCTTTTGGCCAATCAATTTCTGGATAACCTAAATAGAACAATCCCAAACATTTATCTTGTTCTCCTAGTTCTAAAAACTTATTAGCTTCTGGAAGATTTAATAGTTTTGGAGTAGCCCAAAATCCGCCTATGCCATAAGCTGTAGCCGTTAAATACATATTTTGTACTGCACAAGCAACAGCTTGTATTTCTTCGATTTCTGGGATACGTCCTTTAGGGTCTGGAGTCATATTAATTGCAATTACTACTGATGATTTTAATGGTCTATTTTTGATTTTTTTGTATTTCATTTCATTGTAGTTGTCACCAATAACATCTACATAAAAACTAGCCATAAAATCAGATAAAGATTTTCTCGATTCTTCACTCATGTACACAGTAAATCTCCAAGGTTCTGTTTTACCATGATTTGGAGCCCAAATAGCACTATTTAATATATCTTCAATAATTTCTTTATGTACTTTACGATCAGAATATTGTTCAGGATATATTGTTCTCCTATCTTTTATTAGACTTAATATTTCACTTAAATTATACTTCATCTTATTAATTCCAAATTATTCTAAAATAAATGTTCCCATTTAATTTAAATTTTGCAGCATCTTCAGCTAAGGTAGAAGAATACCCTGTATTTTCAACTAAATCACTTACATAAGCTTTGTTGCGAATAACATTAGCTTCAACCCCTAAATCAAAACTAAATTTTTCATTGAAATAATATCTTGCTCCAATTTGACCAAAAGCTCCATAACCAAAACCATCATAGACTTTATTTCGGGCGCCAACTAATTGTAAGCGCATGATACTATACCTTCTTGTGTTTCTAACCACTAATTCATGACGATCTAATCTAATGTAATTTACCATACCTCCCCCAGCTCCATAAAATTCTAACGGCCCTATTTGATTAAATTCATTTTCAATTCCTAAAGCAACATCAAATCTTTGTTCTCTAGCCGAAATTATAGCTTGCTCAGTTTGTCCTCCAATATTTTGGGGATTATCGAGTGAAATAATTAATGGTTGATTAACATTTGCATTCAATAAGTTAAAATTCATAATAAAAGACACATCTTCATCTAATCTTAATCCTAAATATCCTCCTCCAAAAATATTAACATCATATCTCATATTACCTGGAAAAGTCCAATCTATTATAGGATAACCAAACAATTCCTCTAATTGAGGTCTAATTATTTGATCTGTTAATACTCTATTTACTCCATTAGGATGTTGTCCATTTAAGAAGACGGCATAGGCTTTAGAAGGCAAATATGCTCCCAAATTCATTCCTACACTTAATTTCTTGGTATTTTGGCTATTACCTGTATTAATAAAAAAACAGCAAAACAAAATACTTATTAACGTAACTCTCTTCATAAGAAACAAAATTAAGAAATAAGTTTGTTTTTGCAGTCTCCTTAATTTAGTTATTTTTGTTCCGAAATTTTAATAGACAACAATGAAAAAAATAGTATTATTATCATTAACAGTAGCCATGCTTTCAAGTTGTGCAACTGTATTTAGAAAAAATGGATTTATTGAGGATGTAACTTTTGCACCCAATGAACCGAAAGAAGCTTACCTATATGTAGATGGTGAATACAAAGGTGTAACACCTGTTACGCTAAAGTTAGATTCAAGAAAAACGTATGATGTAAAATATACGAAGAGAAATTATTTACCAAACCACTTCGAATTAAACGGGAAAGTTAAGCCAAAGTATATAGTTGGAAACCTTGCTATGGGAGCAGTTGTATTAGGTTGGATTCCAATGTTGGTAGATCACAGTACTGGGAAATGGAAAGGTTTTGACCAAATGGATGTTGACCACAAGTCTAGTTTAGTATACTGGAATAAAATTACTGACGAAAAAGACCTTGATAAATACAAAGGTGAACTTTTCGAAATTGAAAACTTATTCTTTGAGATTGGAAAATCTGATATTAAAGCTGAATCATATTCTAAATTAGACGAAGTTGTTGGTTTCATGAAAAAATTCCAATCTGTTAAATTTGAAGTAAGAGGTCATACAGATAATACAGGTGGAGCTGAACTCAATCAAAAACTTTCTGAAAGTAGAGCAAAAGCAGTTGCAGATTATTTAAAAGGAAAAGGTATTGATGGATCAAGACTTACATCTGAAGGTTTTGGACCAAACAAACCTATTGATACTAACGACACTGAAGCTGGTAGATCTAGAAACAGAAGAGTTGAGTTTAAACTTATGTAATTAATCTTATTTACAGGATATTAAAAAAAGCGATCAATAATTTGATCGCTTTTTTTATTGCTTTTAATAACCCCTTATCATTATAGTTATTTCTTAATACAAAACTACAAATGCATAAGACCTAATTTACATTTGATTAGGCACGTTAACTCCTAAAAGATTCATTGATTTTTTAATCACTTTGGCTACTTCTTGGGATAATAGTAATCTCATATTTAATAATTCTTTACTGCTTTCTCTTAAAATTGGTACTGATTGATAGAAAGAATTAT
The DNA here is from genome assembly GCA_020630395.1 of Flavobacteriales bacterium. Taxonomy (GTDB): domain Bacteria; phylum Bacteroidota; class Bacteroidia; order Flavobacteriales_D; family CAJJDF01; genus CATLPG01. The sequence continues at coordinate 40,253 of JAHDBM010000012.1, forward strand.
ACAATTTCACCAACTCAAAAGTGTAATTGCAAATAATTGAAGGGCTATACGACTTACCTGCTTCTTTTATAACCTCAGGGTAATCCACTAGCCACTTAATAAGTTCTTTTTCAGAATCTTGTAAAGCTACATCAAGAGTAGTTAATACAGGTTTAGATTTCTTTAATATAGATTGTATTCTAGCGTATCCATACTGAATAAATGGAGCAGTATTACCATTTAAATCAATGGATTCTTCTGGATTAAACGACATGCCTTTTTTAGGGTCTACTTTAAGTAAAAAGTACTTTAATCCACCAATACCAATCGTTTTGTATAACCTACTTTTTTCTTCTTCATTAAGTTGCTCAATATGACCTCTTTCTTCTGTCATTAAACGCGCATCTTCAACTGTTTCAGCCATAATGTCATCAGCATCAACAACTGTACCTTCTCTAGATTTCATTTTTCCAACTTTACCAGCACTGTTTCTAAGCTCTACCATTCCATAAGATAAATGATAACATTCATCAGCAAATGAATAGCCTAACTTTTTAAGAATAATAAATAATACTTTAAAATGATGTTCTTGTTCGTTACCTACTGTATACACCATCCCATTTGTACTAGGGTAATCTTTAAAGCGTTCAATTGCAGTACCAACATCTTGAGTCATATATACTGATGTACCATCTGCCCTTAGCAATAATTTATCATCCATTTTATAATCGGATAAATCACACCAAACAGACCCATCTTCTTTTTTATATAAGATTCCTTTATTTAAACCTTCTTCTACAATGTTTTTTCCTAAAATATAGGTATCACTTTCATAATACAACTTATCAAAATCAACTCCCATAGTATTATATGTGACATTAAACCCATCATAACACCAGCTATTCATTTCTTCCCACAAAGCATAAACTTCTGGGTCTTTTGATTCCCATTTTAAAAGCATTTGTTGAGCCTCCATGAATATTGGAGCTTCTTTTTTAGCTTCATCTTCTGTTTTTCCTTCAGCTATTAATTGTTTTATTTCTTCTTTATAAACTTTATCAAACTTCACATAATATTTCCCAACTAACTTATCCCCTTTTAATCCAGATGACTGAGGAGTTTCATTATTACCAAACTTTTGCCAAGCAATCATGGATTTACAAATATGAATACCTCTATCGTTAATAATTTGTGTTTTTATAACATCATGTCCATTTGCTTTTAATATTTCTGCAACAGAATAACCTAAAAATATATTTCTTAAATGACCAAGATGCAATGGTTTATTGGTGTTTGGAGAAGCGTACTCAACTATAAATGTTTTTCCAGAATTATAATCAACCCCATAAGACTCATCACTAACTATTGCATTAAGATGATTAACCCAAAAGCTATCAACTATCGATAGGTTTAAAAATCCTTTAACAACATTAAATTCTTTTACATCATCAATCTGCTCAGTTAAATATTCTCCTAATTCTTTAGCTGTATCTTCAGGAGATTTTTTGCTTATCCTAAGCAAAGGAAATGTTACAAGGGTAACATCTCCATCAAATTCTTTTCTAGTTTTTTGAAGTTGAATAAGATTTTCTTGAATTTCTTGGTTATAAAAACCACTAAGCTTTTCTTGTATAAGCGTGTTTAACATCTGACAAATTTAGGTTACAAAGATAATTAGATAAATTAATCCAATAAAAAAAACCACAAGAACAATTCTTGTGGTTTTTCTATAAAGTTTAAAAACTTATAAGTTAAATTGTGATTAGTTAGCTGCTAAATAATCTGCAACACCATCAAATGAAGCTTTCATTCCTTCTTTTCCTTCACTCCAGTTTGCAGGGCAAACTTCACCATTTTCTTCAGTAAACTTAAGAGCATCAACCATTCTTAACGCTTCATCAACATTTCTACCTAATGGTAAATCATTTACTAATTGATGTCTAACTACTCCCTCCTTGTCAATTAAGAAAAGACCTCTATATGCAATCATTGGTCCAGTAGAAATTAATTGACCATCAGCATTTACATCATATTCTCCAACTAATACACCATAAGCATCACTAATTGTTTTATTAGTATCTGCCACTATTGGATATTTAATTCCTTTAATACCTCCATGATTCTTTTCAACTTGTGCCCATCCCCAGTGAGATTCTTCTGTATCTGTTGAGCATGCAACAACTTTACATCCTTTAGCTTCAAATTCAGCTACTTTTTCTTGAAAAGCATGCAATTCTGAAGGACAAACAAATGTAAAATCTTTTGGATAGAAGAAAAATACAACATAACTATTTCCTATATACTGATCTAAAGAAAAATCTTGTTGAATATCGTTTCCATTAATTAAAGCTGGTGCTGAAAATGATGGAGCTTTTTTTCCTACTAATACTGCCATAATCTATTTTGTTTTTTTATGTTATTTATAATGAATTAAAATTACAATATATTTTACAAATAGAGTTATGAATTAACTACAAAATTTAACTTCATTATTTTATCAAGATTAAATAAATTACATAACCCCCATATTAGTTTTTATACCTCTTTTACCATCACATTTTCTAATGTGCTGTTTTGACTTACAGCTAGTAGACATTATAAACAAAAGAAGCACTACCACTGTTAAACATTTTCTCAAACTTACCATATCATTTTTATTTGATTTTATATAGTAGCGTTATATCATAAATTATCCTGTTTAAGTCTATTAGCTTTTGAATCTTTAAATCCTTATTTTAGCGCTATTCGATTTCATTTATTATTTGTTAATGAAACGATTTTATTTAACATCATATTGTAAGTCATGAAAAACTTGTCTGCTAGTAAGTTTAATAAATTTACTTTTTTCAAATTACCAGCTGCCTTTTGGACTGGTGTTCGTTTAAAAGAACTATCAAGCCAGCAAGCTGTTGCTAGTGTAAAATATAAATGGATCAATACGAATCCATTTAAATCCATGTATTTTGCTGTTCAATCTATGGCTGCTGAGTTATCTACCGGAGCTATAGTTGCTAAACAAACCATGGAAAACAAGCACGATTTTGCCATGTTAGTAGTAGATCATAAAGGATCTTTTTCAAAAAAAGCAGTTGGAAGAATCAATTTTACATGCACAAGTGGAAATCTTGTAAAACAAGCTATTGAACAATCAATTGAAACAAATGAACCTCAAAAAATAACCATGATTTCTATAGGTAAAGATAAAAGTGGTGACGAAGTATCTAGATACGAATTTACTTGGAGTATTAAAAAAAGAAGTAAGAAGTAACCAAACCAATTTATAAGAATTATCGTAATATTATATAACATCTATTTTTAATGTAATGAAACTAATAACAATACTATCAATTATACTAATCGCTTTTTTAGGAAAAGTACATGCTCACAATCATGAAACATCAATTGATTTCACTGAAAACAAAGGTCAATGGGACGCATCAGTAAAATATAGAACATCAATTAAAGGTGGATCTATTTACATACAAGAAAAAGGGTTAACCTTCGATTTTTATAGTCTTAAGGATATAAATAGGATTGGTGATAAACATCATCAAAAACACCAACCAGATGTTTCTAAAGAAATTGTAAACTGCTTTAATTACAAAGTAAATTACATAGGTTCTCAAATTCCAATCTATCAATCATTAGATAAAGAAGCTCACTACAATAATTATATTTTAGACAATGATCCATCTAAATGGACCAATAATGTTGGAAATTACAAAACCATTGTCGGAAAAGACTTATACCCTAAGATAGATGTGGTATATAAAAGTGATGAAGGGAATCTTAAATATGATTTTATACTTCATCCTGGTGCTAATTTAGCAAACCTTAAAATGGAGTATAATGGAACAAAAGGTATGTCTATTGTAAACGGTAAATTAGTTATAGAAACATCATTTGATCAAGTTACTGAGCAAGCTCCATATGTTTATCAAGTTATTAATGGAAAAAAAATCGAAATATCAGCAGATTATGTACTAACAAACAATATAATTTCTTATAAAATTGGCTATTATGATAAAACGAAAGATTTAATTATAGATCCTACAGTCATAGCTTCTACCTATTCGGGATCCACTGAGACTATATATGGTCACACTGCAACTTTTGATGACCAAGGTAATATATATGTAGGTGGAGCTGGATTTTCCCCTGGTGGGCTTCCAACTACTGTAGGTGCATACCAAACAACTTATGGTGGAGCAAGAGATATGTGTATTAACAAATATGATCCTACTGGATTAGTACTTATTTATTCAACTTATTTAGGAGGAACATTAGATGATTACCCTCACAGTTTAATTGATTACAATGGTAATTTATGTATTCTGGGTACTTCAGAGTCAAATGATTATCCTACTACAGTTGGTGCTTATGATGTAACTCACAATGGTCAAGAAGACATTGTAGTATCTATTCTTGATCCTACTGGTGGAATATTAAATGCATCTACTTACATTGGCGGTAGTAGCACTGATGGTCAAAATGGTATAACTCCAAATTACGGAGACACCTATAGAGGTGAAATTTTCACTGACTTGACAGGAGCTGTTTATGTATCTTCAGTATCAGAAAGTAATAATTTCCCTACTTCAGTTGGTGCATATCAAACCATACATGGAGGACAACAAGACGGTATTGCATTAAAATTGAGTAGTGACTTAACAACCCTTATTTTTTCAACTTATTTAGGCGGACCACAAGATGATGCCGCTTATGGAGTTAAAAGTGATGGAATTAAAACCTATATTTCAGGTACAGCTGGAACTTCATTTATTAATGCTGCTGGAGGAGCATTTCCAGTTCATAATGGAGGAAATGAAGCGTATGTTATCTCTTTAGATGCAACAGGCAGTGCTTTAGTAGATGCCACCTATTTTGGTACTTCAGATGATGAGCAAGCTTTTTTTGTTGAAATTGATAAAAACAATGATATTTTTATTCTTGGCCAATCAGATGGTTCAATTGCGGCTACTGCTGGTGTTCACAATGATGGAGATAAAGTGTTTATCACTAAATTTAATAATACATTAACTACAAGAGTTTTTACTTCTACCACAGCAGATATGGCTCCAGTTGCATTTCTTGTGGATAATTGTGACTACATATATGCTTCTGGACATGGTGGTTTAGGTGGTTTATCTGGCTTTACAGTTACAACTAATGCTATTCAAAGTTCTAGTGCCGGTTTTTATTTAATGTCGCTTAATGCTAATGCCGCAAGTTTAAATTTTGGTACCTATTACGGTACTAATAACAGCCATGTTGATGGAGGAACTAGTCGTTTTGATAAAAAAGGAGTTGTTTATCAAGCAACTTGTTCTGATGCAGGATTCCCAACAAATTTAGGCTCATTTAGACGAAACATAAGTGGTTCTGCAAGTTGGGATATGACTGTATTTAAAATAGATTTTGAACAAGGAGCTTCTCCGGCTGTATTTGGACCTTTCCCTAATGACGAAGCTTTTGTATTTGATGCTAATGGATGTTTTGATGTTGTTGCTTTTGGAGGAAGTCCTGGAGACTCTGTTTTTATGCAAATTAATTCTTCAGCTTTTCCATTTGGAGCTATTACCACATTACCTCCTCAAAAATTAAACGGATATTATGACTTTAATTATACCGATACTACTACTGGTACATCACAAACCATTACAGATGTAGAAGTATATCAGCAAGGCCCGCATTCTTTTGTTGGAATAGGTAGAGCTGGAGCTCGTTTTTGTTGGAATGTAGATGATTGTGACGCCTTAACAATTGATACTTTTGATGTTAATTTATTGAGCTTAGCTAGAAGATGTGACAGTACACTTGATACACTTGAACGTGATTTAACAATCATCATTGAAAAAGACTCTTCCAACCCGTTTGTACCTAATGTATTTTCACCAAATGGAGATGGTAAAAACGATTATTTCAAATTACCAGAATGGGAATATGAAAAATGTTATGACAACCTAACCATTAAAATATTTAATAGATGGGGAAAACAAGTATATGAATCTAATGATCCATTATTTAGATGGAATGGTGACAATACTAATGGAAAGCCATTAGAAGCTGGAACTTACTACATGATTTTAGAAGGCTTTTATGGAGGGGAAGATGTAACTAGGAATATTCCGATTACTTTGTTTAGGTAACTATAT
>JAHDBM010000012.1:46486-64690 GCA_020630395.1 Flavobacteriales bacterium
TGGAGGGGAAGATGTAACTAGGAATATTCCGATTACTTTGTTTAGGTAACTATATTTCTTAATCTGCTTACTATTTGACAAAACTTGCTTACGTTATATAATCTGAATAATATGGAAATTAAATATAGTTGGAGATGTAAGATAGAAATTCCTATATTGGATACTGAAGAATTTAAAATAGCCTCAGAATTATATTCACTTTGATTTAAAACATCTAATTCAGATATAAAAGAACAATTTAAAGAGCTACTACAATATTACTATAAATTAACAGGTTTCAAAGAAACTGAACCAAATGCAATAATGCATTATGCCCTAAATAAAATAGGTCTCGATTGTAATAGTTGTGTCAAACCATACAGAACACCAAATGCAAAACTGTGTGCTAAATGTGGAAACAAAAGGACTATTACTTGTTAAATTCACTTATTCTCGATACTATTTTTCGTCCCTCAAAATCACTCGATCTAACAACTATACTTATAGTTGATTAGTATTTTACAACAATATCTATTACCTTCTCTCTCCTGTTCCCTCTTTCATCCGAAATAATAAGTTTGAGATTATGTTTACCCCCTTTCACTTTAGTATGAGCTAGATTAACAAATAACTTACCATTTCTTCGATTATAGTTAGATAACACCCATTTACCATCTAAATATGCTTTATATGTTTTAATTCCAGATAAATTATCTGAAATTTTAAACCAAATTTTACTAGACTTTGTCAATTTCGCTAAGCTCTTTTCTTTAGTTACCATTGCAATAAATGGCATAATCGTATCAATATTAACCGCATATTCTCCGTACTCTCTTATTCGTGTATGGACCGCTCCGTTAACATATATTCCCTTTCTATTTATTTGATAACCTTTTTCAGTTAATTCCACAATAATTAATTTATCCCAATATGTACTATCAAATTTTATTTTAGGTGTTATTTGAATAGGAAAATAGTGGTGTACTGGAATATCTTTATTATTCATAACATGCACATTTGATAATAAATTTTTAGTAGAATCAGTATAACTACTATACGAAAAACAATGGTCATCATATATTGTTCCTTGTGCCATTAATACAGTAAAATTTACAGTATCAAAAAAGAATCCTTGTTGGTGATTAAGATATCGTGTACAACTCGATTTATCTTCTTTATATAAAGACTGAGGCTTATCTTCACCTTCAATAGAGAAATTAAGTTTACTCGTATTTCCATAAGCATCTTTAATATCATATTTAATACGATAAGTAGAATCTGTTTTAATTGTTAGGATTCCTTTATTAACAGTTTTATAAATAGGTAATTCATTATTCCCCTTTAAAAATGTTTTATGAATATTTTTCTTTTTGACATTGTATGCTATATAATCCATGTGATGATTAATGTAGCGGTTCTTGTCAAAATCCATAAAACGCATATTATGGTTGTAAATTCGCTCTTTTCCATTGTATAAATCAACATTAAAAACACCACACACATTTCCTGCCCCATCTAAACGATCGGTTGCATGTAACCCTAACCCTATTTTGCCATGAGCTTTTAATTCTTTAGATAAACTATACGAACCTGATTTTTTTCGAGTAGTTTTTATATATACTTCTTTATGTTCCCCGTTCACAGTAGCATCTGGACTTAAAGGATAAACTTTTATTCCTTTTACATCAGGTTTCGTTTTATCGGATATTTTAAACCCAAACAATAAAGGATTCATAGCATAATCAGTAGCTGTTTCTCTTATTTCGAAATGTAAATGTGGAGCATAAGAACTACCGCTCGTACCACTAAGTCCTATTTTTTCTCCTTTTTTAACCACTATTTCTCCCGAATCTAGGTAGTAATTAAACGTTTCACTTTGCTTTTCTTCTTGAATTGCACGTACCTTTTTTAAGATTTTAGGACTAAACTGAGATAAATGACCATATAAAGACGTATATCCATTAGGGTGAGTAATGTAAACAGCCAAACCATATCCCCAATGAGAGTAAAATAATCGTGAAACATAACCTTCCTCAATACTTACAACTGTTTTGCCTATTGTACCTCCGGTTTTAATATCTAATCCAGTATGAAAATGATTAGGTCTTAATTCACAAAAATTACCTGATAGTATAATAGGTATTGTTAATGGCGCTCTAAAGTTTGTTTTTTCTGGAGCAACTTGAGAAGCTACATCATTTAATAAAAAAGTTAAGCAGCATAGTAAAATAGTATATCGTAACATCATGTTTAATATTTCTTTAAATAGAACGAAGGTTGCCTGTAAAATTGTATTCAAATTTCAAGCTCCAAAGGTAAAATAAATGTTAACATATACTTTGAGAAATTAATTAACAATAGTAACTTAGTACATCACTAGACAAGTGTCTTATGGGAGAGTTTTCAGAACAAATAGCGCTAATCAAACAAAAAGTTTCAACTTTACTTTCTGATAATCAATCATTAAAAAATGATTTAGCGGAGAGCAAAAAAACTATTGAAGGGTTAAAACTTGAAAAAAGTTCGGCTGTAACCAAACTTACAGAAATAGAAACTCAACTATCTGCCTTGAAAAGTGAAAATGAAAATTTAAAATTGGCTACTCCTTCTTCCCCAACAGTTACTAAACCAGCTGTTAGTGAAAAGGAAATTAGCAAAATGATTAAAGAAATTGATGAGTGTTTAGCTCTTCTAGATATTTAAGGCTTAAATGAAGTAATGAGTCAAAAGAATGTAAATATAACCATTGGGGGGCGCACCTATCCACTTACCATAAGTGAACAGGAAGAAGCCATTGTGATTAAATCACAAGCAACTATCCAAACAAATATTGACAAACTTAAAAGACAATACAACATTACTGATGCTCAAGATTTGTTAGCAATGACAGCACTTGAATTAGCTACCCGATTAGAAAACATAACGACCAACCAAGACGATAATGAAGATCTTAAAAAATCTCTTAATGAATTGGTAAACCAGTTATCTTCTGTTCAATAATATTCTTCTTTAATTATTCTGTAAAAAGCCATTATTGTTTAACTAAACTAAATGAATAACTCATGGAGTATTTAATTGGTGCAATAGCAGGTCTTATTGTTGGTGTTATAATAGCTTATATGCTTATGAAACGTCAAGGTGGGGCTATCGTTAAAGAAGCCGAAATGAAGGCAGAAGCCATAAAAAAAGAAAAAATGCTACAAGCGAAGGAAAAATTCCTTCAATTGAAAGAAAAGCATGACAAGTCGATAAGCGAAAAAAATCGTAAAATCCAATCGACTGAAGATCGTATTCGCAACAAAGAAAAGAGCTTAACTCAAAAGCTAGAACATGCGAATAAAAAAGAAAAAGATTTAACCAGAATCAAAGAAAATCTTTCTCGACAACTAGAAATAGTTGAAAAGAAAAAAGAAGATTTAGAGAAAACACAAGAAAAACGTGTTAATGAATTAGAAAAAATATCTGGATATCCTAAAGAGGAAGCTAAAGCACAACTAGTTGAGGCACTTAAAGATGAAGCCAAAACAAATGCAATGGCTTATGTTAAAGACATTGCTGATGAAGCGAAACTAACGGCTAACAAAGAAGCTAAAAAGATTGTGATACAATCTATACAAAGAGTTGCTACTGAAGAAGCTATTCAAAATTCTGTTTCGATATTTAATATTCCTAGTGACGAAGTTAAAGGTCGTATTATTGGTCGTGAAGGGCGAAACATACGTGCTATTGAAGGTGCAACAGGTGTTGAGATTATTGTAGACGATACTCCTGAAGCTATTATTCTTTCGTGCTTTGATCCTATTCGTAGAGAGATTGCAAGATTGTCTTTACATCAATTGGTTTCTGATGGCAGAATTCACCCTGCTCGTATTGAAGAAGTTGTAGCTAAAACAAAAAAGTCGCTAAACGAAGAAATTATAGAAACTGGTAAGAAAACAGCTATCGATTTAGGAATTCATGGATTACATCCAGAATTAATAAAATTAGTTGGGCGAATGAAATATCGTTCTTCTTATGGTCAAAACTTACTACAACACTCACGTGAAGTAGCTAATTTATGTGCAACAATGGCTGCTGAACTTGGTTTAAATGTTAAGCAAGCTAAAAGAGCAGGCTTATTACATGATATAGGTAAAGTTCCTGAAGATGAGCCAGAATTACCACACGCAATTTTAGGAATGAAATGGGCTGAAAAATATGGAGAAAAACCAGATGTAGTAAATGCAATTGGTGCTCACCATGATGAAATTGAAATGACTACCCTCCTATCTCCAATTGTACAGGTTTGTGATGCTGTTTCTGGTGCTAGACCTGGTGCACGTAGGGAAATAGTTGAAGCCTATATTCAGAGAATTAAAGATTTAGAAAATATTGCGCTTGATTATGATGGTGTAAACAAAGCATACGCCATTCAAGCTGGTAGAGAATTAAGAGTAATGGTAGAGAGTGAAAAAGTTAGCGATAAACGAGCTGATGAATTAGCTTTTGAGATTTCTCAAAAAATACAAACTGATATGACCTATCCTGGTCAAGTTCGTGTAACGGTAATCCGTGAAAAACGATCAGTTGGTATTGCTAAATAAAACCTTAAATTAAAAAGCAGTTTATTAAAACTGCTTTTTTTATGAAATTTAGTTGTGCTTTTGATAAAAAAAGCATACTATTAATAAATAACCTTAATTAATTATAGAGAGATAAAATAAAGAATGGCAAAATCGCAACAGACATTTAACAAAAAAGAAAAAGAAAAAAAACGTTTAAAAAAGCGTCAAGAAAAAGAATTAAAAAAAGCAGAAAGAAAAGAAGCTGCTAAAAATTCTGATCTTGATAGTATGATGGCATATGTAGATGAATTTGGTAATATTACCGATACTCCACCAGATCCAGAAAAAAAGAAAAAAGCTATTAAAGCTGAAAATATTGAAATTGGTGTTCCTAAAAGAGAACACATAGAAGTTGACCCTATTAAAAAAGGTAAAATAGATTATTTTGATCACTCAAAAGGTTTTGGATTTATACTAGAAGAAGGTACTGGAGAGAAATTCTTTGTGCATGTTAATGGTTTAGCTGTTGATGAAGTAAACGAAGGAGATAAAGTTAGCTTTGAATTAGAACAAGGAATGAAAGGATTAAATGCTGTTAGAGTAAATAAAATATAGTTCCTAACTCTTAGCAAATTAATCTTCAAAAAAATATATACAATAAAGCAGCTCGAATGAGCTGCTTTTTTTATGATATTATATTTTGCGCCTTAATGTTATTACTAAGTTCTAACTATTTAACACAGACCAATATCATAAATACTCGCACATTCTCAAATAACATTGATGGAATTTGTGACTCTAATAAAATATATACTGGACTCTATCATACATGGTCAGGCGAATTCAGACCAAGATGTACATTATCTAATACCAACATTGAGAAAAAACTAAATAAAATTAAATTTCATAGCAAGGATAGCGCTATTAATTATAATGGAAATATAGAAGTATACATCAATTGTAATGGAGAAGCAGTAAAATGGAATATGATTAAAGGGATAAATGATAAAATTGACAATCAAATACTTACTGTCTTTAAAAAGCTAAAATGGACACCTGGCTCTATAGTTTACACTGGTGATGTAGACAGTAAAATTTTTATTCACTACGCTATTAAAAATGGAATCTTTAATATTTCTTATTAAGAAAAATCAGTTATAATAAATTCGATTTTCATAAAATTAAAACCTATATAGCATTGATAAAAATGAACTATATACAAGTCGTAAAATTAAATAATTAACATTAATGACTTGTTTGTAACACAAAAAACCACAAGAAACTTTCTTGTGGTTTAATACATGTATTTAAAACTTATTCCCTATTTAGTAAATAACAACTCCCTTAGTTTAGGTAATGGCCATAATTCATCATCAATAGATAACTCTAATTTATTAACTAAATAAGCTATTTTATCAAAATAAGGCTTCACTTTATCACAGTAAGCAATAGCTTTTTTCTCTTCACTATCAATTTGATTAACCTTCTTTCTTTCAGCTAGCATATTATCTAAATTTTTCTTTAACTCTCCTATTCTATCTGATATATCGGTTATTAACTCAATTTGAGCATTTGCATGTTGTTTAAATTCTTTTCCAAAAATTTCTTTTAACCCTTGAACATTTTTTATTAACCTATTTTGATATAAAATTGCAGAAGGCAATATATGATTCTTAGCTAAGTCTTCAATCATTCTCGCTTCAATCTGGATTTTCATCACATATTTTTCCAATTCGATTTCGTGACGAGCTTCCAACTCAACTGGTGTAAAAATTCCTTCGCTTTCAAATAAATCAACTGTTTTTTTGTCTTTATACACAGCAAGAGCTCTTGGAGTATCTTTTAAATTAGATAACCCTCTCTTTTTTGCTTCTTTCACCCATTCTTCTCCATAACCATTACCTTCAAAACGTATAGATTTAGATTCTTTAATTATTTTTTGAAGCTCTTTTAATATCGCTATATCTTTCTTTTCTCCCTTCTTTATACGAGCATCAACAGCTACCTTAAAAGCCTTTAATTGCTTAGTCATAATCGTATTAAGCGTAATCATTGGTGTAGCACAGTTTGCAGTAGATCCAACTGCTCTGAATTCAAATTTATTTCCAGTAAACGCGAACGGAGAAGTTCTGTTTCTATCGGTATTATCCATTAATAATGTAGGAATTTTACCAATATCTAGCTTTAGTGCTGTTTTTTCTTCAGCAGTCATAGAGCCCGATTTAATGTTCTTCTCTAGATTATCTAACATTTCTGTTAGTTTCTCTCCTATAAAAACAGACATAATAGCTGGAGGAGCTTCATTAGCACCTAATCTATGATCGTTACTAGCTGACGCAATACTTGCTCTTAAAATATCGGCATGATCATAAATGGCTTTTATTGTGTTTACAAAAAAGGTTAAAAAACGAATATTCTCTTTAGGATTTTTACCTGGCTGTAATAAATTAACTCCCGTATTAGTTGCTAACGACCAGTTATTGTGTTTACCTGAACCGTTTAATCCTGCAAAAGGTTTTTCATGTAATAACACTTTAAAATCGTGTTTAACAGCAATTTTCTCCATCAAATCCATTAGTAACAGATTATGATCCACAGCTAAGTTTGCCTCTTCAAAAATTGGCGCACATTCGAATTGATTAGGAGCTACTTCATTATGTCTTGTTTTAATTGGAATTCCTAACTCAAGAGCTTCTCTTTCAAATTCTCGCATAAACCCTCCTACTCTTTCTGGAATTGTTCCAAAATAATGATCGTCTAATTGTTGCCCCTTTGCTGGAGCTTGACCAAATAACGCCCTTCCAGTCATCATTAAATCTGGCCTTGCATTAAATAAAGCAGTATCTATTAAAAAATATTCTTGTTCCCAGCCAAGTGTAGCACTTACTTTATTAATGTTTTTATCAAAATATTGACAAACATCAGTAGCTACCTTATCAATTGCATGTAATGCTTTTAATAAGGGCATTTTATTATCTAGTGCTTCTCCTGTATAAGAAATAAAAATAGTAGGGATACACAGAGTAGTCCCTATAACAAATGCTGGAGAAGAAGGATCCCAAGCAGTATAACCTCTAGCTTCAAACGTATTACGGATACCTCCATTAGGAAAACTTGATGCATCTGGTTCTTGCTGAACAAGCATACTACCTCTAAACTTTTCAATTGCTCCCCCTCCTTCTGTGGGTTCAAAAAAAGCATCATGCTTTTCGGCAGTTGAGCCAGTAAGTGGTTGAAACCAATGTGTATAATGAGTTACTCCTTGAGTGATTGCCCATTCCTTCATTGCTGCTGCAACTTGATCTGCTACAGTTCGTTCAACTCTATTACCATCTTGTATAGATTTTTGAACACTTTTAAAAGCATCTCCCGGAAGGTGTTGCCTCATTTGCTGTTCTCCAAAAACTTTACTCCCATAATAATCTGATATTTTCTCATTAGTAATAGGAATTTCAATTGGTTTTCTATGAAAAAGTGTTTCTAACGCTTCAAACCTTACTTTTGACATGGTAATTTAATTTAAAATTAAGTTTAAGGTCAAATTTAGTTAAAAATATAGGGGGTAAAGATATAAAAAACACTTTTTATTTATTAACACCCCCTTTTTAACAAAAGTAAATTCAAAAAAAAAGAGTATTTCGAAAGAAATACTCTTTTTTATCATTATAAATAATGATTAATTATATACTGATTGTTTTTTGAATTTTTCAGTTAATAAGTAATAAAACATTGCTCTGTATTTATTTCTGTTAGAAGAACCAAATGTTTCAATAACTTCATTAATAGCTCCGTCTAAGTCATCACTCTCAGAAAGACCTAACTTTCCAATTAAAAAGTTCTTCTTTACAGTATCTAATTCAGCTTGATCGCTACCTGCAACTGTAGAAGCATCTTTATTATAAATTGAAGGACCACACCCTTTAGCAACTTTTACTAATAATTCTTCGTCAAATTTTACATTAAGTTTTTTAAACTCTGCTTTGTAAGTATCTACACACTCATCAAATTTTCCCATTGTTCTTTGTTTTTTTGTTTTTGTTATTACTTATAAACTCTAAAAGTGATTTTAACATTCACTCTAAATTCCTTTATTTTACCGTTCTTAACAACTGCACTTTGCTCTTGCACATATACTGATTGAATATCTTTAACGGTTTTAGATGCTTCAGCAACTGCATTTCTTGTTGCATCTTCCCAGCTTTTTGTTGAGTTAGACAAAATTTCTAACACTTTCATTATTGCCATAATTGATTTATTAATTTTAAATGATTTACATAAAAATATATAATTATTTTGTTAAGACCAAGCCTATTAAACACATAACAATTTTATAACATTTCGTTATTTTCTTCGAAAAACAACTGTAATTCTTCCATTAATTTAGGCATATAACCATCATACACTTCATTTACATTTTTACCATGATTAACATATACAATAAAACTTTTTGTATAAAAAAATTGAACTGCAATAGAGGAATGGGTTGGTTTTTTATGAAATTCTACAGAATCTTTAAAACTTATATCATATAAATTCATAATAACCCCTGAATTTCTTCCGTTACTTCTAGTTTTATAAGTAAACAGGTACGATTTTATTGCATTAGCTTTATAGCTTTCTTCTGTTGAGTCATTAAGTTTAATACTAATTGTCCAACTATTAGACAATGATGCATTAATATTAGAAAGCAATTCTAGCTTTTGAGTTCTTAACGAGTCTTGTAATTGAGCATAACTACTGCTTAACCCTATATGTAATAGGATAATAACTGTAAGTATTTTTAAAACGTTACGCATATAGTACTTTACTCTAAAAAAGATTTTAATTTTGCTTTGTCTAATATATAAAATCAATGCAATTATTTTACGGTTATATAGATAATAAAGTTGCTTATTTATTTCCAAATGAAGTACAGCATGCCTTTAGAGTGTTAAGAAAGAAAACTGGTGACCACATTCAAATAATGGATGGAAAAGGAAGCATATACCATTGCTCAATTAATCAAATATCTAAAAACCAATGCGTTTGTAATATTAATTCTACTGTCTCCACTACAAAACAAAACAAATTACATATTGGAATTGCTCCAACAAAAAACAATGATCGATTTGAATTTTTTTTAGAAAAAGCAACAGAGATAGGAATAAATAAAATAACCCCTTTAATCTGTTCTCACTCTGAAAGAAAAATAATTAAGACAGATAGACTAAATAAAATATTGATTTCTGCCATGAAACAATCCAACCAATTATTTCTGCCCGAATTATGCCCATTAACGAATTTTAGTGATTTTATAGACACACATAAAAGCTACAATTGCTTTATAGCCCATTGCGAAGACAAAGAAATTCAATTTAATACTAAAGATTTAAATAGTAATGTAGAGACTACCATATTAATTGGTCCTGAAGGTGATTTTTCTAAGGAAGAAATAGCGCTAGCACTAGAAAATAAATATAAACCATTAACTTTAGGGAATAGTAGATTAAGAACAGAAACTGCGGGAATAGTAGCCTGCACACTATACAATAATTAAATATGAAGGATCAATATACAATAGAACAATTAGAAGCTCTTTCTGAAAACACATTAATGAGATCTTTGGGTATAACCTACACTGAGATAGGTGATAATTATGTATGCGGCAAAATGCCAGTTGACGAACGCACTAAACAACCTGTAGGTATATTACATGGTGGCGCTAATGGAGCTTTAATCGAAACACTTGCAAGCATGGGCACTTACATGCTTATAGACCGTGAACAATATTATGGTGCTGGTCTAGAATTAAACGTTAATCACATTAAATCAATGAGAGAGGGTTTTGTATTTGGTAAAGCCGTAATTGTTCATAAAGGTAGAAATACTCATGTTTGGCAAGTTGACATTAAAAATGAAGACAATAAACTTGTTGCAACAGGCAGAATGACTATGTTTATTTACAAGAGGGATAAATAATTACCCTAATTTTCTTCTAAGCAACTCTTTTTCAATTAGTGCAATAAAAAAGCGAGTAGATTCCTCATCTTTTTTTGTTAGTTTATTTCGGAAATCAGTTAAATAAGCATACAATTCACCATCAGTATACTGATTGGTTAGAATCCCATTAAAAGGACCTAACGAGTCATTCATATCTAGCTTATTTTTTTTCAATTTGTTAAATTATTGGCAAATATAATCTATTTGAGCTTTTATTACTGACAATTACTAAAAAACAAGTAAAAAAACACAACATATCAACTTCCTAAATTTACACGATTAAGAATCAGTTTTCTAAAGAGAAAAACACCCCATTTTTAATACTTCTTTATGGCAAACTAACAATCCTTATAAAAACAAATCGGGCTGTAAAGTATATCTTTGAAAATAAAAATAAAAAACAACTATGAATATTATTTTTAGTTACAAATTCTGCATATCCATTATTCTAGCTTTATTATTTGGCATAAATAGTTACGGGAATAATGACTCTACTTTAACTATTAAATTTAATGACATTTAATTATCTATAGATTCATCACAAAAGGTACTTTTTGATAATTTCAACAACAAAAATTATCAAAACTTCATAAACACATCTATTCAGTATTCGAGAAAAATTGTAAACGAAGAAAAATATAGAGCATCAATAAAAACGCTTCAATTTTCTAAAAACATTTCTATCCAAGAAAAATTAATTAATGAAAGAATTAGCATAAATTTAGAGTTATCAAAAGTATACGGCTATATAAATAACATAAGCCAATCAAAAACATGCTTAAATGACATTATTAATAATATGTCACACCATCTTAACGATTCTTTACTATCTGAATATTATAATAGAAAAGGCCTCAACTTACTACATTAATAATGATTCTCTATACAACAATTTAATAAAAGGATTAAACCTTGCGTACAAAGTAAATGACAGTAAATCCATTTACATAGCATCTCTTAGATTAGCTCAGTCTTATATCAAAATTAACAATACTGAACAAAGTGAAAAATATCTCAATAAACTCGAGGAACACCTTTACAAATCTAACTATCAACACTTAAGAGAGAGCTTTTATTTTCTTGCCGTTAAAGCAAATCTCTTATTAAATCAAAATAACACAAATAAAGCGAAAGAAATTTTACTCAAAATAGATTCTCTATTTCCTAAGAACAATAATTTATTAATTCTTGAACTCAAGAATCATCTAGAGTTAAAAATGAAGTCCCCAATATTAGTCAAAAACTTTATTAACTATGTAAACATGAGGGACAGTACTGATTTTTACACCAAAATGAAAAATTCCTTTACACTATCAACCATTTACGAATTAGATATTAAAGAAAAAGAAATTCAATTAGCAACAGAAATAAACAACAATCAAAAAATCAGGAACAAACTATTAATGCTAATTATCATATTAATTTTTATTGTTGCCATTTTCTGTATTGGAATTATTGTTAAACGTTACAAAAAAAACAAAGACCAACTAAATAAAGAAAATTCTATTCTTACTGGCGATATAGAAAAAACTAACATATGTCCATGCGTTAATTAAAGAATTAAAAAGTAATAACACCAAACTCATAAAACAAATTCAAAAAACTAGAGACAAAAAAAATAATCAAGCAGATCTTGAAAAAAATCTTAACGCATTAAGTTCATTAATATCCCTAAACAATATTCAATTAAAAAAATGGAAGGATTTAATCGATTTCATAGAACAAACTAATCCAAACTTTATTCATCATTTAAAAACTAACATCACTAATGTTTCTCAAAAAGAACTTGAAATTTGTTCTTTGATAAAACTAAAGTATATAGAAAAAGAAATAGCAAATACCATGAATGTATCTGTTAGCACTGTTAAAAAAATGAAAGCTGATATAAAAAGTAGAATTTCAAATTCTAATATTTCTTCTTTAGTAAAGTATATTAACTCAATAAACTAATTTACAATTAAATAAGAATTAAAATATACTTTTTATAGCCTTTTATAAAAGTATATCAAATTCAAATTAACAATATATGTTACAAGTCTACTCTAATTATCTTATTTTGAGTTATATACTTTAATTATTGTCAACATGAAAAAGTTTTATTCATTATAATAGCATTAATTGCAACAAAGATTAATTTAGCACAAAGTGTGGGTATAGGAACGCTAACTCCAACCCACTTTTTTCATGTTTTGCCTCCAGGTGGAGCTTCTGACCCAATTCGAGTTGAAGGTATACAACCATTTAATAGTGAAACAGATGTACTAGTTGTAAATCCATCTAGCGGAATTATTTGAGCTATGCCTTTTCAACAGCTGCTATCATTAGACACCATCTATTTTAATGATACATCTTATTCCCTTGTTACAGATTCTATTATAGGTGATACTATTTTTCTTGATAGTTTAATTAAATTAATTGGAGACAGTATAAATACTGACGATCAAAACATTGATTCTCTAACCATTAACGGCACAACTCTTACTGTTTACATTGAAGATGGAAATTCTGCAAGCGTTAATTTATCTAACACTGTTGATAGTTTAATTTTCAATAAATCTGACTCTCTGTATACTTACATAACTGACTCTTCTTTAGCGGACACTTTATGGATTAAACAATTAGATAGCTTACTCTCTATTTATGGAGATACCATCTTTTTTAACGACACCTCTTTTACCCTTTATAGAGACAGCTTACTAGGAGATTCTATATTCTTAGATAGTCTTATTGCTTTACTTAGAGATAGCATAAACACTGATGATCAAAACATTGACTCTCTAACCATTAACGGCACAACTCTTACTGTTTACATTGAAGATGGAAATTCTGCAAGCGTTAATTTATCTAACACTGTTGATAGTTTAATTTTCAATAAATCTGACTCTCTGTATACTTACATAACTGACTCTTCTTTAGCGGACACTTTATGGATTAAACAATTAGATAGCTTACTCTCTATTTATGGAGATACCATCTTTTTTAACGACACCTCTTTTACCCTTTATAGAGATAGTTTATTAGGAGATTCTATATTCTTAGACAGCCTTATTACTTTACTTAGAGATAGCATAAATACTGACGATCAAAACATTGATTCAGTAACACTTAATGGAACAATTATCAATGTCTATATTGAAGATGGTAGCTCAGCCAATTTAGATTTACAGCCTATTATTGATAGTGCCATTGCTAATACTCCATCAGGAAGTGATGATCAAATGATTGATAATTTCTCTTTATCAGGTACTACACTCACACTTGAAATCGAAAATGACGGACAACCTGCTCAAACAGTTAACTTATCTTCTTTACAAGATGGAACTGGAACAGATGATCAGAACATTGATTCTGTTACACTTAACGGAACTGACTTAACTGTTTACATTGAGAATGGAACAGCTTCCATGATTGATTTACAACCTATTATTGATTCGGCTCTTGCCAATCAAGATACTACTGATAATGACTGGTTTAAAAGTGGCGGAACTGATTTACCTACAAACATTAACGATTTAATATATACATTAGGACAAGTTGGAATTGGAACATCAAGCCCATTATATGACCTTCATGTTGATGTAGGAAATAACGGAAGCATAGCAATTGAACATGACGAAACCATTAATGGATGGAGTCAAATTAGTTTTAAGGATACAGCATTTGAAAAATGGAATGTAGGAGGCTTATCAAACACACATCCAGATGGAACCAATATGTTCTATATATGGCAAGGAAGGAATTCTTTAGGTTCAACAATAAATGATTACAGGATGGTTATTAATGATATAGGTGAAGCTGGAATTGGAACTTCGTCTCCTATTGCTCAACTTGATGTAAAAAGTAAAGAAATTTCAACTACTGATTATGTAGCAAGATTTAGAAGAAGAACCTCCGGAAATGGTTTATTTATAGCTGATAGCTTAAGTGATAGGGACTATAGCGACCTTTCAGTTTCTGGAGATATTGGTTTATTATTTGATATAGATAATAATGATATTGTTGAAAATGACACTAATGGTTTGGTTATAGCTCCATGGATAAACAGTTCAAAAGGCAAAAGAGGCGGTATTAAAATTGCTGAAAATGGGAATGTAGGTATCGGGGCTCGTAAACCAGGAAATATCTTAACCATAGTTGATACAACTAATGTGCGAAACGCAGCAAGCACAGGTATTTTTGTTAGAGCTTCAAATGATTCAAAAATTCGATTAAATTTAACAGGTAACGATTCAACTGGACAACAAATGTCTTTACTCACTGGTTTGGTAGGACCTGATGCAACAGTTGACATAGCTCCTTACGGTATAAATGAAAGAGCGTTTCTATATACTAGCCTTGCTGTTAAAGGGCTAAATATTATTTCTGCTCAAGCAGCTGACAACTCATTAGAATCAGAAAGAATTTCTTTATACGCAGGTTCTATACCGATTCAAACTTCAAGTTTAACATTAGTTCCTAAAGGAGCTGGAATATCATTTATGGGAGTTGGCATTGATAATCCCTTAGCAAAAATACATTCTACTGGGAATTCCTTTATATTGGGACAAGCTAGATATAATAATTTAGCTTTATCAGGTAGAAACATATTAGAATCTGATAGTTTAAATTTAATTTTAATACCACCAATTGATGATAGCGGATATGTTATGATAAAAGATGGTAATTCTGAAGAAAGAATAGAAATGATGAATCTTGGTCATAGTTTTATTAGATCAAGATCTGTAGATGGCACATCCCTTAGCAGCATATCATTTGACTCAATTGATAATTTTGGAATTGGTGTTTTCCCACCTGATGCAAAACTAGATGTTAAACTAAATAGTAACTCTACAGCATCCCACATAGCTCAATTTAGCAGGGATAACAATGGGTATGGATTATTTATAACAGATAGTGCTTCTCCTGGAGATTATAATGATATTGTTTCGGGTGGAGACATGGGAATATTCTTTGATCTAGATTTTAACAATACTATTCATAGTAATACAAATGGATTAGTTATTGCTCCATGGGTAACAAATTCAGATGGAGCTAAAGGGATAAAAATAATGGAAAATGGCTTTGTAGGAATTGGAGCTATCTCTCCTTTAGTACCAAATACCATCTTCTCAGTTGAAGGAAACACAACCTCTGGAGATCCATTAGCAACTGTTCAAAACACGAACTTATCTGGCACGAGTGCGTTAACAGTATATTCTCATAATTGGACAACACCAGGTGATGGAAGAGCCGCCTTAGGTTATGGAAATGCATCTTATCTTGCAAGATTAGCAAATAAAGGTTATGTATGGTCTGAAAACGGAACCGATTTAGTACTTGATGCTGCAAACGATAATCGTTTAATTATAGACGGTACCACTGGTAATATTGGACTAGCTGTTAATGGAGCAGTTCATCAGTTACAGTTAAGTACTAATAGTGCTGGTAAACCCGGTTCAGGAACATGGACCATCACATCTGATAAGCGATTAAAAGAAAATATTACAAATTATACTGAAGGCTTGTCTTTAATTCGAAATATTAGACCTGTTAATTTTAATTATTCCAATACATTAAATGAAGCTATGGGTACCAATGAAGAGCTTTTACTTAAAAAGAAATTTCAAGGTATTATTGCCCAAGAATTAAAAGAAATTGCTCCGGATATGATTAAAGAGTTTACTGGAAAAGACGGAGAAACATACTTAGAAGTAGATCCTAATAAATTTACTTATACTCTTATTAATGCAGTTAAAGAATTAGATGAAAAAACTCAACAAATTGATAAGCAACAAAAGCAAATTGATGATTTAACTAATGAATTAAAAGAGATAAGAAAGATGTTAGAAGATAAATAATTTAAATCGTCTTTAATATAAAAATTACACTCATTGAAAATAACACTTAACTCATTATAATGATGAGTTAAGTCATTGTCTATTATATATAACAATAGATAACGTTATGTTTAGGTTAATATACTAAACATAAAAAAATGAAATATCTCTATTTAATTATATCAATTCTTATTCTTTTATTTTGGACATCCTCTTCCCTATCACAATCTAGAGCAGATACTTTGTTTTCTAAAAGCTTAGGTTATATTCATTATGGTCATTTTTCTAATATTGACTTCTATTCCAATAAACAATTTTATGCTAAATCAACAGCATTAGAAGCTAACCATCATTATTCCGAAATAAGAGGAACTTGGTATATCAAAAATGATACGATAAAAATTGATTCTATGTTTATTACGGATACAACTAATTTACTATACTATTATCCAAATGGATTTGCATTAAAGGAAATATTTAAAGAAAATAAACTGGATACAATTGCAACTATTAATAAAAGCTGGACAAGTTGTACACCTGGTTTAAACGTAGAAAAAATCTATTTCATGTCCAATAATACATTTCTTAATCTTTATAAAAAAAATGAAAAAGTATGTAACCATTCTATAGGTAAATGGACAGCTAATCACGAAAATAAAATAGTACAATACAATGATATAAAGATTTCATTTGAACATGTATCATGGATTAAAAAAATTAAATCCAATTAATTAAAAAAATACTACATGAAAAATAAACTTACACACTATTTAACTATTATTACGTGCATGTATCGTTCAACATTTCTGCTATCTCAAATAAATACAGATACTTTATTTTCAAAAAGCTTAGGGTACATTCATTATGGACATATTTCTAATATAGAGTTTTATTCAAACAATAAGTTTCATGCTAAATCTATGGAACCTAATTCAAACAATATTCTTGAAGAACATAGAGGTAATTGGTGCATTCAAAATGACACAGTTAAACTAGACTCCATGCATTCCTTTTTGTTTTATTATTATCCTAATGGATTTGCTTTAACCAATATTATTAAAGAAAATAAACTAGATACTATCGGAACTTTTATTGCGTCAAGAATGAATGGGTGCACGGTCTCTTATGGTGAAACAATTTATCTATTAAGCAATAACATAGCATTATCATATTATTCCTATACACAAACTGGAACCATTACAGATCAAAAACACAAAATTGGTCAATGGACTTGGAGTTTAAATAAAGACATTGAACTTAAATTCAACAATATTAAATCAGCATACGTTAAAACTACTAACCAATATGGAAATTCAACATTATATTTAAGTAAGAATAACACCCCTATTTACTACAACATTAAGAAAAACAAATGAAAAGAAGAGATTTTATATTAAATACTAGTTTGTTAGCTTTTGCAATTAGCACAAACATAAGCTGTATAATAAAAAGAGAAGATGATGTTACAACAACTGGAGATAATTGTGATAACACTACTAAAGATATATTAGGCCCTTTTTATAGAGAACAAGCTCCTGAAAGAACCAATATAAGAGAACCCAATGACACAAATAGGCTATTACATATTAAAGGAAAAGTAATACTTAATGATTGTACAACTCCAGTATCTAATATTTATATTGATTTTTGGCAAGCAAATGATAAAGGTGAATATGATAACGAATCAACTCAATATAAATACAGAGCAAAGGTTAAAACAAACCAAAAAGGGGAATATGAACTAAAAACTATTATGCCTGGAAAATATTTAAACGGGAATCAATTTAGACCTAGTCATATCCATTTAAGAATTAAAACAGATCATACAAAGGAACTGATATCTCAAATCTATTTTAAAAACGACACCTCAATTGATAATGATCCAT
>JAHDBM010000075.1:0-12459 GCA_020630395.1 Flavobacteriales bacterium
TTACTTCATTTATATTTTTTAAGAGAAGAATAATATTCCAGAAGAGTTTTTATCTGAGATTATCACCTCTCACTGTTTTTAATTCAAATTGGTGGTTTCTTATGCCTATAGTTTCTAATAAATTTAGGATTGAACCCGATTAAACTGATAAGTACTAATAATTGTGTAATGCATTTCTGTCTTATTTTTAATGGATAAAGGTTATGTATTTAATTTTCGGGTAATTTTTCTCCTATATTATATAAATTTGGAGAGGATCCAGTATTTTCTGGATGAGATATTACAATATCTTTTATAACATTGGTGTCATTTCCAGCACCTTGATATCTAATTGTTCCATCCATATTGACATCTACAACATCATAGTCGTTATACGAATACAAATTACTATTGGAAGTATTATCAGAGTGTGCCAAAACGTTATCCTTTATGGTATTAGAATCATTATTTGAGCCTAAATAAGCTGTATTAGTATCTCCATTGGTATTTCCTCCCCACATAGCAGCTACATTGCTAGGCATACCGTAACTACTCTGAGCATTGGTTCCCCATGTTATTTGGTTATTAGAATCGGTAAAATCAACAATAACCACAGTTCCTGATAACGTTAAAGTGTTTGCTGTCATTATACTTAAATGGTTTCTGTGTTTTACAGCTATATGGTAGTTACCTGGCGATACCTCTATTTGTATATTAGATAACCCATCGACATCTACCACATCGCCATCTCTTTGTAATAATGCAGAACGACTACCTTTTACCAATGTGTTATCGGTTTCATCTCTTAATTCTATCCATACCCAATCTACAATATCATCATTAATTGTTCCTGTGCCAGATGTCCCTCCATTATTTAACACGGTAGTATCACACGTCAATGAATCTGAATAAGGTGACATTATAGGTAAATACCCACCTGAACGTAAATTATCTCTCATTAAGGTTTCCTCTCCACTATTTGGGTTTAAAGCTGCTCCTTGTAAAAATACTTTTGGAGAAATTACAACTATTTGAGCTACATAAGAGGCTGTTGGGGTGTTCGTTAACTGTAAATTACATGTTCCTGATTCAGCAAAAACATTATAGGTTTTATCTGCCGTAATGGTTTCTGTAGCAAAACTTAATCCGCTTCCTGTTCCTGCTATGGTTTCTATAACCGTATTATCTGCATTATCTCTTAACGTATAATTCACTCCTACTTGCGAATTGGCTATAGAAACGGTTGCCGATTCTGTTGTGGGTTGCGTTAAATTTACCGTTTGATCTGCTATAGCATTCACAGTGACAGACGGTGTATTAGTCATTGTTAGACTAGTAGAGGGTTGTATCCAATTGGTGTTATCTCCTACCATATTTGTTAACGTTCCATGATGATTATTACCAGAGTAATCTGTTAATGTATTTCCCGTACCTTCTACATAAGGGTAACTCACAACCAAACTTGTAGTAGATGAAACAGACTTGTTCATATTGGCAGTGATTTCTGCCGATGTTCTCGCCACATTCCATATACGTGTTTCTGCCAATTTTCCACCAAATAGATGTTCTGAAGATAGGACTCCATCCCAACGTCTACCTAAACGCCATCCTAAGTTGTTAACTGGCAAATTAGATGTAGCATCTACAGTTCTTTCTTCTGCACCATTAATGTATAATTTTAAGTTTACCTGATCGTACGTTACGGCAATATGTATCCACTGATCTTTAGGATAATTATACTTTGTTGGCAATTGACTCCAGCCTCCACTGAAGAAACCTGCTCCCAATTCTCCATTGGTTATAAATACTGCCATACCAATATTACTACCATCAAACTCTTGTCCCATGATCATGGTATGATTATCTGTATCATCAGAGGAAGGAATGAATGCCCAAGTCTCCAGGGTAATATGATTTGTGTTTAAATCTGTGTTAATCGTATTTGGGATTGAAATATGATCTGTTGTACCATCAAACTGCAAGGTATTGATCCTTTCCCCAGTAGGTACTGCATATACATTATAGGTTTTAGTTCCTGTTAGTGTTTCATTGGCAAAAGAAAACCCACTACCAGTTCCTGCTACTGGACCTTCTATAATTATATTATTACTATGGTCTCTTATATAATAATCTATTCCAGCTTGCGAACTAGCTATAGATACCGTAGCCTCTACACTACAGATTCCCGATGTTGGTGATACAGAAACTGTTTGGTCGGTAATTCCCTCTACCGTAACAGTTGGCGTCACACTCATCTCTACCGCATTGCTACTGGTTACCCAAGTTGTAGCATCTCCTGCCGCACTATTCAATGTAGCATCATGTCCATTTCCTGTGATATCCGATACCGTAGTTCCTGAATTATGATCGTACCTATAACTTGTTACTAGTCCAGTTTCAGAAGTTAATGTATTGTTCATATTTGCACTAATCTCTACCTGTGTACGTGCTACATTCCAAATACGGGTTTGTGCCAATGCCCCTCCAAATAAAAACTCTGAAGTTTGTGCAGAATCCCAACGTCTGCCCAAACGCCACCCTAAACCACTAGTTGCGATTGGTAAAGCTCCTGTTTCTACTACAGAACCAACTTCAACGCCATTGATGTATAATTTAATGTTTGCTTGATCGTAAGTAGCAGCAATATGTATCCATTGATCTCTAGGGTAATCTATATCTAATACTCTATACCAAGCCCAGCTCCTATAAAAACCAGCGAACATTTTTCCTTCATTTATATAAATGGAGAATCCTAAATTCCCATTCGCATTAAATTCCTGTGTTACCAATGCAGCATGATTATCTGTATCATCTGCAGCAGGAATATAAGCCCAAGTTTCTACAGTAATGTGGTTTGTATTTAAACTACTGTTAATGGTATTAGAAATACTTCCAAAATCATTTACGTTATCTAACTGTAAGCTTCTTAAAGGTTCTGTGTCGGGAACGCCTACCACATTGAAAGTTTTGGTAGCAGTCAGCACTTCATTAGTAAAAGAAATTCCGCTTCCTGTTCCTGCAATTGGTCCTTCAATAATATTGTTATTACTATCATCTCTTAAATAATACCCCACACCATTTTGCGTACTCGCTAAAGACACGGTAGCATCTACACTTAACAACCCTGATGTTGGAGAAGCAGATACAGTTTGGTCTACTACCGTAATAGGATTAACAGTTAAACTTTGTACTACATCTACAGCAGCATTGTAATTTGCATTCCCTGTTTGAGAAGCCGTAATACTAGCCATTCCTACTCCAACAATAGTTACTGTATTTCCTGATACGGTAGCTACCGAAGTATTTGAACTTGTATAAGATACCGTTAAACCAGCATCTGAGTTACCTGTTAGTGAAAAATCTGCATCTCCGATTGTCTTATCTGCCAAGGCTTCAAAAGTAATGACTTGATTTCCTTTGTTTACAGTTAAAGGCTGTACTACATCTGTTGCAGGACTATAGGTAGCATCTCCCGACTGAGAAGCGGTAATGTTGGTAGTACCTGCACCTACAATAGTGACCGTATTTCCTGAAACGGTAGCTACCGCAGTATTTGAACTGGTATAGCTCACGGGTAGGCCTGAGTCTGAACTTCCTGTCAAAGTAAAGTTTGCATCTCCTACTGTTTTATCCGCTAAGGCACCAAACGTAATGGTTTGTGGCGTACCATTTACAGTTACCGTTACATCTTTTTGTGTTGCATTATATAAACTATTTGCTGAATTTTCAGCTCTTAACACCACCGTTCCCGGAATGTTTCCTGCTGTAAATACATTTCCTGTAATACTAGACCCTGTTCCTGTATCACTTATAATAGAATAAGTAATAGTCATACCCGCAGCTACATTTCTAGGGTTTTGAATGGTAAATGACGCTCCTTTATCTATTGAAAAATCAAATAGATTATGAACAAAATCATAACTTATAAAAGTACCCCCATCAAAAAAATAAGTAACTACATAATCTTCTGCTGCCAAATAACCACCTGAAGCTGCTTGTGTTGTTTTAATTAGAATCCCTCCCTCAACATCATTTAGGTTTAATATATTACCCGTAATTGTATATCCTAAATCAGCTCCTACAATACTATAGGTCATGGCTCCTGTTGAGTTACTTGTAATAATTGATGATAAATCCAATGTAGTCGTTGCATCAGCTACATCATAAAAAGGTATACCTGAAAAAGTAGGAGTAACTGGATTTATGGTTAAAGTCATAGTTTGTGTACCTGCAGCATAAACTCCATTAGCTGCTTGATTGGCCTCAATAATAACTGTTCCTACATTCCCTAAAGTGACTGTTTGGTTGTTTGTCCCACTTAACGTAGTTCCTCCTCCAGTATCCGAGATGATTTGATAAGAAATAGCCCCTGCAGAGTTTGAAGTCGCATTTAAATTAAAATCAGCATCGCCAAAATTCTTTGTCTCATCTGAAAAAGTAATGGTAGGGTCTGTTAAAGTAGCATCATTGGACTTAGAAAACTGATATCCTGTTTGTTGATAAATATTTCCGCCATCACAATTATCGAAATAAGCTTCAATGCTAAAGAAGTATTCCGTGTTGGCTGTTAATCCACTAATGGTAATGTTAGGCGAAGTGCTTGTACCTGCATAGACCACTTGCTCTCCTCCCACATAGATAAGATCACCAGTTGGTAATGCCGTTCTGACCGCCTGTGGCGAAAAACTATTGGTGGTATTCATTCTAATAACATACCCCGTTGGATTTCCTTCAGGAGCAGTAGGTACCAAGCCAGTAAATGAAGTAAGCTCCATGGTATTGTTGGTGATCGTTCCAAAAACGGGTGCAGAAGCCAGTGCATTTGAAAAATTACAAGTCGTGAAATTTAGATTAACAGGAGTGGTAGTATTAAAACGATACACCCCATTACACAAAGTGTAGGCATACGTTCTGGTGTAATACTGTGTATTAGGATCTAAATTAGTGGTTAAATATTGTCCACCAGTAACAGCTGCTGTACCAATTACTTGCTGACCATTGTTATTCCAACTTAAATCTCCTGTTGGTAACGATGATGTCGCTGTTGGGGCTGTAAAACTGTTGGCATCATTGATATAGGTAATAGTACCATCAGCTTTTGCACTGTCCATAAAGTAAACCACATAAATTTGATCGCCTGTTACATGTTGTCCTCCTACACTTGTAACCCCTCCATCTGGTGGATTTATGCACGTTACCATCGTTGCATCTGCTCCTACAGTCTCATAGTAGTACGTTCCGCTACATAAATAAGCCGCATAGACTTTTATATAGTAAGTAGTTCCTGTTGTCAGGTTGGTCACCGTTGTATTGGGCGTAACAGAAGTTCCGGCATACACCACCTGTTCACCACCTGCATACACTGTGTTTGCTGTTGGTAGACTAGCTCCTGAAGTTGGTGTTGTAAATGAATTGGTCACGTTCATTTTAACCACATATCCCAAGCTCATCGCATTGGGCACAGTACCAGATGGTGCCGTAAAGGAGGTGATTTTAGTCCTGTTAAGGTCTACTCCTTCGGTAACAACATTGGTAACCTGATTAGGTGTTGCTCCACAGGTTGTTCCAGATATTTCAACCCCAGTGGAATGTTTCAAATATCCACTACAATCCTTAGCTACAGTAGCTTTAATGAAGTATTCTGTTCCAGGAGTCAATCCGGTCACTACAATATTAGGGTTCGTGTTGGTACCATCTGTGCTGGTATAGACCACCTGCGAACCAGACCCTGAATAAGCAGTGCTTGCAGTAACATCCATGAAACCGTCTACATGTTCAGGAAATGAATTAGCATCAGAGATACTTACAACAAAACGCTCATTATTAGCATTTAAAAGAGGGTGACTAGCAAGACCATTTAGTGTTAACGTATTTTCAGCATAAGCAGTAATTGATATTCCTGTGTTATAAAAAACATCGTTACAAGTTGTAAAACCAGACATGGTAAGTGCATACACATTATTTGTAGTTGCACTATAATCAACTCTAATTAAATAGTAAAAATCTCCTCCATCATAATCTACTTGAAATCCCCAAGAACTACCTCCTGAATTTGGAGCATAAATTGTTGTTGTAGAAACTAAAGTACCATTATAACTCCCCGATCTTTTTTCTAAATAAATCCCTGGTACTACAAAATTCACATCGTCTCGTACGGAATAATTTATTTGACCCGTAGCTCCTTCAGATTTACTAATCTGCCAGTAATCTATATCTCCCACATCAGTTACAACTCCAGAAAACGTATCGTTTTGATACAAACGTTGTACTCCTGTATCTATAGGATTGTTATTGTTTTCTGTTTCTGTTAGTTGTGCAAAAGAAGTAAAAGTTACTCCTAATATGAATAAGAGGTTAAATAAAGTCGGAGAAATTGACCTACCAATAGTGTTCGAAGGTTGAATAAAAAAGGACTTTATAACGTTCGCTAAATTTTCTAATGTCGTCATACATAAGAAGACGTGCTTATTACTATCTTTAATATGCGTTAAGGTATTGAAAGACAGAAGTTTCTTTGGTGAATTAGAATTACCATTTTTAGTATAAAAATTTTGACATTGTAATAAAAGTGAGTAGGTTCTTGTCATATTATTTGTAGATTAATTTAAAGCTAACTTATATACATTAAGCAAGCCTTTGAGTTATTAATCGTGAAAATAATACGTTTTATCGATAGTACATATAAAATCAATATGGACAAAATAGGGACATTTCAATTATTTAAACATGTAATCATTTGATAATTAGCTGCTTGTGTTGTGTTTTAAGAATACATCTAAATCTATATCTGAAGACAGCTTCAATCTTTTTCTGAGACGTTTTCGGCTTTTATAGACAGATTCTGAGGTAATATTCTGCATGATTGCAATTTCATTAGTCGTTAAATTTAATCGAATTAATGAACATAGTTTAAGGTCTGTTTTAGTCAGGTTGGGGAATTTTTTCAATAAGTTTTGATAAAATTCGTTATTCAAAAGATCTATTCTATTTTGAACTTCAATTTTATTTTTGTCAACAAAGATTTTGTCTTTTATATCTTCTTCCAATTTGTCAAAATATTTTCCTTTTGTTCTCCCTTTAGTACCTCTAATTTTCTTCACACTATTCAAAAGATAATTTCCCCATTTTTGGTTTTCTGAAATCTCAACTGCTAGGTCTACCAGATCTTTTTGCTTATACTCAACCTCCATTTTCAGTATTTTATTGTTAAGTTCTGACTTCTCAATTTGTTGCTTACTTCTAATTTTATCTTCTCGAATTTTTACAATAGTAAAAAAGAAAAAGACCCCGCTTATTAGATATAGTAAATACGCAAAGCCTGTTTTGTACCATGGTGCCAAAATTTGTATTCTCAATTCCTTTACATCATCACTCCAAATACCATCTCCATTTGCAGCCTTTATTTTAAATATATAATTACCTGGTGTTATATTTAAATAATTCGCTTTATTATCTTTAGTTGTATGCACCCATTCTTCTTCTCCTCCATCTAGATAATAACTAAACTTATTATTACTTGGAGCTGTATACTCTAAGGCCACAAAATGTAACGAAATATTATTCTGATTATACGGCAAGGTTATACTAGTAGTATATTCTATTGATTTATTAAGCCATCTTGAAGTATCTCCATACTCAATTTTATGATTATTTACTTCTAATCCTGTGATCCAAACTTTAGGAACGGTGTTATTTTTATTAAAATTGTTCGGATGGAAAACATTCAATCCATTAATCCCTCCAAAAAACATCTTCCCTTCTGGACCTTTTGCATAAGCATAAGTGTTAAATTCATTACTTTGCAAGCCATCTGCTTCATTAAAATTTCTTATTTCTTTGGTTTGCTTATTATAACTAATAATACCTTTATTAGAACTCATCCAAAGATTTTTATTCTCATCTTCTAAAATGCCATAAATAACATTATTAGGTAATCCGTTTTTAGAATTTATATAATCGAAAGACATCTCTTTTATATT
This sequence comes from Flavobacteriales bacterium, assembly GCA_020630395.1. Taxonomy (GTDB): domain Bacteria; phylum Bacteroidota; class Bacteroidia; order Flavobacteriales_D; family CAJJDF01; genus CATLPG01. The sequence continues at coordinate 7,959 of JAHDBM010000075.1, forward strand.
AAGACAATGTAATCCTCCCCCTTTAGTACCAATCCATAAAGTATTTTTATCGTTAGAGCTTACGTATAATGAAGCTACCTCATTACTACGCAATCCATTCCTTTTATTAAACAGCCAAAGGTCATAAGAACCATTGCTATTTGGGGCAATTTGAACAAGTCCATTATTGGTTCCAACCCAATACTGTCCATTAGAGGTCCTAATTACATCATACCTATTTACAGAGTTATTAAATAAATTCTTAAAATCATAACTCTTCAAATCGTCTTTATCAATATTATAAACGACCAACTTTTCTTCAAACGCAATTAAAAGGGTATGAGAATTTTCATCATAAGTCATAATTGGAGTATATAGTAAATCTGTTTTTCCAATCACTTTTTTTTCTATAGATTTCAGACCATTTTCTTTAACAATACTATAATCACCATCTTCATAATACAATGCCCAAATCGTTTCTTTTTTATCTTGAATTAAATAACATAAAAAAGGTTCTTGATTATTATTTGTTATAAACTTTTTTAATCTACTCGCTTCACTTTTAGAATTAGAAAAAAACAATCGCTCATTAGTAACTGCATTTCCTATATAAAAATTTCCTTGATTATCAATAAAAGGCTCTGCATAAATTGACTTCCCTTTAAAATGAGTTTCTATCTTAGATTGTCGATAACCAATTTTTACAACACCATAACCAGCCGTTGCGATCCAATTATTCCCTGATGTATCTTGAATCCAGCCTGTGTGATTTATTTTTATTTCCGGAAAAACAATCAAAGCGTCTTTTTTATGCACATGTTCTTGTGATAACACTTTGTCGTTAAAGATCATATAACTACCATTGCCTTCAACTAAAACTTGGTTGCTTTCTTTGGTAAAAGAAATTCCTTTTATAACAAAATTGGAATAAACTGTTCGCCATTCATCATTTTCAAAAACCCTTAAATAACTTCTCCCCCAAAAAGACAAAACAATTCTATTTTTTGAAATAATATATTTAAATCGATCTTGACTATCGTTAAAAACTGCTGAGTTTAATTGGGTTAGTTTTCCTGTTTTAACATTCAGCACATTAAAAACTTTTTCCCACTTTCCGTCATCTTTTTTATGTTGGCTAACATATATAATTCCCTCCTTATATTTAGATAAAAAATGAGGATATATATTTTTTACATTTTTATTTTTTTCTATTCGTAATCCTTTTAAGGTTTTGGTATCCTTTTTAATAGTATCAAGAAATTGATTTGGAATTATTAATCTATATAATGATTTAGTCTTGGTTTCAGCTATCCAATATTGGTTTATTTCATCTTTCACTATACTCGTAATTATTGGTTCAAAACTATTGAAATCGTCCAACAAAATTTTATGAAATCGCTTTGTTTTTTTATGATATAAATTCAACCCTTCATCAGTTCCTATAAGTATAAAACCATCATCATCATGCAATGCATAAATGAAATTTCCAGAAATCGAATATGGTTTGTCAAGATCATTTATAAACGCTTCAAAATGTTCCCCATCATAACGGTTTAATCCGTTTTTAGTGCCCATCCAAATAAACCCTTCTTTATCTTGAACTATAGACGATACGAAGCCTTGCGACAAGCCTTCTTTAATCGTTATGCTCTCTGGAATAACAGTAGTCTGAGCACTTACATAATAAATGCAAATAAAATAGGCCACTATCTTAAAAAGTTGTACTCTGAGCATCAAAAAAGATAATTATTACTTAAAGATAACTTTTTAAAAAATAAGATATCATTTACAGAATATACACAAAATTTATGATTGGCCTTTCAAGACACTTTTATTTAGATTTAATTGCTAAGAATAAGTCTTTAGAGCTCAGTTTAGGAGTGTGATGCTGCAGAAGGAAGAAGTGTAATTCATCTAAAAAGATAATTCAGGAATAAATTCTACTATGGGTCTAATGCTTTCGTGTAAGTTCGTTTAACTCACTAGGTATTAATTTTAAAGTTATTGGGGGTAATATAGGTGCTATCATTTAGTGGTTCAACTTAATTTGCACAAGAAAGAAGAGTTGTTACTAAAGAAACGTCAAACTTTATAAATACTAATACTATTGAAAAGGAGGTTAAAATTTATCCAAACCCAGATAGTATGGAGTAAATATTAAAAGTTCTATTGATATAGATGCTATACAATTGCGTGATTTAAATGGTAAATTAATGATTATAAATAGTTTTTATTAATAAAAAAAAGGCTGAATTTAAATTCAGCCTCTTGTATTTTATAAATGTTTAATTTATTTGCGATCTATTTAGGATTGAAGGTGTTTAATTGAGTTTGCATTGCTGTTATCATTTGCTTTAGCTGATTTATTTCTGTTGAATTTTTTTTTAATTCTTCGATTTCTATTTGTTGCGCTTTTATAGCTTCAAGTAAAACAGCAGTAAGTGACATATAATCCATAGATTTATAACCATTAGAATCTGTTTTAATTAGCTCAGGATAAACTTTTTCAACTTCTTGAGCTATTACCCCAATTTGTTTATCCGTAGTGAAATTAAGATTAGGGAAATCATTAGTTTTCCAGTAATAAGATACTCCTCTCATTTGTTTTACATTATTTATAACATTAGATAAGGGTATTACATTTTTTTTCCATCTAATGTCTGAACTGCAAGAGCCACCAGTGCAGTTAACCGATCCATTTACATCTAATTTAACAGAAGGGTTATTTCTTCCTATTCCAACATTACCAGAAGCATTAATGACCATTCTTCTTGCTCCAGCTGTATTGTCGTAAATATGGAATTCGCCAGGGTTAGCATCAAAGGCACCTTGTACGCCAACAAAAATTTCTCTGAGGGTATTTTTTGATACAATACCTGCCCAACCATTTGAAGAGTTTTCTGCACGTAGTCTAGTACCGTTACCTCCACTTGTAACATGAAGCATATCATCGGGGTTAGATTCATTAATTCCTACCTCTCCTCCTTGATTTATAATCATTTGGGTGTTCCAAGAAATAGGCGAACCAGCAGTAGCTGATGCCCCATCAGCATGTTTAAATTCTATCCAAGGGGTATTATCATTAGATGCAGTAGCGTTAATGTCTATAAAAGCGGCATCTTCTCCTCCAACAATATAAGTTTCGTTGGTTCCATAAGAAGCATTCCATTTATGTTGTACTCTACCATTGCCATCTTGGACACTTATTAAATAATCTGAGGTTCCGCCAGGCATTACAATGCCTTCCCCTCCATTAAGAGAAGAGCTATTTGTTGTCGTGTTTGAAGCTGTTGAAATGAAAGTGTTAGAACTAGTTGTCCCAGCATTAGAAATATTATATGAATTTAAATTAAGTACTTGTGTCGCAGTATGGTTTCCTAAATGGTCACCTTGCTCTACTGTTTTTGCATGTAAAGCGTATGGAGTACTATTTAATTTACTGGTGCCTATTAAAGTATATGTTGTACCTCCAGTTATATCGGCAGAGGTTTGTAGATAATAAATATTATTTGCCCAATCAATACTAGAAAAGGTATCTGTCGTTGTTCCTGTACCGATTTCTATATTTAATATGCCATACTCATTTGTATTTTTAGTAAAAGCCTCTGTATAGATTGCTGTTCCTGTATCTGAACCTTCCAATATTGAAAGACTTAAACCGACAGACTGGTTTTCTAAAACGGTATTGTTAGAGTCTCGTATTACCATTTGATAATTTATAATTTCTGGAGCTTGAGAATAACTTAATAGAGAGCATAACATTCCTAGCAAAAAATAGTATTGATTTTTCATAATTATATAATTGTTAGTTTACATTTTTTAAGATACGATATAATGAAAATGAGAAAAAATTAAGAATCATAAATTGTTAGTTATAATATAAAATATAAGAAGGTGACTCTATAATGTTTATTTTATTTCGGAAAATTCTTACATATAGCTATAGTGATCACTATTTTCTTAGATTAAGTGATCAATAAATATTAATTTAATATGGTGTTTTGTTGAAAATGGTAGATTTTTTATTATATTACCTCATATTTCAGCCAAATAACTAATTGATTTATATTGAAATATGATAATTAACCCCTTAAAACCTACTTACAATGAAAAAAAATACCTCTATTTTCATTCTATTGTGTTTACTATCAGTATACACCTCATTTTCACAAGTTAAAGTCGGAAATAATTTAGATAAAATACATAAAACTTCTGCTCTTGAAATAGAATCTAGTGCAGGAACTTTAGTATTTCCAAGATTGTCAACATCTCAAAGAGATGCTTTAGGAACACCTTTAGAGGGTGCAACGATATACAATAAAGATACTGCTGGTTTGCAAGTATATTCAAATTCTAGATGGAGAAATATTCAAGGAGGCTCTTCTGGTGGGGCTAAACAAGGAAGAAGTGGAGCCAAAGGAAATGATGGGAAGGATGGACGTGATGGAAAACCTGGTAAAGATGGACGTGATGGTAAGCAAGGAAAAAAAGGAAAAGCTGGAAAGTCAGGCAAACCAGGCAA
>JAHDBM010000075.1:12559-14129 GCA_020630395.1 Flavobacteriales bacterium
AGATGGTAAAGATGGTAAAGATGGAGAAAATGGTAGAGATGGTGTTGGTGCTGAAGGAGAAAAAGGAGAAAAAGGAGAAAAAGGAGAGAAAGGAGAAAAAGGAGAGAAAGGAGAGAAAGGTGAAAAAGGAGAACCTGGCACCCCCGCAGATGAAGCTTTAATCACTAATCTTGAAAATAGGATTAATGAGCAACAACAACTAATTGATAACTTATTAGAACGTATTGATGTTTTAGAAAGCGTGAAAAAAATACCAGCAAATCTTGTAAAGAGAGACTAATTTTTAATATAAAATATTATGTTTAAGATACTTAAGATACATGTGTTTATTATTACCTTGATAGTTGCTTTTCCAAGTAGTGCTCAGAGAAATATTAAAGCTTTAGGAAAATTATATGTCCATAATCAATCAAGTGGTAGTGGTATTGCATTACATCAAAATAGAATATTTGGAGGAGATCAGGGAATATTATCTACGGCAAGAGATACTGGTGAAGATGCACAAATTTTATTTTCTAATGCTAGCAGTTGGCAAGGCGCTTCAAGTTTATCATATGTAGATGGTTTTGTTAAGAGTAATCATGATAAAGCATTTATTTTTCCTGTAGGTAGCAATGGTCATTATAAACCAGTAGCATGCTCAAAACCAAAAGGTGTTACTGCAGCTTATTTTAGTAATGATTCTAGTTTTGATGTGGAAGAATTTTATGATGGTATAGTATTATTAAATAAATCTGAATATTGGGTAGTCCAAGGTACATTGCCAACGCAAATGACTTTTACATGGGATATGAGCGATAAAATAACAAAAGTTACTGAAGGCGATATAAATAAATTGAAAATCTTAGGTTTTGATGGTTCTTCATGGAAAGTTTTAGAAAGTAAAATTGAGCCCTTTTGTCTAGATGCTAAAAATTCAAATAAAAATTATTTAAAGGCACCAAGTAGTTTGAATAATGGAGCAATAAGCACCTTTAAAGAAATTGTTCCAAATCTATATATGGCCTATGCTTTAGGTGTTTCGAATGGGGCTAAAATTAAAAGACCAGAAAATAAAATTGTAGCTTCAAGAGTTTCCAATAAAAACAGATCAAATACCAAAAGACGATCAAATAAAATTAATTTATCTACTCACATAAAAGTTGGTAGTATTCATTTTCCGTTTACGGAGTCTAAAATTACTAGATACTCAACTCACCTTTTACAAAAAATAGCAAAGGATTTAAAAGGAGGTAATATTAAGATTAAACTTGTTGGGCATGCTGATTTTTATGGTTCTCATGATTTTAATTATAAATTAGGTTTGGCGCGCGCTAATGCTGTAAAAAACATGCTTTTAAAACAGGGATTGAATACTGTAGAGGTAGACATTGTGTCTAATGGAGAGAGTGCTGCTATAAAGAATGAGTGTGAAAATTGTCATTCAAAAGAAACACTTATAGATAGAAGAGTAGATATATACGCATATAAAAATTAACAGATATTTATAGTAATCGTTTATGAAAACAGTTTTATTTTTCTACATGTTTTTTGTATCTATATTAAATCTATGATTTAGTTATATTTTAAT
>JAHDBM010000076.1:0-13269 GCA_020630395.1 Flavobacteriales bacterium
TTAAACGGAGAAACTCGAACTAATCTGTGTACACCATTTTCACCTTTAAGATATCCAAAAGCAAACTCACCATCAATCTCTAACGTAACTGTTTTAATACCTGCAGCATCTCCAGCTTGATAATCGAGTTCTTTTACTTTAAACCCACTTTTTTCTGCCCACATAATGTACATTCGCATGAGCATTTCGGCCCAATCGCAACTTTCTGTACCACCAGCTCCAGCAGTAATTTGCAAAACAGCACTTAATTTATCCTCTTCGGATGAAAGCATGTTTTTAAACTCTAAATCTTCTAATCCTTTTATGAGTTTGTTGTATGCATTGTCAACTTCTTCTTCGGTCGCTTCACCCTCTTTAGAAAATTCGAATAAAACTTCGGTATCTCCAAGTTGAGATTGAAGTTGATTATAGGTAGTTGTCCAGTATTTTTTAGAACTAATTTTTTTAAGCAGTTTCTCTGCTTCTTTTGGGTCATCCCAAAAATTAGGATCTTGAGTTTTTAACTCATCTTCTTCTATTTCGACAAGCTTATTATCTATGTCAAAGATATTGGTTTAACGCCTGCAGACGTACCGAAACTTCTTGTAATTGATCAGCATTTATCATACACAAAGATAATCATCTTACTGTAAAACGAGTTTGTTTAATATAAGTTTATCAGTTATCGAATAGAACTAATGGTTGTCATTCCAAACTTGATTTGGAATCTATAAAGGTTAGATCTTGAATCAAGTTCAGGATGAAAATAACAGTTTAAAACAACTACTTCATCACATTAAATCGTGAGGTAGAAGTATTTCCATTAGCATAAATAGTATTTAAGACATACATACCATTTTTAAAAGTAGATACGTCTAGTTGTGTTAATGTACTAGGATTAGATATGGTTTGTATTAGTTTTCCTTCTGCAGATAGTATTTCAATTACCTCAATTGAGGCAAAACCATTTGATTTTATATTCAATACATCATTAGTTGGGTTAGGATAAATAGATACATTATTCGTATTTGTTTCTTCAATGCTAGAAGTAGAGTTTGGAATAACTCGAATTTCTAAATCATCAAAACTAAATCCATCTCCAGTTGTATATTGATCTGATATGATAATAAATCGAATTAATACATTACTGTTAAGGTAAGGAGAAATATCGATAGATTCTTGAACCCAGCCTTTAGTTCCATCATAAAGAGGTTCGCCAGTTGCTTGATTACCGTTTCCTTCAACTGTATATTTTCCACACAAAGGAGTCCAAGTTGTACCATTTGTTGATAATTGTACTTGAACATAATCCCATCCGGCTTCAATATCCCATTTAGCCCAATAATTTAAAAAAGCCATTGACCCGTTAGGAACTGAGATAGGGTTTGTTGTTTTTATCCATGTAGTAGTTTGGTTAGGATAATTTCCATTTGGAGAATCTGTTATCGACCTAGGGGCAGATTTAAAATCGCTTGTAGTAGAATTCCATGTGCCGGTTTTAGTCCAGTTAGCTATTACACCTGTATCCTGATAAATAAGATTTCCAAGTCCATAAATTTTATTGATAGTATCTGTTTGAGTGTACAATCCATTATTAACACTGATAACATAAGAAATATCATCTCCGGGTTGAACAGACCCACTTAGCACAATAGAGATAGAATCTTTAATAGTTTGTAAAACAGACATTCCGTTATGAGTATTGGCTGCACCAATATTTGCTATGCTAGTCGATAGAGGAATAATAGATAGTGTAAAATCGCCATTCCCATCAAGACCTAGCCTTTGTATATCATACGTATGATAAAAAAAGCTTGATGTAATAAAGTAATCAGTCTCGCTAGTAACATCTGCATATCGTAGAGCTAGTTTGGCATTCATCAAATTCATGTGAATGTTTTCCTTAGCTAGAGGGATAATATCAGTTTGAGCAGGCCAAAAGCTTGAGCCAATCTCAGGAGTCATAGCATATATTTTTCCTTTAGTAGTTTGTTCTCCATAAAACCAATCATCAGATGTTCCTGAAGCAGGGTACAAGTCAGAACTAATAATATTAGCATAATTACTCTCTTTAACCATTACTTCAGAATATTTTTGAAACAAACTGTTCTCAGGAGTTGGTGTATTATTAGCATACCCGAAAGGGTACAGTAAAAGATTGCTATAGGTATGCGCATTTAATGCCATTTTAAAATCGTGTTGTTCACAAAACCACTTGATAGCTTGTGTTTCTGGCTCAGAAAAAGCAGCTGTACCTCTATACGTGTCATTAGTAGGATTAGTAGAAGCTCCTAGTCCACCCCATAAATAACCATAATTTCTATTTAAGTCAGTTCCATAACTACCTCCATTGTTACTTCTGTTTTTCCTCCACATACCACCACCACTTGGGTTAGTAGTTACATTATATTGATAGCCATCTGGATTAACAACAGGTACAAAGTATAGCTCGCTATTATTAACTAAATCAGTTATAGTTTGATCAGTTCCATAATTTTCCAATACATACCACATATAAAAAATAAGCTGAGATAAGGAAGCAACTTCTCTTGCATGATGAATAGAAGAGTAAAATACTTCAGGTTCATTTTCATCTACATTGGGGTTGTCTGATATTTTTAACCAAAATATGTTTCTGTTTTCGTGGGTTTTAAATGCTCCAATTGGTTGTCGGCTTGTTATTAAATTAGGGTATTTAGCCGCCATAGAATCTAAATGTTCTAACGCTTCTTGGTAAGTGAAAAAACCAGCCATTGACCCATAACTAAAATTTGTAGGTACTGTATAATCAAATGATGAATTACAACTACTTCTGTTTGTATTTCTATTAACTGAGTTGTTTTGATTTTTATAATAACTTGAAATATCTTCAATTATAATATCTACAGTACAACCTAAAGATTTTGCTTTATCTATTTCTTGTTCAGAATAATCACAAATAATAAAATGACCTTTTTTTATTGTTCCATGATCTACACATATACCAGCATTAGCTAATTGTATAATTTGCTCATTATTGGCGTGAATTTTAGCTCTATGATATAATTGAGAGAAAGAACTTGAAAAAAAACATAATGTAAATAAGAAAGTTATAAGTGTTTTCATGTTAACAAAAAAGTTAAAGGGGTTTATAATAAAGATAACATTTTTATTTATAACAGTATTTTCGTATATTGAGGAACTGTACCTACCAGTTTTATATGCGTAAAATTTTTATCATATTGATATTGAGCTCATTCTGCTTGCAAGCGAGTACGCAAGGAACTGTGGATAATAATGACTCAATTAACCTTATTGTAGCCAATAAAAGAGAAGGTAAATGGGTTATTTTAGGAAAAGATCAAAGAAATACTAAATTTAAATCCGATCAAAAAGTAGAAGAAGGTCATTATAAATCTGGTCGTAGAAATGGTCTGTGGATTAAATATTACCCAAATGGTAAAAAGAAGAGTGAGATTGTTTATAAGAGAGGAAGACCAAATGGTAAATTTAAATTATATTATCAAAACGGAAACGTAGAGGAAGAAGGAGAATGGGTTAATCGCCTTTATAATGGATCGTTTAAAAGATATTATGAAGATGGTACTCTTGAGCAAGAAAAAACGTTTGATGGTAATGGAAAAGCAAAAGGAAAAGTAACTTATTATTATCCTAATGGTAAAAAAGAACTTGAATTTACCTCTAGTAATGGAAAAGAAACAGGCAAAGCAACACGATATTATCCTAATGGAGATGTAAAAGAAGTAATTTCTTTTGATGATGGTGAAGCATTAGAATTTGAAAATAAAAAAATGGTTAATGCGCCTGTTAAGGTAGGTGACGGAGTTAAAATAAAGAATAAAAACTCCCCTAACGCTCAAGGTAACGTTAACGAAGCTCAAAAAGAAGTTAAAGACGGTTATGCAAAGCGCTTTAATGAAAATAATGATATCCTTATGGATGGAGAATTTAAAAGAGGTAAGCTTTGGAATGGTAAATGGTATAAGTATGATAAAAATGGTCTTCTTTATAAAATAGAAGTTTACAAAAAAGGTAAATATGTTGGTGATGGTGTTATAGGAATGTAACTACATTACAAATAAAAAATAATTGAATTTTGTATTTTAGGCTCCTTAATTGGAGCCTTTTTTATTAATCAAGATGAATAATATTAAAATAAATAATTCCCTAACAGGGAAAAAAGAACTGTTTAAACCTATTACTCCTGGTCATATAGGCATGTATGTTTGTGGTCCAACAGTATATAATGATGTGCATTTAGGTAATGTTAGAACATTTATTTCATTTGATGTAGTGTATAGATATTTAATATATCTTGGATATAAGGTTCGATATGTTAGAAACATTACTGATGTAGGTCATCTATTAAATGATGCCGATTCAGGAGAAGATAAAATAGCTAAACAAGCCAAGCTTCTTAATAAAGAACCTATGGAAGTTGTTCAGTATTATACAAATGGTTTTCATGAAGTAATGAGAAACTACAATAATCTTTCTCCAAGTATAGAACCTTCAGCAACAGGTCATATAATGGAACAAATTGAAATGGTTCAAGAAATCATATCAAATGGATTAGCGTATGAAGTTAATGGGTCTGTTTACTTTGATGTTAATAAATACAATGAACATAATCCTTATGGAGAACTTTCTGGAAGAAAAATAGAAGATTTATTATCCAATACTAGAGCGTTAGATGGTCAAGAAGAAAAACGAAACCCACTAGATTTTGCTATATGGAAGGCAGCAGATGAATCTCACATTATGCAATGGAATTCACCTTGGGGTAAAGGATTTCCTGGGTGGCATTTAGAATGTTCTGTTATGAGTACAAAGTACTTAGGGAAAACATTCGATATTCATGGAGGAGGTATGGACCTTAAATTCCCACATCATGAATGTGAGATTGCTCAAAATGTTGGAGCTGGAGGAGGTCACCCAGTAAATTATTGGATGCATGGAAATATGTTAACGGTTAATGGACAAAAAATGAGTAAATCTGCTGGAAATGGCTTTACACCTGTGCAGTTAAAAACAGGAGATCATCCATTATTAGAAAAAGGATATTCTGAAATGACTATTCGTTTTTTTATGTTACAATCTCATTATGGTAGTACATTAGATTTTTCTAATGACGCACTTAATGCATCAGAAAAAGGGTTTGAAAAACTAAGTAAGGCTTATGAAACGTTACAATCTTTAACACCTAGTAAAGAAAACACAGTTGACATAGCATCACTTCAGCAAAAATGTTATGATGCAATGAATGATGATTTTAATACACCAATTCTTATTGCTCATTTATTTGATGGGGTTAAAATGATAAACTCTATTAATAATGGGAAAGCTAATATAGATGAAGAAAACTTAAATAAGTTGAAATCTATTTTTAATGGATTTTTATTTGATGTATTAGGGTTAAAAATTGAGCAAAATAATACGACTTCAAATGATATTTCAAATGAGTTAATGGACGTAATATTAGAGATAAGAAAAGAAGCTAAAAAAACAAAAAATTATGCCTTAGCAGATCATATTAGAGATAACTTATCTGCTTTAAACATAACTATTAAAGATTCTAAAGAAAAATCGACATGGGAAATAAACTAATTGTTTTATTAGGTGTAATAGTTTTATTGCTGTTTTCTTGTACAGAAGAAAGAGTTGTAGAACCAATAATTGATAAAGATCCAGTTGTTATAGATAAAGATCCTGTAGTTAAGGTTGCAGCTCCATTATTTAATGAAGATTCTGCTTATCAATTTATTCAAGATCAAGTAAATTTTGGACCAAGAGTTCCCAATACTAAAGCCCATATTGCTTGTGGAGATTATTTAGTAAACAAATTAAAAGGCTATGGGGCTGAGGTAATAGAACAAAAAGGACAAGTAAAGGCATTTAATAATGCAGTTCTTAATATTAGAAATATTATAGGACGTTTTAATCCACAAAACGATAAACGTATTATGTTATTTGCTCATTGGGATACTCGACCTTTTGCCGATAGAGACAATAAAAATCAAGGAAAACCAATAGATGGAGCTAATGATGGAGCAAGTGGAGTAGGTGTACTACTTGAAATAGCAAGATTAATTCAACTTCAAAAAACAAATATGGGCATTGATATTATCTTTTTTGATGCAGAAGACTATGGTTCAACAGCCTCTAATATTGCTGCTAATCAAATGACAGATGATTGGTGTTTAGGAGCTCAATACTGGGCTAAAAACCCCCCTGTTAAAGACTACAGACCTCGATATGGTATTTTATTAGATATGGTTGGTGCTAGTGATGCAGTTTTTCCAAAAGAATATTTGTCCATGTATTTTGCTCAAAATGTAGTAGAAAAAGTATGGAAAAAAGCAAGTGAACTAGGACATGGAAGCTTATTTGTTAACCAAGAAATACCAAGCCCTGGTATTACTGACGACCATAGATATGTAAACATATTGGCAAAAATTCCATCAATTGATATTATACACTATGATATGAAAGAAATGGATTTTGGTTCATTTCATCATACACATGAAGACAATATGTCTGTAATAGATAAAACGACATTAAAAGCTGTTGGACAAACTGTTACTGAGGTAATTTATCAAGAAAAACCTTAACTTTGTAAGAATTCAAAGTAAATCAAAATAATTTTTTGAATTAAATAAATAATAAAATACACTTATGAACCCAAAGTTCTACTCCATTTTAATCTTGTTTTCATTATGTTTTTCTATAACGTATAGTCAACAATTCAATGAATTAAAAAGAGTTAATCATACGATAGGTTATCCAAATGAGTTTTATGGATCATCAGTTGATATAGATGATACAACTGGTATAATTGGAGCTTTTGGAAACAACAATGGATCATTCGAAGAGGGTTCGGCATACATAATAAGTAAAAATGTAGCCGCTTTAAATCAGTGGGACGAACAAGTTCAGCTAGTACCCAGTGATCCGGCAGTAGCTAAAAGGTTTGGATATAGCGTTTCACTTCATAAAGACATTGCTGTTGTTGGAGCGCCAGGTGATGATGCTAATGGACTTCTAAGTGGTGCGTCCTATGTTTTTTATAGAAATCAAGGAGGAATAAATAACTGGGGACAAATAGCAAAGTTAACAGCATCAGATGCAGATACATTAGACCAATTTGGTTATTCAGTAAGTATATTTGATCACTACATTGCTGTTGGAGCTCATTGTAATAAAGATAGTGGAGAATGTACAGGGGCTGTTTATGTTTTTTATAAGGATCAAGGAGGTATAGATAACTGGGGAGAAGTAAAAAAAGTAATAGCATCTGATGCAGATAAATTATATTATTTTGGTACAAGTGTATCTATAGACTCAACAACATTAGCTGTTGGAGCAGTAGGAAGTCACAATGCAATTGATACTATCGAAAAAGGAGCAGCTTACGTTTATTATAAAAATCAAGGAGGGATAAATAATTGGGGTGAAATTAAAAAAGTAATTTCTCAAGACTTAGATACAAATGATGCCTTTGGAACAGATGTACATTTAAAAAACGACAGTCTTTTGGTAGGTTCACCTTTTAAAGATGAAGTAGGCTTTCCACAATCTGGAGCTGCATATATGTTTAATAAAAATCAAGGAGGAGCAGATAATTGGGGCCAAGAACAAAAAATAACTCCTACAAACCCAACTACAGCTAATAGATTTGGAACATCTGTATCTTTCGATAATGGGTTTATGTTAATAGGAACCGAAGGAGATTCAACAAATGGTTTTGAAGCAGGATCAAGTTATTTATTTAAAAAACAAGCAACTTGGCAATTTGAAAAACAATTATTTTCAATAGGTAACTCCGCAGATGATAACTTCGGAAATAGTGTTGCAATTTCTAAAAGCTTTGCTTTAATTGGAGCTTATAATAAAAATATATTTGGTAACAATAGTGGAGCAGCCTATGTTTTTGTAGAAAATAATGCGCCAATTATTAGCAATATTAACGATACTGCAATTTGCGAAAATGATTCTATTGAAATAGGGTTTACAGTTACTGATATTGAAACTTCACAAGCAGGATTGTTTAATACAATTTTATCAAGTTCAAATACTAGTTTAGTGCCAAACGGTAATGTATCAATCACAACATTAGGCAGCAACAGAACGTTAAAAATAATACCATCACAAGGTCAAAGTGGACAAACTACAATAACGATAGCGTATAATGATACATTAAATGGATCCGACACGGTTATGTTTAATTTTACGGTCAATCAGATTGATAGTGTTACTGTAAATGAAACGATTTGTTTTGGAGATAGTTTGTTTTTTGGTGCTTCTTATGTGAAAACCCCAGGTCAATATACTCACACATACACCAACCTAAATGGATGTGATAGTGTAGTTGATTTAATACTACAAGTAGATACTGTTATAACATCTATAACCATTTCAGTTAATGATAGTAGTATATGTAATGGATTTAATTCAATATTCACAAGCACAGCTATAAATGAAGGAACAAGTCCTATGTATAGTTGGTATGTAAATCAAACTAATGTTGGGTCTTCATCTACTTTTTCTAGCTCAACAATTGCTAATGGAGATAGTATATATTGTATTTTACAATCAAGTGGAGTTTGTGCTAGACCCGATTCATTAAAATCTAACATAATTGTTATGACAGTATATGGTAGTACATCCGACACAATATATGATTCAATATGTGAAGGAGAAGTATATCAATCTGCTGCAAGTAATATTTATGATTCAACAGGAGTATATATTGATTCTGTTACATCAACTCAAGGTTGTGATAGTATAATAATACTACACTTAACAGTTAATCCAATAGATACTACAATAGTAAATGATACGATATGTCAAGGGGATAGTCTTGTTTTTAACAATAATGTTTTAAAAGGAGAAGGAACATTCTACGATACGTTAAAAAATCAATTTGATTGCGATAGTGTAATTCAATTAGAGTTAGTTGTAGTACCAAATACATTAAGTGTAAGAGCACTAGCTATAGACTCTAATATATGTCCTAATGATAGTTTAAGGCTATATGCTCTGTATGATGGAGGAGGTACAAATACAACATTTATATGGAGAAGAAATGGAGGAGTTGTAAGTGGAGATTCTTTATATGTATTCCCTTCTAATCTAGCAAGCTCAGGTGATGTTTTTACAGTAGAGATTTTCTCAAGTTCTTATTGCTTCACCAATCAGTTTGCCATTTCTGATACCCTAAAATTATTTCAAAGAGCAAATACATTTGTAGATATTTATGATACAGTATGTAGTGCTTTACCTTATAATTTTGGAGGTCAAAGCATCACGAGCTCAGGCACATATTATGATACAACTAGTGCTTCAACATTTTGTGATAGTATAACAACATTATACTTAGTAATGTATCCAGTACCAATTGCTCCCAATATTACTCAAATAGGAGATACTCTTTATTCAGATTCTTGGTATAATACATACCAGTGGTTACATAATGGAACTCTTATATCTGGAGCAAATGACAGTTCTTATATTGCTAATTTACCAGGCATATATAGAGTAGAGGTAATTGATTCTAATGGATGTAGTATTTTATCATACCCTTGGACCTTTTCACCAGTAGGGCTAGATGAATTAGGTTCAAGAGATAATTTTATAATATATCCAAATCCTGCTAATGATGAATTAAATATTCAAATTAAAAGTGAAGAAATAAAAGGTCGTTTTACGGTTAATATTTTTGATTTAACTGGGAAAAAACATATTTCTAGAAATTTTAATAGTAAGGATAATCATAAACTTGATATTAATATTCTTACTGAAGGAATGTATATTTTACAGATAAAAAACGCTCAATACATTTTTTCTCGTAGATTTTTAAAAGAACATTAATAATAGATAACATTTTTATAGTCATTATTTTATTATTTAGTAATAACAATAAATACACTTTGATTTAGGTCGCTTTTTTTCAGTCTGTTAACACTAAATCTGTTTTATTAACAAAACAATAACTAGCAACTGTATGTTAATTAAACCTCCAACAACTATTTTTGTTAAAATTTATTAAAATTGCATAATGAAGAAACTATTATTATTTAGTTCACTTTTGTTTTTATCGGTAGTTGGTTATAGTGAGGGGTCTAAGCAACTAGCGCCTAATACGATTTCATTAAATCCATCTCAAAGAGATACAGTAGCTTGGATTCAAGTAACGAATAACTTTGCTGGACCTTCAACTGGTATGGCATATCCAGGAGCTCCTGATGAAGAAAGACTATACTTTCATATATGTAATCCAGGAGAAAAGATGGTGTTAGGGCTATCTCCTATTATAGATTCGTTTGCATCTGCTTCTTTTTTCTCTACTGGAAATAAAATATATTACAAAATATATGATCCACTTGGAACATTAGTTTATGTAGATTCAGTTGGAGCTGGCGCTAAGCCATATAATTTAAATAGTTATTCGTCAGTTGCGTTTGGACCAAATATATCAGGTATAGGTACTTCTTACGACACTACGGGTTGGGTTTTTTCACCTTCTATGGTTGGAGATTATTATATTGAATTTATGGATGATCTTACTGATGCTTCATCATCAGATTTAAACACACCAAATTTCTTTTTAGAATATTTTGACATCACAGTTTATACTCCATCTGGTTCAACTGGTATTGAACACCCAGGTCGTTTATTTAGTAAATCATGGAGAATTAGAACTGAAAGAGAAGGTTACCCGGCCGAAGCAGGAATAGCAACTTCATGGGTTAGACCATTCGCAGGAAAAGTATACGGATTAGACCCAATAAATAATTATGTTACCTCTGTAGATTTTTTAGGAAGTGGGTTTAGAGGTTTAGCTTTTACACTAGCATTTAATGACAGAGGACCAGGTAACTCAGGAATTGTAGCTTTAGATCGTCACTCATTAAATGATACTTTAGCAGTAAATCCCCAATATAAAATATTTCTTAACAAACCAGATGTTAATTGTTATGTGCCCAATCCAATAATACCAAATATCGTTAGAGGTCCAGAGGTAAAATACGCAGGAGCGTGTGGCGATACTACAAATTTTTGTATTGAAATTGTAGTACAAGGAAGAGGACAAATAAATTTATTTGCTGATTTTCATTTACAAGATGGAATATTTACACCAAACACAGAAGATGTTTTATTTACAGCAAACTTAGGGAATTCAGCAGCTGGATTAGATACTATATGTTTTCCTTGGAATGGTCAAGATGGTTTTGGAGTTCAAAAAACATATAATGAATTAGAGGCAGCTGATATATATGCGTTATTATCATCAGGTGTTACACACTTCATGATGTATGATGTTGAGTATATTTCTGTTGGGTATACAGTTGCTTCTGAAGAACCAGGAGGGTATACTTCTGTTATGAGATGGAATGACACACTAATCCCAGATACTAATGCTTCAGGTGAAAACAAATTTAATGTTAGTGGTATTGCTCAACCAAGTCATAGATGGAATAATTTTAGTTTCGGAGATTTAAATACAATTAATGCATGGTGGGAAGCATATGTAGATACATCTATAAGATTAACTAATAATTTAGACACATCAAATATAACACCAGATATATTTGCTACAAATACGATTTTCCCAACACCTAATGATACGGCTCGATATCAAGTTAGTTTTAATGGAAACCAAATAGTATGTCTCAATACAACTGATCCAAATCCAATGGATAGTGTATTTAATTTTCACCAAATATTAAGAAATGTAAGTAATGGAACCTTTACTCATGATCCAATTACTAACGATAGTTGCGGAACTTATGTGCCCAATACAGGTTACTTAGGGACTGATACATTAATATTTATTTCTTGTGATGATCACCCATGTGAGTTATGTGATACTTTAGTTGTGATATTTGAAATGACACCAAACGACACATTGTTTGTAACAATACCGGCTGTTGGCGCAAGTGAAGATACTTGTATTGACATATCTTCACTACCTGGTAGTATTTATAATGCTTCTTTTTGTGATTCAAGCCAAAATGGATCATTAGTATTTTTAAACGATAGTTGTGTAAGATATACAGCCAATAATATAATTGGAGATACAGTATGTGTTAGTGTTTGTGACGAATATAATATTTGTACGCAAACTATTATTATATATGACGTATTGAGAGATATCGACACAGTTTTAACCAATGCTCAACCTGGAGATAGTAATTTAATTTGTTTAGATACTGCAGAGATAAATGGTTTAGATAGCATTAGTGATTGTGCAGGAAACTTAACAGGAACAGGCACAAATACAGGAATTAATTATTCAGTAGATAGTAACTGTGTTCTTTTAGATTATAATGGAGCAACACCAAATACAACAGATACATTATGCTTTATTGTATGTGATAGAAATGGTGCTTGTGATACTACAATTATTATTGCAACAGTAGATCAGCCTAACACACCACCAATAGCAATAAATGATAGTGTTATTGGATCATTAAATACACCTCAAACAATTGACCCATTAGTAAATGATAGTGATATTGACGGGCCACTAGACAGTACAAGCGTAGATACAGTTTCTGGAGGAAGTCCAACAAATGGTACAATAACTATTGATCCAGTAACCGGGGAGATTGTTTATATTCCTAATACAGGATTCACAGGATTAGATAGTGTAACGTATGCAGTTTGCGATACTGGTCTGCCTGTTTTATGTGATACTGCAACAATTTACATAGTAGTAACAGGAAATAATCCACCATTAGCGGTAAATGATAGTGTAGTAACTGGAGAGGATACAACAGTAATTATTGACCCACTAGTAAATGACACAGATTTAGATGGACCATTAGACAGCACAAGTGTAACAGTAATTGGAGGACCAAGTAATGGAACATCAAGTGTAGATCCAGTAACCGGAGAGATTACGTATGATCCAGATACGAATTTTAACGGTATGGACACGATAACATATACAGTATGTGATACTGGTTCACCTGTCTTATGTGATACAGCTATTATAATTATTACAATAAATCCAGTAAATGATGCACCACTAGCAATAAACGATAGTACAGTAGTATTATTAAACACACCTCAAACAATAGACCCACTAGTAAACGACATAGATATTGATGGACCATTAGATAGTACAAGTGTAGATACTGTAAGTGGTGGAAGCCCAAGTAATGGAACCATAGTAATCGATCCAATCACAGGAGAAGTTACCTATACACCAAATACAGGGTTCACAGGAGTAGATAGTGTAACGTATGCAGTTTGCGATACTGGTCTGCCTGTTTTATGTGATAC
>JAHDBM010000076.1:13369-13835 GCA_020630395.1 Flavobacteriales bacterium
GCAACAATTTACATAGTAGTAACAGGAAATAATCCACCATTAGCGGTAAATGATACGGTTTCTGGTTTAGGAAATACAGGTCAACAAATAGATCCATTAGTAAACGATATGGATATTGATGGACCATTAGATAGTACAAGTGTAGATACAATTAGTGGTGGAAGTCCAAGTAATGGTACAATAATAATAGATCCAATAACTGGAGAGATTACATATACACCAAATACAGGATTTGCAGGGTTAGACAGTGTAACGTATGTTGTATGTGATACCGGTTTACCAGTATTATGTGATACAGCAGTTATATTTATAACAGTAGATAGTATTCCAACAATAGACACAGTTGTAACATCAACTACACCAGGCGATAGTACCACTATCTGTTTAGACACGACTGATAACTTAGCAAATTTTGATAGTATAAGTGATTGTGCAGGTAATACTACAGGAACAGGTTCAGTAACAG
>JAHDBM010000013.1:0-51102 GCA_020630395.1 Flavobacteriales bacterium
TGCTATTTCATAACACGGCTTTTGCAAATATTCGGTTTAAAGGGTTTGAAGAGTTTTACTTAAGCCTAATAAGACACAGCAAATAAATATAAATTGATTATATTCACTAAAATGATTTTAAATTTGAATGAACTATTTAAGTCTTATTGATAGAACTGAAAAGCTTTTCGTTAAAGATCTTGAAAAAAACAAGGAAGAACTAGAACACATTGTATCTAATTCTTCTTTTTTAGTTTTAGGAGGTGCTGGCACTATAGGACAGGCAGTTACAAAAGAAATTTTCAAAAGAAACCCTAAAAAGCTACATGTTGTTGACATTAGTGAAAATAATTTAGTTGAGCTTGTTAGAGATATCAGAAGCTCTATGGGGTACATTGAAGGAGACTTCAAAACATTTGTATTAGATATTGCCTCTATTGAATATGATGCTTTTATTGAAAATGATGGTCAATTTGATTATGTACTAAACTTATCTGCGTTAAAACATGTACGTAGTGAAAAAGACCCTTTTACCTTGATGAGAATGATTGAGGTAAACATATTAAACACTATTAAAACTATTGATCAATCCATTAAAAATGGAACGAAAAAATATTTTTGTGTTTCAACCGATAAAGCTGCTAATCCGGTTAATATGATGGGAGGTTCTAAACGCATCATGGAGATGTTTTTAATGCAAAAAAGTAAAGAGATTACTATATCTACTGCACGTTTTGCAAATGTTGCTTTTTCTGACGGATCTTTATTACATGGATTTGATCAAAGAATAAAAAAGTTACAACCAATAGCCGCTCCTTCAGATGTAAAGCGCTATTTTGTTATTCCTGAAGAATCTGGAGAGCTTTGCTTGATGTCATGTATTTTTGGAGAAAACAGAGACATTTACTTTCCAAAACTTGATCACAATCTACACTTAATAACGTTTTCAAAAATAGCCGAAAGGTACCTAAAAACTATAGGTTACGAAGCCTATTTATGTGAATCTGAAGATGAAGCAAGAGCTAGTGTAAACGAATTAGCTAAAAATAAAAAATGGCCTTGTGTATTTACCGAAAGTAATACTACTGGAGAGAAAAGCTTTGAAGAATTTTTTACAGAAAAAGAAACGTTAGATTTAGATAAACATATTAATCTTGGTATAGTAAAAAATGATCCAATTTTTAATGAGGATAATTTAATTACGTTCTTAAATAAAATACATGCTTTTAGAGAACAAAAAAAATGGACTAAAGACGAGATTGTTTCGTTATTTCATTTTATGATACAGAATTTTGGGCATATAGAAACACATAAGTATTTAGACAGTAAAATGTAAAACATGCATAAAGAAACAGTAGATTTTATTAGGCAAACGTTTAAAGAACCATCTGATTTTATTCCTCTTCATGAACCTAGATTTGTTGGTAATGAAAGGAAATATGTACTAGATGCAATAGACTCTACTTTTGTTTCTTCTGTTGGTAAGTATGTAGACCAATTTGAACAAATGATGTGTGACATTACAGGGGCTAAATATGCTGTAGCTATTGTAAATGGCACAAATGCTCTTCATCTTTCCTTAATTTTAGCAGGAGTGAAAGCAGGAGATGAAGTAATATCTCAATCATTAACTTTTATTGCTACTGCAAATGCTATTGCTTATTGTAATGCAACACCACACTTTGTAGATGTTGATAAAAAAACAATGGGACTCTCTCCTTCTCTACTAAAAAAACACTTACAAAACATAGCCCTAATTAAAGAGGGAGCTTGTTACAATAAATTAACAGGTAAAAAAATTGCTGCTTGCGTGCCTATGCACACTTTTGGTTTACCCTTATACATTGATGAATTAATTGAAGTATGTAATGAATATCATATTCCTGTTATTGAGGATGCTGCTGAATCTTTAGGATCATACTATAAAGATAAGCATACAGGTACATTTGGTCTATTGGGTACATTTAGTTTTAACGGTAATAAAACAGTCACTTCAGGAGGTGGAGGTGCTATTGTAACAAACAATAAAGAACTTGCAAAACAAGCTAAACATCTTAGTACACAATCTAAAATACCCCACAAATGGGAATATAAGCACGATAATATTGGTTATAATTACAGAATGCCAAATATTAATGCTGCACTAGCATGTGCACAACTAGAACAACTCAATTATTACATTAAAAACAAACGAGATTTATCGGATAAATACTTTAATTTTTTTGAAAATCAAAAAAATGTAAAACTTATAAGAGAAGTTGAAAGTGGTAAAGCTAACTATTGGTTAAATGCAATTTTACTAAATGATAAAAAAGCTAGAGATAATTTTTTAGAATATACCAACTCAAACGGAATAATGACAAGACCTATTTGGGGATTAATGAATAATTTAGAAATGTTTAAAGACTGTCCTAAAGCTGATCTAAGTAATGCTAAATACTTTGAAGATAGAATTGTTAACATAACGAGTAGTGTAAGAATTAATGAATAAAAAAGAAATCATATTAATTGGTGGTGGTGGTCATTGTAAATCATGCATAGATGTTATAGAATCTACCAATGAATATTCAATTGCTGGGATTATTGATGATAAATCTAAAATTGGAAAAAAAGTTTTAGGATATCCAATCATTGGTTGTGATGATGATTTAATATCATTAAACCGCAAGTATAAATTCGCATTAATTACTGTTGGTCAAATAAAATCTAATAAGGCACGAGTAAATATTTTTAAAAAATTAAAAGAGGCTAATTATACATTACCAATTATTATTGCTAATACAGCTATTGTATCTAAACATGCTACAATTAAAGAAGGCACAATTATAATGCATCAAACAATTGTAAATGCTAATGCTAATATAGGTCATAATTGTATTATAAATTCAAAAGCTCTAATTGAGCATGATGTTAAAATTGGAGATCATTGTCATGTTGCTACACATGCTACCATAAATGGTAATGTAGTAGTTAATAATAATTGTTTTATTGGGTCTTGTTCTTGTATATCTAACGGTATTTCAATTAACAATAATACTACAATTGGCACATACACATTAGTTAATAAAAATATAAATATAGAAGGAACTTATATTGGTGTTCCAGCTAATAAAGTAAACTAAATGAATAAAACTTTAATTATAGCTGAAGCAGGAGTTAATCATAACGGTAGTATTGAATTAGCAAAAAAATTAGTAGATTCAGCTGTTGATGCTGGTGTAGATTATGTAAAGTTTCAAACTTTTAAAGCAGAACAACTCGTTAGCAAAAATGCAAAACAAGCTTCTTACCAAATAGAGAATACTGGAATTAAAGAGTCTCAATATCAAATGCTTAAAAAACTAGAGTTAACTCATGATAATCATCATATACTAATTGATTACTGTAAACAAAAAGGAGTTAAATTCTTATCAACAGCTTTTGATTTTGATAGTATTGATTTTTTAAAAGATAAGTTAGATTTTTATAAAATCCCATCAGGAGAAATCACAAACTATCCTTACTTAGTTAAAGTTGCCAAACTTCAATTACCAATTGTTATGAGTACTGGAATGGCTAATCTGCAAGAAGTAAAAGATGCTTTAGCGGTTTTAACATCAAATGGAATAGATAAAAATGATGTAACTGTATTACATTGTAATACAGAGTATCCAACTCCAATGAAAGATGTAAATCTTTTAGCAATGAAAACCATTGAAAAAGAACTAGGAGTTGCTATTGGTTATTCAGATCATACCTTAGGCATTGAAATACCAATTGCAGCTGTTACGCTTGGTGCTAAAGTAATTGAAAAACATTTCACTTTAGATAAAACAATGGAAGGTCCTGATCATAAAGCTTCATTAGAGCCTCAAGAACTAAAAGCAATGGTTAAAGCTATTAGAACAATTGAAACTGCTTTGGGTAATGGTATAAAAAAACCAAGTAAAAGTGAACAAAAAAATATTTCAGTTGCTCGAAAAAGTATAGTCGCATTAACCGATATTGCTAAAGGAGACATATTAACTGAAGATAACATAACCGTTAAACGTCCTGGAACAGGTACTTCGCCTATGAAATGGGATCAAGTAATTGGATCTATAGCAGCTAAAAACTATAAAACTGACGAATTAATATGATTAAAGTTGGAGTTTTAACAAGTTCAAGAGCTGATTTTGGTATTTACCTTCCTCTACTTTTAAAAATGCAAGAGGACTCTTTTTTTGAATTAGAAATAATTGCTTTTGGCACACATTTGTCAAAAAATCATGGGTATACCCTTTCAGAAATTGAATCATATAATTTAAACATCCCTCATAAATTAGATACTATACCTCATGAAGATTCACCTTTAGACATTTCAAAAAGTATGGGGGATACAACCACTATTTTTTCTGAATTTTGGAATGACAACAAATTTGACCTTGTATTTGCTTTAGGAGATCGCTATGAAATGTTCTCAGCAGTTATTGCTGCTAGTCCCTTTAACATTAAAATTGCACATCTTCATGCTGGTGAGACTACTTTAGGTGCTATTGATAATGCATATAGACATGGTATTTCTTTATTATCCAAAATTTTATTTGTATCTCATGAGGACTATAAAACAAGAGCCTATGAAATTGTAAATGAAGAAGCAAATATATTTAATGTTGGTGCCTTAAGTATTGATAATCTATCGAAAGTTAAGTTTTTATCAAAAAAAGATTTTCTCACTAAGTTTAATATTGACTTAAATATTCCAACCATACTATCAACATTTCATCCAGAAACAATTTCATTTGAAAAAAATGAAATATTCGCTAAAGAGTTAATGGATACTTTTAATGATTTAAGTGAACAGTATCAAATAGTCATAACTATGCCTAATAGTGATACCATGGGCAATAAAGTTCGAGAAATAATCATTAACCAAAGCAAAGGAAATAACAATATAAAACTAATAGAATCATTTGGGATGCTAGGTTATTTATCTTGTATGAAACATTGTCAATTCATGCTAGGAAATACGTCTAGTGGTTTTATTGAAGCAAATTATTTCCCTAAGTATGTAATTAACATTGGGGACAGACAAAAAGGTAGAATAATTACGGAGAATATTATTTCAACCTCAATAGATAAAAAAAATATATTAGAAGCTGTTAATTTAATAGATAAAAAACCAACTTTAACTTACAAAGGAGTATACGGAGATGGAAATGCAGCTGATAAAATCATAAAAATTTTGAAAGAAGAATATGTATCCTAATATCATACAACATAAAGACACTATCAAACAAGCATTGACCAAAATTGATGAACTTGCTGGTCAAACACTTTTTATTGTTGATGAGAATGATAAAATGATTGGAACACTAACGGATGGAGACATTAGAAGAGGCTTATTAAATGGAGCGAATTTAGATAGTCCAGTTGAAGAGTTCATGTCAAAAAAATTTAAATTTTTAATTCAACATGAATTTTCATCAGGTTTAATTAAAGAATTGAAGAAAACCAATATTGTATATGTTCCTTTATTATCTTCAAATCACACCATAATTGATGTTATCAACTTAGATAAGCTAGAATCTATACTCCCATTAGAAGCAATTATAATGGCTGGAGGTAAAGGAACTAGACTTAAACCTTTAACATTAAAAACACCCAAACCTCTATTAAAAATAGGTGATAAACCAATTATTGAATACAACATAGATAGATTAATAAAAAACGGGGTCAAAAAGATCTACATTTCTGTTAATTATCTAAAAGAACAAATTAAAGAATACTTTGGAGATGGTTCTAATAAAGGTATATCAATAGAGTATATTGAAGAAGAAATTATAACTGGAACTCTAGGTTCAGCAACATATATTGATAATTTCTCTACCAAAGATATACTCGTAATGAATTCAGATCTATTAACAGATATTGATTTTGAGCATCTTTATGAAACATATCTTAATCATAATGCAGAGATGGCAATAGCTACTGTACCATATAAGGTTAATATCCCATACGGAATAGTTGAAACAAAAAACGCTAAAGTAGTCTCATTAAAAGAAAAACCCACCTACACATATTATTCTAATGCAGGTATATATATTATTAATGCAGCTTGTATAAAAGAAATACCACAAAAAGCATTTTATAATGCTACTGATTTAATTGAAAAATTAATCAATAATAATAGAAAGGTTGTTAGCTTCCCTATCCTAAACTATTGGCTAGATATAGGCAAACCTCTTGATTTTGAAAAAGCACAAGAAGATATTAAACATTTAAAACTTTAAAACATCATGCTTCCTAACAATAAACCATATATAATAGGTGAAACTGCTTTTCATCATGAAGGAGATAAAACTTTTTTAAAAGAACTTATATCTGAAGCTCAAAAATTAAAACTAGATGCCATCAAGTTTCATTTTACTGTCGATTTAGATGATTATATGATAGCTTCTCATGAAGCAATTGATATTCTTAGACCATGGTGTTTAACTGAATCTGATTGGAATACTGTTTTAACTGATGTAGAAATTGATATTATTGGATTATGTAATGATGTTAAATCAATTCAATATGCAATTAATAGCTCATTTAATATAGTCGCTATTGAAATTCATGCTACTGGTTTAAATGATATTTTTTTGCTTGATGAGGCTTCTAAATTTGATAAAACAATAATTCTTGGAACTGGTGGTTCTACTCTTGACGAAATTGATTTTGCTATTAATTACTTGAAAGAAAAAGGTAAAGCAGATATATTTTTAATGCATGGATTTCAAAACTATCCTACCGATTACAAGGATGTGAAGCTTGATCGTATGAATCAGCTTAATAAATTATTCAATGTGCCTGTTGGATATGCTGATCACACTGATCCTCTAAACGAACATAATGAATACATTAGTTGCTTAGGTATTGCTAATGGGCACAATGTAATAGAAAAGCACTTTACACATAAATATGGTGAAAAACGTATAGATTCTCAAGCTGCAATAAGTATCAATCAAATGAAAAAAGTAAAAGAAATAGCTTCAATCAATTTTGATATTATTAGCAAAAATAACGCTTTAAGTTTAACCCCTGCTGAGAAAAAATATGGAAACACTGGCCCAATGAAAAAAGCTATTGTAGCTAGAAATAAAATAAATAAGGGAGAAATTATTTCCATTGATAATATCGCTTTTAAAAGAACCAATAAAAGTAGCAGTATAAAGCAAATTGAATTAGCAAAAATTTTAAATAATAAAGCTAATATTACTATCCAAAAGGATGAAATTATTGACCTTTCTAATGTGGATTACGAATTTGCTACAACTGATATCTCTCAATTCACAAACAATTCAAAATGAGCAAAATAGGATTTATTATTACTGGTAGAATGAAATCTACTCGTTTAAAAAAGAAATTAACGCTAACCATTTTAGACAGAGAAGTTATAACTCACATGATTGATAGGGCAAAGCTCTATTTTAAAAATTCTGAAATTGTTATAGCCACATCAAATAATACTCAAGATGATATACTAGAACAAATTGCCACAAGAGAAAGTATAAAATTTTTTAGAGGACATGAAGATGATGTTGTGCTAAGATTATATAATGCTGCGAAAGAAAATAATTTTGAATATTTTATCAACATAACTGCGGATTGTCCTTTATTTGGATTTGATTATACTGATGAAATTTATAATTTATTGCATAATAACAATGCAGACTTAGTAACTTCTTTAGATTTGCCACATGGCATTTTTACATATGGTATTAAAACAACAGCATTTAGAAAAGTAATCGAATTAAAGAAAACTTCAGATACAGAAGTGTGGGGAGATTACTTTTATAACAATCCAGATATCTTTAATGTTATTAAACTTAATGTTCCAAAATCTAAAATCAGGCCAGATTATAGATTAACATTAGATTATCCTGAAGATTTTGAATTCTTTAAAGCAGTTTTCAATCATTTTGGAAAAGATACATATAAAGTAACTTCAGATAATATTATACATTTTCTTGATGAAAATCCTAGTATTGTAAATATAAACAAAGATTGTAAAGCTCTTTATGCTCAAAGATGGGACGCTCAAAGAGTTACTAATATTGAAAAAAATAACTTTTAGCTCATTAAACTAATTTAATGCTTAATCAATTTCAACATATTACAATAGGAATTATTGGACTTGGATCAATAGGTCTAAGACATGCCAATGAACTTATAAATCTTGGAGTAAAAAACATATATGCTTTACGAACTAATAAAGGGTCAAAAGAAATTCCCGAAACAATAATCAATCATATCATAAATATATATGATGAAAAAGATTTTCTTGAGTTGGCTATTGATGGATATATTATCTCTAATCCTACAAGCTTACATATTGAAGCAATAAATTTAGTTTCAAAACAAAACAAACCTATATTCATTGAAAAACCATTATGTGAAAACCTTATCGATATTAATAAACTCGATAATATTTCTAGTGAATTAATTCAAATTGGTTTTTGCTTAAGATTTAATAGTTTATTTAAAAAAGTTAAAACCTTATTAGATGATAACGCTATTGGTGATGTATATCATAGTAGGATAAATGTTGGGCAATATTTACCTTCTTGGCACCCTTATACTGATTATCGAACTGAGTATTTTTCTCAAAAAAAATTAGGAGGTGGAGCTCTAAGAACATTGTCTCACGAGATAGATCTCGGCTTTTATTTTTTTGGAAAACCAACAAAAGCATTCGCATTAAGTGGTCAAATTTCAAATCTAGAAATTGATGTTGATGATTACGCTTTGTTACTTTTATCATATCATAATAAGCATACATCAAGAATTGAAATAGACTTCCTTAATAAGAAAAAAGAACGAAAAGGTATAATTTTTGGCACAAAAGGTGATTTACACTACAATCTTTTTGATAAAACCATTTTCATTTATGATATTAACGGAGAAGAAATTAAAAACATAACGATTCAGGATAATAATATGTATAACGAACAAATGCAATCATTCTTAACACTTATTACCTCAAATGGTAAAACAAAAGAAGGAAGCTCTTGGGATGAAAACATACATATCATGAAAATAATTGAAAATGAAAAACCTATTTGATTTAAAAAATAAGATTATTATAGTTTTTGGTGGTTCTGGAATACTTGGAAAGGAATTCACTAAAGCTCTTGTTCAACATAATGCAACAGTTATAAGTTGTGATCTAAACATACTAGATAAAGACTTGCAAATTGATGGAGTTGATTATAGGACACTAGATGTTTCTAATGAAGATGACTTAATTGCATTTAAGGATGAAGTAATAGCAAAACACAACCGAATTGATGTCATTATAAATTCATTAACGGCTAAGTACAATGATTTTTATCTTCCATTTGATCAAGTATCTACTGAGGGATGGGAAGTAGGTTTAAAAGGAAATCTAACTCTTCCTTTTATGATCTGTAAAACCTTTATTAATCAGCTTTGTAAACAGAAATCTGGTTCAATTATTAACATTAGTTCTGTTTATGGATTGGTTGGAAATGATCAAAGTATATACGAGGGCTCTAACCTTCATGAAATTTATGTAAAGGATAGTCCAGATATTAAACAAATATATTCTCATGGAGTATATAATGCTGCAAAAGGTGGATTAAACAATTTTACTAGATATTTAGCATCCTATTACGGGAAATTTAACATTCGAGTAAATACAATTTCGCCCGGAGGAATAGAGTATCCTTCTGAAAATGAAACATTCTTAAAAAAATATGGAGCAAAAACTCCTTTAGGACGTAAAGCAAAGAAAGAAGAAATAAATGGAGCTGTAATTTTCCTTGCATCTGATGCGTCAAGTTATGTTACTGGA
Source organism: Flavobacteriales bacterium (assembly GCA_020630395.1). Lineage (GTDB taxonomy): Bacteria > Bacteroidota > Bacteroidia > Flavobacteriales_D > CAJJDF01 > CATLPG01. The sequence continues at coordinate 9,800 of JAHDBM010000013.1, forward strand.
CACAATTTAGTTGTAGATGGAGGTTTCACTGCTTGGTAATATATAATTATATGATTTACGATAAACTAAATAATATTGAACGTTACAATGTTTTAAAACAAATCGCGAAATTCGATTTTTCAAAATATCAAAAAGGTAAATTTGAAATTAATGGTAAAGATTTTTTTGGCATTGGTTTAGAATATAATACTAAAAATGAAAGTGAATGTTTATGGGAAGCACATAAACGATATTTAGATATTCATGTTCTTTTAGAAGGAGAGGAAATCATACATGTAACAGACATTAAAAACATGACTGTTTCTAAAGAACATGATAACGAACAAGATTATGCCTTGTTCACTGGAACTAAAGAACAAGCCTTTGAACTGAAAAAAGGAGACTTTCTAGTACTTTATCCTAATGAAGTTCATAAAACAGCTGTTAAATTAAATAATGAGTCTACTATCAAAAAAATAGTATTCAAAATACAATTATAAATATTATTATGGAGACTAATTGCCATGTATGTAATAGTGTTGATACCGAATTATTATATAAAAACCTTAAAGATTTAACATTTAAAACTACCAAGGAAACGTTTGATTTATATTCTTGTAATAATTGTGATGCAAAATTTCAACATCCGCTAATGCCAGAAGATAAAGTTGGGCAGTATTACCCAGATAGTTATGACCCATTCAATAATATAAAAAAAACAATTATACCGATTAACAACAAGAAAAATCCTCAAAGTGTTTATCTATCGTATTTACATTCAAAGCATAATAAAAATGATGAGTTTTCATTGATTGATGTTGGCTGTGGTGGTGGTAATTTTTTAAATAGTGTAAATCACTATTTTCCTAATGCTAAATTATTTGGTGTAGATGTATCAGAAATTGCAATTGAAAACCTAAAAAAAAATAACATTGATGGTACTTGTAATTCACTTTATGACTTTTCTACAAAGATTAAATTTGATTATATTACAGCATCACAAGTATTAGAGCACCTTAATAGACCTCATGATTTTATAAAAAAAATTACTGAAATAGCTAAACCCAATGCTACATTTATGATAGATGTTCCAGCAAGTGATGGTTATGCTGCAAAAAAGTATAAAGAAAACTGGGTACATTGGGACTTACCAAGACATAGTATAATCTACAGCAAAAAAAGTTTAACACACTTATTGAAAGACAACTTTACAACTATAAATCTTAATTTTGCTGGTACATATACTGCTATTAGAAGTAGTAAAAAAATAAGTAAAAATAAAGACATATATACCCCTAATTTTATTGATAACTATGTGATCAAATATGCTTCTCCAATACTTAAAATATTCAATCATCTTTATACCGATAAAATATATTGGATTGGAAAAATGAAAAACAACTAGCTTATGTATAAAAAAGTTTCAATTGATATTGACGGGATACTTAATTACTATCCAAAACCATGGGTAGATTATTTGAATAAAACTCTCAATACTAATTACAACTCTAGAATTGAAGCAAAGCAAAAGCTTGATTCAAAAAAATATTCTGAAGTAAAAGATAAATATCGTAATTCAAAAACTAAAGCCAATCTTCCAGTTAATAATGAGAATGTTAATTTTGTTAATAGATTAAATGAACTTGGCTTTGAAATCAATATTTCCACATCTAGACCTATTAGTAAAAGTAAGTATCCTAATTTATTTAACTTAACTTATGACTGGCTTAAAAATAATAATATAGCATTTGATAGATTATTATTTAAAGAAGATTCTGACAATTTTTTTTCTAAAATTGGAGCTATTGATTTTCATATTGATGATGATATTAAATATGCTTTAATGTTTGCCAATAAAGGAATAAAAACATTTTATTTTAATCAATATGAAAAATTAACGATTAAACATGAATTAATTATTGAATTAGAAAATTTAAATGATATTATAGATGAATCCCTTTTTTAGTATTTGTGTGCCATCTACCAATAGAGAAGCTACAATTTTTGAAACTCTCAAATCTATATCTCTTCAAAAATTCAGTGATTTTGAAGTTATTATCTCGGATTGTAACAGTACTGATAATACTAGGGAAGAAATTAAGAATTTTTTAAATAGTAATCATTTTAAGAATAATACGTTTAATTATCAACTTCAATACTTAGATTACACACCAAAAACAGTAGAAGATTGGAATGAACCTCTCAACATAGCAAAAGGTAAATATATCGCAATGCTTGAAGGTGATGATCAATTTTTACCCAATCATTTACAGCAAGCATACAATGATTTATCATCTCAAAAAAACATTGGACTATATTTTCCTGGAAATAAATATAAAAGACAAACACTCGGTAAAGAAAAAGGATACAACCAGCTTTACAGTTTAAAATCTATACCAGCTCCTTCAGAAACTATATTTAAAAGAACAAATAGAAAAAATATACCATATTATTATAATGTAACTGAATATAATTATTGTCCTGAAATTGAATTATACTTGACAATTTGCAAAAGCTATGACATTTTTTATTCTGGAGTAGAAGGTGTTATTAGAGATGAAACTATTAAATCTAGAGCTAAATGGAGATATTACAGAGACCATTTTTATATAGCAGATAAATTCAAAACAAATGTTACTAATAAGCTTTTTTCAAAGACTATAAATGAAATTAAAACAAGAGCTATAAAAGCCATTATATATGATCATTTCACTTACAAAATCCCAGAGCGTAAAGAACTTAAAAAGCAATTAAAACTAAGATTTGGTATCTATAATTATTACTTAAGTCTCATTAAAGGATATGGCTTAGTTTCTTTAATTTTTTTCAAAAAAAAATTTCAAAAAAAATAAAATGGGTATCGTAATAAGGCAAAGTTTTAAGAGTACACTTTTTTTATATATAGGGGTATTAATAGGACTTGTTAATCGACTATTTTTATTACCATATTACTTAACATTTGAACAACTAGGTTTAATTGATATTATCATAGGAATATCAATTATTATATCAGAAATTAGCTTACTAGGTTTAAAAGGTTCTCTTCAAAAGTTTTTTTCAATATTTGAGAAAAATAAACAATTAAAAACTCTGACTGGTATTACGCTCTACTTACCAATAATAAGTTTCTTAATCATAAGCTTAACAATAATACTTTGTAAAGGAACTATAGTAAGTTGGTTTCCTAAAAACGAAACATTATTTAGTAAACATTACTATTATCTCATTCCTTTTAGTTTTTTCTTTATGTATAAAGGGATTTTAACCGTGTTTGCTGCGAATAAAATGAGACTTACCGTCCCTACTATATTAAATGAAGTTTTTTCTAAAATTTCTATATTATTATCACTTTTACTAATTGGTTATCACTTTATAGAGTTTGATGTATATATACTACTAATTTGTATTTCTTATTTTCTTATAGCATTTGGTCTCTATTTTTACAATAGAGTTTTCTTAAATATGAAAGCAAGCACCAATTTTTCTAATATTGATCTAAAATCAGTAAAACAAATAAGGACGTATAGTTTATTCGTGTTATTGATGGGTTTATCTAATATGGTCTCACAATATACCGATTCATTTATGCTAGGATCAATAGAAGGGTTTAATGTTACCGGAATATATTCTATTGCTTTTTATATCGGATTATCAATTGAAATGCCTAAAAGAGCAATATCTAGTATTTCAGGTGCTATAATAGCTAAGCATTGGAATAACAATGAAGAAAAAGAAATTAATAAACTATATAAGCAATCTTCGATAAACCAAGGAATAATTGGAGCTTTTTTGTTTTTACTCGTATTTGTATGTCTAGATGAACTATTTTATATCCTCCCAAAAAGTGAAGAATTATCAATTGGAAAAAATGTAGCACTTATTATTGGGGCTTCAAGATTAATTGATATGATTACTGGTATTAACAATGAAATTCTTAGAACTTCTAGTTACTATCGTATAGATTTTATTTTAATATTATTTTTTATTGGCTTATCAATTACTACCAATTTAATACTTATTCCAATTTTAGGAATTGAAGGTGCCGCCACAGCTACATTAATATCTGTAGCATTATATAACATCATTCGTTTTATAATACTAAAACGGTTATTTAATTTTAATCCTTTTACCATAGAAACACTTAAACTTATACTGTTATTAAGCAGCTTAATTGGTGTATCTCTATTATTACCAAATATTAACACTAACAATGTGTTTCAATCAATCATTATAATTATAATAAAATCACTTATTTATGGAGGCTTATTTATTTTGATTTCCTACAAACTAAAACTGTCAATAGAAATTAATACTCTTATTAATAAAATTGCAAATATTATACGAAAAAAACTAAGGGTTTAAATCAGTTTTTTTTATTTGAATAATATATCAACTTTCTATTCTTTTCTATAACAAATTCAATTTTTAATCCTCCACTATAGTTTTATAAAACTTGGTTTTAAAACACTTTAATAACGTTTATTTTGATACTTTTATCAATCATTACTTATGTCTTCTTTACATTTAATTAGAAAAATAAATCAATATTAAAATGAAAGACTCTAAATATGGTTTTGTAAAGCCAAAGTTTACTTTTTAAGTATCTCATAAATTTCTAGACAGTTTTCTCCATGACCATAACAACCTCTCCTTATATTTAAAATATGTTCTACAATTAAAGTGAGTGAAGAAATATTTAAATAGACCTCTGTAAAATATTACATGTAACTAATATTAATCTTCATTTAGGTGATAGTAAGAATATTTCACCTAAAATTACATCAACAATATAGGAGACCTTTTTGGGGGTAGATATGAAATAAATACGATATGTGAATTCAATAAATATGCTGTATTTGATGAGTAGATTAATCCGCTAAAGAAAAAAAATCAAATTGTATTAATAGATTACTTAAGATATTTTCAGGTCCAAATATCTTAAGATTGTTTCCTGTAAAGAAGTATCTATCTCAACAATATTTACAGTTTTATGAGTTAGAGCTAACTCTATATTAATTTTAAAATAAATAATTTCTTTATTTATATTTTTTTAAACTGATCTAAATAAGATTGATCTGAATAATTTGTTATTTCTACATTATATTTTTTAGCATAGTCTGCAACTACATCAAATGAGAAAAAATAATTGTGAAAAATTAAAAAGATTTCGGATGTTTTAAAGGTTATTCCTTTTTCTTTGTTTTTAAACCAAGGCTGATAAGATTCTACTAATTCATTATTGTAAAAATGTCTAGTTCTTATTTGTAATTGATTTTCCTTACTTACTCGTATATCTTCGTGGTGGCTTAAATCGATACCTGCAATTATAATATCCTTATACCCCATATACATACAATTCATTAAAGCTGGAACTGCTACAGTAGCAGGTCTTGGCATTCCCCATTTTTTTTTCATTAAACTTAAAAGAAAAGAATTATTTCCATTAAAATTAACATTGTTATAATAGTTAATATTAATCAACTCATTATTAAGATTATTTTCTATTATTATTTTATTAAAATCCTTTTTAAATGAAAAAGGAATAAAAATATCAATCGCCCAATCAACACCATATATTTTTTTATAAAACTCAGGTATTCTCTTATCATTCTTATATCCATTGTATTTAAACAATGGATCACAAATTATATAATAATTAGGTTTTAACTCCTCAAATAAATTAGAGTTACAAAAAAAATTTGTAACCATTATATTGTTGGGCATTCCAACAGTTTTAATCTTCTCTAACGCTTTAGTTAAAGAAGGTCCATTAGCAAAGAAAGCAATTTTATCCCCATTGCTAGCTAATGGAACTTTAACTCTTTTTCTTGATAACACTAAGGCTTTAAACAATGAAACTGAAACACTAATTAAAAGTTTCATGAAGTCTCTTACTGATTCGAAAAATTTGATCATAACAATAACTTTACGAGCCTAACTCCCCAATATAGTCATACGTATCTGTAACCATAGATCTGAGCTTATTAGATATTAATAACGTTTTACTTTTTTTAACTAAAATTTCTTCTTTTGTTATTGAATGGCAAAAATCAGCTACTTCCTTTTCCATATTTTCTCCATCTTGTATATACCAGCCCGTTTCTTTAAATAATTCCCAACTATCACTTTCCTTACTTCCAGAAAACAATACTGTATTCCCCATAGTAACTGCACTTACGGCTTTAGAAGGAACAGCATAATGAGTAAAAGCAGGTAATAAACTAACCATATGAACATCAATAAATGTCAATTCATTTCTTGGAATAGATGTTGTTAAATAAACTCCTTCCTTCCCTTTTGCATAATCAATAACAGAAGGTGATTTATCACCATATAATGCTAAGACTAGTTTATGCTTTAATGGATCGATATGATTAATCATATGCGTAACAAAATCAGGATTATGGGCATCATGAATATTCCCACAATAACCAATCATAATTTTGCTATCATCATACCAATGAGGTTTAACTTCTGGAGCTTTATCTTCAAAAAAACCACATGGCAATAATAACGTTTCAATTTTATCACTTTTAAAACAATCTTTTGCTAAATGTTCGGCTTGTTTTGGTCCTAAAGCAATTATAAAATTTGGTTTAATACGGTATGTTTTCTTTATGATCCATTTATAGAAAATATTCTTTTCCGATAGAACTCCTTTCGCCTTAAACGCTTCTGGAAATAAATCTAAGGCCCAAAAACCTCTAGGTCTTTTTTTACCTAATAACCATCCTGCCCAAAAGGGTAATAAAGGAGGAGATGTTGTAATTACATATGTAGTATTCTTAATCTTTTTGGCCTTTTTTACAAGCAAATATCCATCTAACAACATCTTTACTCCTCTTGCAAAAGAAGAATTATAGTCAAAATAATTTTTAACTTTTATTAAATTCCCTTTAGGTACTCTTTGCTTACCTCCTGTTGTTGTTTTTTGATTATCGATATGAATAATATTACACTTGACATTAGGGTAATTAGTCTCTAAATACTCTACCATATCACATATCGATTCCCCATTAATATTTAATGATGGTGGATAATATCTAGTAAGAAACGTAATAGATTTTTCTTGCATTACACTAACATTAAACTCTCTCTGACATTGAACTAATAATTTGACCAATTATATCTTTCAAATCATATTTATACTCCCATTTTGGATAATGAGACTTAAACTTATCTACATCACTAATATACCAAATATGATCTCCTATTCTATTATCATTAGTGTAAGAATAATTCATTTTTTTTCCTGATATTTCTTCCATAATATCTATTGCTTCTAACATTGAACAATTAGAATATCTACTTCCACCAGCATTATATACTTCTCCCTTTCTTGGGTTTTGATAAAAATGCCAAAACATGTTTACTAAATCATAACTATGAATATTATCTCTTACCTGTTTTCCTTTATATCCAAAAATGGTATAATGATCTCCAGTTAAATTGCATTTTGCCAAATAAGATAAAAAACCATGAAGTTTAGCTCCAGAATGATTAGGGCCTGTTAAGCATCCACCCCTAAAAACACCTGTCTTCATGCCAAAATAATTTCCATATTCTTGAACCAAAACATCTGCCGCAACTTTAGACGCTCCGAAAACTGAATGAGTAGTATGATCTAATGACATTTGCTCGTCAATTCCTTCTTTAAAATAAGAATGACTTTCATCTATTTCCCATCTTTTTTCTAGTTCAATTAAAGGTAATTTATTTGGATTATCTCCATAAACTTTATTTGTAGATGTAAATACAAATACTACTTCAGGACAATTAAGTCTACTTAATTCTAATAAATTAAGCGTCCCTGTTGCGTTAACTCCAAAATCAACTAAAGGCTCTTTTGCAGCCCAATCGTGTGACGGTTGAGCTGCAGTATGAATTAACAATTTGATGTCTTTACCATATTTTTTGAATATAACTTCTAAGCTCTCATAATTTCTAATATCTACATTAAGGTGTTTATAATTATCATATTTATTACTTAAGCTATCCACATTCCATGATGTAGATGCTTCCTGACCAAAAAAATAGGATCTCATATCATTATCAATTCCTAAAATTAAATCAAATTTATCAGCCAAAAAAGATACTGACTCACTACCTATTAATCCTCCTGATCCTGTTATTAAAGCTATATTCATTATTGTTTTTTTATTTATTATCTCAAAAAATAGTTATTCTACTCCCTTAATTTATTACCAATTTAATGTACTGTGGTAGGCTTCCCAATCAAGAGAACTTTTAACCATATTATCCAAAGTGTATTTTGCTTCCCAATTTAATACTTTCTTTGCTTTTGTAGTATCTGCCCAAATTTTAGAAACATCTCCATCTCTTCTGTTTTTAATATCATATTTAATCTCTTTACCTGATGCTCGTTCAAAAGCTTTTATTATTTCTAATACTGAAAATCCACTTCCAGATCCTATATTAAAAAATTCAAAATTCTTTTCATTTTGTTCTTGACTCAATCTATTTATTCCTAATATATGTGCCTTTGCTAAGTCAACTACATGTACGTAATCTCTTATTGCTGTACCATCTATAGTATCATAATCATTACCAAAAATGGTAATTGTATTTGCCTCATTACTAATATATTTAGATATAACAGGAAAAAGATGCTTAACTTGACCTTTTGGTAATTCTCCTAAAAATCCTGTAGAATGAGCTCCAACAGGATTAAAATACCTAAGTGCAATACAGGAAAAGCCGTATGCTTTACATGAATCTTTAATTATTGTTTCACCCATTATTTTAGTTGTACCATAAGGAGAGGATGATTTCTTTATATTCTCAGTTTCAGATACAGGAAGTTTTAATGGTTCACCATATACAGTACAAGATGATGAAAAAACCAAATTAAACACGTTAAAAGATTTCATTACATCAAGTAAATTAAGAAGCGATACTATATTATTAGTATAATATTTCAAAGGGTTTTCAACAGATTCATCAACTAAAAGATGTGCAGCAAAATGAATCACAGAATCAATTTTATGTTTTTCGAAAACCTCTATTAATTTAAGTTTATTTAAAAGAGTAAAGTTATAAAATGTAGGAGCCTTAGTTGTAATTAACTCAATTTGAGTTAAGATTTCAATATTAGAATTAGATAAATCATCTATTATTAATACTTCATATCCTAAATCTAATAATTCTATTACAGTATGTGAACCTATATAACCTAATCCTCCTGTTACTAAAACTGTCTTTTTATCCATCTATTTCTGTCGATTCAGTTTTAAAAATAGTGTTTCTTTTTATTCCCTTATAAATGGAAAGGCCTAGAAGAATTATAAAAATGAAAAAACCAATTAAATTCAGAGTATTACCAAATCTGTATGCATAAGGATCAAATTTAAATTCAATGTTATGTTTTCCTGAAGGAATACTTAATGCTCGTAATGCATAATTAGCTCTAAAATATGGCACTTCATTTCCATCTATGTAAGCTTTCCATCCATTTTCATAATATATTTCAGAAAAAACTGCTATCTGATCAATATTACTATTAGATTCATATGATAACTGATTGGGTAAATAACTTACCATCTTTATACTTGCAAGAGAATCTATCTTTTCTGTTTTTTTAGCAAAATTATCAAATTCTTTATGAACTATAGCTGTGTTGTTTAAATCTACATTAGCAATTTCTAAAATTTCATCATTACTATTTTCAACCCATTTAATATTATCTACAAACCAAGCATTTCCATTAGCCTCATTATTTATACCCATTAACTTACCTTGATATAAATAATATTTATTATTTAGCATATTTAAGACTTTCATTTTATTATAGTCTCTAGTGTTTAAATATTGAAGTTCATCTGATATGTAAAAATCAATTAAGTCTTGATATCTTTTGAGCTTAGCTGGATTGTATCCTCCTGAAGATTTATGGAAGTAACTTACTCGAGCACTATTAAAAGGATTATCTAAATCTAAGACTCTATAATTGGTGTTAAATCCTAATTCTGAAAACATAATTCTTTCACTCAGTCCTTTGGTAATATCCTCTCCATTAGATGCTAATTGATTAAGTCTTGCTTGGACCTGTTCTTTAATTGCTTTGTTTTTAGCCGTTTCAATTTCATAAATTTTTAAATCACCTTGTTGAGCGTAATACGGAGTATTATCTAATTCAGATTTTTTCCAAGCCTCGTTTGGTATAGGAATAATAACTTTTTCTCCTGGTCTTAATTGGCTTACTTCTTTATCTTTTTCTCCTGATTTTAGTTCATCAAAAGAAACTCCATATCGGTTAGCTACTTGACGAACGTTTTCATTTTGACCAATGGTATGCTCTAGGTTAAAATTATTTAAATAACCTACTCCTATAGTCCACATATCTATCGTAACTAATAATACAATACCTGCAAAAGCGTATTTCCTATATTTGTCGAATTTTATATACAGAAAAATAAATCCAAAAGTTAACACTATAAATAAAATACCCCTTAAAGCATCTGCTGTAAAAAATGAAGCTCTTAATTCTTTAACTTGGCTGGCAACATCTGTTGGATTGAATCCAGTTGGATTGGTAACATAAGATTGGGACATAGTAGCTATTTTAGCTTCTTCAAACTGGCTTGTTAAACCAACAACATCTGGTTTTATGACAAAAACGAGTAAAATCACTAAAACAGCACTTGTAGCTATTGCTATAAATTTAATTTTTCTATTTGCCCAATCAATATTCTTAACTAAATGTATCAAGAACAACACTCCCATTAGAACAACTGTTAAGTTAACAACAACTAAAATTGAAGAAACTGTCCTGAATTTAGTGTATAATGGAACTGTATCTATAAAGAAGTTAGTTAACCACATATTCTCAATACCAACTGGTAAATCTCCAGTTCGATTAATTAACCAAAATACAATTAATCCTTCAATAACAACAACACCTAATTTTAAGGGGTTAACTATCTTTTTATCCTTTACTAAATAATCTATTACAAAATATAATCCACTAAGCATTATCATAGAAACAAATAATATAGCTGTGTTAGAACCTGGCCCTACTAAATTTTTACCCATTGCTAGTAGTAATGTTAAGATAGTAACTTGCAATAAGAACCACTTCATGGCATTTTGAACAAACACAATATAAAGTATTGCAAGAAATATTAATATAACACCTATATAAGTTGGCCCACTAGTAAACGGTTGATCTCCCCAATAACCACTATACATTTTACCTTGATTTTGTTGGTATTGTGTAACAACTTCATTAAACATTCTAGGGTTTTCTTCCCTAAGTTTATCAAACATTTTACCTGTAATATTTTTTGAATCTCCTTTTGCTTTGGAAACAAACAAATTCCAGGCTTCACTTTTTCCATAACTCCACTGTGTGATATAATCTCTCTTTAGTCCACTAGTTTGATTAAATTCATCATATGCTATTTGATCTGGTGTACGTTTATCTTCTCCTTGTTCTTTAGCAGAAATTGAAATAACAGGTTTACCTCTCATTGTTTTCTTCGCAAACTCATAGGTGTTATAATAATTACCAAAATTTGCTGTAAGTCCTAAAAATCCTGCAAATACAATTAAAACGGATCGAATTGCAAATTGCTTTAAATTCTTGTTTTTTAAATATCTAATACCTTCAGCTAATCCTATAACAATCATTATAAAACTAAAATAATAAGTCATTTGCGGATGATTGACAAGTAATTCTAATATAAAGAAAAATGTTGTTACAACTAAAGGGAATAACCATTCTTTGTTCCTATATAACATTACCATACCACCAATAACTCCGGGGAAAAAAGCTATAGCCATCATTTTTGAAGTATGACCTGCCTCCATAATGGTAAAGTTATATGTAGCCATTCCATAAGCTATTGAACCTATTAATGATACATAAAACCCAGCATTAAAAGATTTTGCCAATATATAAAATGAAAGAAACGCAAAAAGAATTGCTGAAATTGGAAACGATAAAAACTCAACAACTTTATTATATACTTTTTTAACTGGATTATCGTATCTAGCACCTAATTGATAAGAAGGCATACCTGAAAAAGAAGTCCCTGTCCATAAAGATTCTTCATCATAAATATCCCTAAAATCACTTAACTCTTTAGACATACCTTGATAATTGTTTATATCTCCCATATTTAGAGAATATCCATCCAAAGCTGGTGAAAAATAAATACAACTGATCACTAAAAACACTCCAATAGCTGCAAAATGTTGCCAATTCTTTTTAAACCATTTTTCTATCATAAAATACTATTTTTCTTATTGCGACTAAAATACTAATATTATCCCTATTCTTTTATTACTTCAAAGTTTATTTCCTGTGATACACCAAAATCATCAACTAATCTCAACAGATGTTTTCCTTCGTTAAGTTTGGCTTCTATTTGATGTATATCTTTTGTTTTACCCAGATAATGATCGTCTAAATGCCAAAAAATAGAAGCATTTTTATTAGCATGATTGGCTTCGAATATAGGTTTTTCCTTCTGCCCTCCTATCCCTACAGGAATAATGATTTTACTTTCATTTTTAGGATATAACAACACAAATAATGCTTGATTAAACTCAGTACTACATTCAGTTAAAAATTTTGGAGGAGAAGTATAAGTAGGATTTCTTTTTTGATAATACATTTCCATTTTAGGTGGCAGCACAAACCATGAGGTATCTTTCATCAAATTAACATCATAACAATTACTGTTAACTTGATATGTTAATGTTTTATCCAAATACAATGTATGATGATAGGGACATAAAGCTGATGTCTCATTAACTATAGAAACCTCTTTTTTTATTGGCTTTACACAATTATCGGAAGCTCTATACCCACTTTCTTTGCATATTAACTCTTGCTTTATCTCATCTAAAGGTTTACTAAAAAAATTAGCAGGTGGTAAACCATCAAACACATCAAACAAAACTGGAGCCGCAGCCTCAACACCAATAACTCCTGGACGTCCTTCTCCATCTGCATTTCCTATCCATACCCCTACAATATATTTACTATCAAATCCTACTGCCCAAGCATCTCTAAATCCATAGCTCGTACCTGTTTTCCAAGCTATTTTACGAGACGAAGAGAATGTTTCCCAACTTCTTTCTCCTTGTGGCCGTTCTACATCAAGCATAGCATCAATGGTAAACCATGATGCAGCACCATTAATAGTTGATCTTTTCTTTGTTGAATCTATTGTTAAGAAAGAAAACATTGGGACATCAGTATCTTTTTTTACACTTGCTGCTAGATTACTGTACATATTCAATAAATCTAATAGCTTAACCTCAGCACCCCCTAATATCAAGGATAACCCATAATGATTTGCTGATTTATCTAATGTGGTCATGCCTAACTGCTTTAGCTTATCCTTAAATCGTTCTACCCCATATCGTCTTAACATAACAACAAAAGGAATATTTAATGATCTTGATAAAGCTTTTGATGCTGCTATTGCTCCTGCATATTGTTTGTTATAATTTACAGGTGAATAACCTGATAAGGTAGTCGGAACATCAGGCACTAATTGATGAGGATTGATTAACCCATCTTCAATCATTAAAGCATATAAAAAAGGTTTTAAAATACTTCCTGAACTCCTCTCAGACCTAATAATATCTACATCTCCGCCATGTTCTTTTTCTTTTACTGCTGTATTTCCCACATAACTTAATACTTCTCCTGTTTCTAAATCACCTACTATTACTGCTCCATTAAAAATATTATTTTGTTTTAACCTATTGTGATGAGCATTTAAAACCGAAAATGTTTGAGTTTGTATTTGATGATGAATAGTTGTGTTTATAGCCTTTCCTTTATTACCCGAAGTAATTACCCAATCCATTAAGTGAGGAACTTCTTGAGGCAATGGTTTTGGATTAATTGGTAACTCTTCTTCTATCGCTAGTGAATAAGTTATACTATCAATTTCTTTTACTTCCAGCAATCTTGCTAATAATCTATTTCTTTTATTTTTTAATTTGTCTCTGTTTTTCCCTAAGTGAATAAGTCCTGGTGCATTTGGCAATACAGCAAGTAAACTAGCTTCAGACCATGATAATTCCTGTGAAGACCTTCCAAAATATCGCCAAGCAGCAGCTTCTAAACCAACAACATTTCCTCCCATGGGAGCATTGGATGCATATAAAGCTAAAATTTCATCTTTAGTATATCTAGCTTCCAATCGAGTTGACATAAAAATCTCTACTATTTTTTGCCAATACGTTCTTGGTTTTTTTCTACTCATTCTTATTACTTGCATAGTAATCGTACTTCCACCACTAACTACATCCCCGTTTTTGATGTTTTGAACAATAGCCCTTCCCAACCCTTTAAAACTAAAACCAATGTGCGAATAAAAGGACCGATCTTCAAATTGAATAATTGCTTGTTTAAACTTATAGGGTACTTGATCACTTGCAGGAAAACGCCATTGTCCATCATCTGCTATTCTAGCCCCTAGTAGTTTTCCTTTATAATCATATACAATAGTACTTGTAGGATCTGAAAATAACGTATTAGGCAAACAGTTATACCACACGATAAATAGGATAACAAAAAAGGATAAAACATAATATTTCTTACGCTTTATCCAATTCCAAAACTTTGCTAATCTTGCTTTCACAAGTATTTATCTATTTTTTACTGAAAATATTATATTTAAGAATGCAATATATAGCTCTAAAACCATCTTTCCACCCTATATGTTTTCCTTCTTCATAAGTTCTACCGTAGTAAGATATTCCTACTTCGTAAATTCTTATTTTAGGCACTCTTGATAGTTTTGCAGTTATTTCAGGTTCAAAACCAAATCTTTTTTCTTTTAGATTTAAAGACTGTGCAATTTTTGTATCAATTAACTTGTAGCATGTCTCCATATCTGTTAGATTAAGATTAGAAAACCTATTAGATAAATGAGTTAAAAATTTATTACCTCTTGAATGCCAATAAAATAAAATTCTATGTGGATTACCCCCCATAAATCTCGACCCGTAAACTACATCAGCAAATCCTTTTACAACCGGTTTTAATAAATCGTTATACTCTTCTGGATCGTATTCTAAATCAGCATCTTGAATAACTAAATATTCGCCCTTTGCTTCTTTTATTCCTCTATGCAAAGCAGCTCCTTTACCCATGTTTTTGGGTTGATTGTAAAACTGAATACCCATTTCAGGATGGTCTGATGCGTATTGCTTGATTACCTCTTCACTGTTATCGGTAGAGCAATCATTTACAATAATGACTTCTTTTTGAATACCTTCTACAAGTTCTACTGCTCTAACCTTATCAAGAATCATGTGAATGGTTCTTGCTTCATTGTATGCAGGTATAATAATAGATAAGGTTCTAAAAGCCATAGGAAAATTAGTTTATCGCGAATATACTAATACCAATTGAACTTTAAAACAATCTAGTTAATTCGCTACTTTTCAGTTATTACTTCAAAATAAACACCATTAATATTTATGATACAATATAAACCTTAAATTATTACTCTTTGGTTTTATAAAAGGGATACATTATTTGACTTAAAAATCGTTTTGGAAATTTAACTAAACCATCAAAACCTAACTTAATATCTCTTCCATCTTTTGGTATATATGCTGTGCCAAATAGATAATCCCAAATACTTAAACTTATTCCAAAATTCACTCCATACCTCCTAGATTGTGGTAAATCATGAGCATGATGCCAAATATGCATTTTAGGGTTATTAAGGATATACTTCAGTGGTCCATAAGACAAGTTGATATTCGCATGATTTAAATGACCTATAGCTATTGAAACATAATAAACAATAAAAGCATCTTGTGGGTTAAAATTACCAATTATCATCATGATGATATATTTCATTGGTGAGTACACAACATTCTCCATCCAATGATAACGCAAATGAGCCGCAAATCCCATTTCTTCTACTGAATGGTGGACTTTATGAAATCTCCATAAAAAGTCAAATCTATGAAGCATTCTATGTGTAAACCATTGAATAAAATCTAAGGAAACAAAGAAGATAATTAATTGCCAACCATAAGGAAGCTGCTTAGTATCATATAAAATCATACTATCGAAACCACCAGGGATTATATCACCAACTATAGATTTTGTTGTTTCAGAAAAGGCTACAAAAATGATTAAATTAAAAATATAAAAATTGAAATACATGTAACCTGCATCCAACCAAAAGTCTTTTCTAAATAATGATTGATTCTTTCTCCATGGAAAAATCACTTCTAACCCCCATACCAATAACGAGAATGCTGTAAGCATCCAAAAGTAATTGATATACCAATGCTCGGTCTTAAAAGTAATTTCATTCCAAATGTAATTTCCGTAGGAAGAAAATGAATTGATAAATGTTTCCCAATATTCCACTTACTTTAATCTTATCTCTTTCTCTTTAAATTGAACACCATGCCCTTCTAACTCTTTTAGTATGGGAGTGTATATTGCTGGTTCAATAGGCATTTTAACTCCTATTTCATTAATCGTTCCATTGAGCATAAGCTTACAACATATTGCTACTGGTAACCCTACCGTATTACTCATAGCCGTGTAGGTTTGATCTTCTCCAATATTAACCATAGAAGAATGGACTTCATATTCCTCTCCTTTAGCGTTAATGTACTTTAACTTGTGCCACATTACAATCATATCTTTATCATCTGGGGCTAATGTCCACTTATCTTCTAATATTTTTTGAAGAATTTGAGCTGGTGTAGCATCTTTTAATCCAACTTTTTTGTTTTCAAATATTCCAAGCCACACTAATTTCTCCCAAAGCACATCATCTTGCTCTATTTTAAGGTAATAACGTAATTTAAGTTCTACAGAATCATGTGGATTATAGGCTAAAAAAGAATTTATAAATTGACGATAGGTCATATTTTCTGATCCCTCAATAACATAACTATCATCTGTTAATCCTAATTGAACAAAAACATCCCAAGCTCTTGAAAAACCAACTCTTCTTAGAGTTCCTCTATAAATAGTACGAATATCATGTAATCCATATATAGATTGATATTTTAATGAATCTCTATTGGCAATTCCTTCGAATTTTCCATATCCATCAATATCAATAAATTCAGTTCTTCTAAATAACTTGTGATAAGGTATATACTTATATTCTTTTTCTTCAAGGAATTTAGCTACACCTCCTTGACCAGCAAGCACAACATTTCTTGGGTTCCAAGTGAATTTATAATTCCAAGGATTATTATCACTTTCTGGAGCTACTAATCCTCCCGTAAACGATTCAAAATGGACTACCTCTCCTCCATTTTCTCTTATTTCGTCAATAAGTTTCATTGCACTCATGTGATCTATACCAGGATCTACACCCAGTTCATTCATTACCATTATGCCTGCTTCTCTTATTTCTTTATCAAGTGCCTTTATATCATCAGAAACATAAGAAGGAGTAATAATATTTTTTTTATGTTTGATACAATGTTTTACGACCAAAATATGGAATCGCCAAGGTAACATGGAAATGACGATATCAGCTTTAGCTACTTCCTCTTCAGCTTGCTTTTCATTATGAATATCAAATTCAATAGCTTTAGTATGAGCATGATTATTTAGCTTTTCTTTAACTAATGAAACATCTCTATCGGCAACTGTAACCTTCCAGTTTTCCTTTTCTGATTCGTTTACTAAATATCGAATAAGGCTAGAAGATGATCTACCTGCACCTAGTACTAATATTTGCTTCATAAGACTAAATTCATTTTTAATTTTAATAGAAATCACTGAATACTCGAAGTGTTCATTCTTATTTCCTATTTTCGGTAACTATTACATTTAAAAATAAGGATAATGTTAGATACTATCTATCAAAATAGAATAAAAGATAATCAACAAAAATTGTCATTTTTAACAAAAAAACTATCCCGAATAGTAATAGCAAGGGTTGGTGCTTTTTTGTTTCTGTCCTTAATTATTTTTCTATCCATTTATTTTGATAAACCAAGCTACCTTTGGTTAATTATCACACCTATTATAGCCTTTTTTGCTTTTATAAAACTTAATCAAAAACTAAAAAGAAGACATAATTTAACAGAAGCCATCATCACTTTAGATGAAAGAGAAATTAAAGTATTGAATGGTGACTTTAGTGCATTTGAAAACGGAAAAGAACATCAACAACCTAATCATGATTATGCTCATGATTTAGATGTTTTTGGAGAAAAATCTATATTCCAGTACCTCAACCGAACATCTTCAAAAGAAAGTGAAGCGAAATTAGCGCATCATTTAAGTGATTTTAACACCAGCAACACTACTATCAAAGCTAAGCAAGAGGCTATTAAAGAGTTAACTCATCAAATTGAATGGAGGCAATTATTTTTAGCTAACGGAACATTATTTAAACGTAACAAAAAAACACATAAAGATTTATTTAATTGGCTAAATACAGGAATTAATGAAATGAACAGTAATAGTATTTGGCTCGTTACTTTGTGGGGAATCCCTTTGTTAACCTTATTCCCGACTATATTGTTGGCTATGGGGCTTATTAAAATACAATTATTTCTTTTGTACTTAATTATACCTTTAGCTGTGGTTGGCAGAAAATTAGCCCTTATTAATTTTCATCATAAAGCTTCTTCTGTTTATACCGATATTCTTAAAAAAAATGGAGTACTTACCGGTTTAATTGAGCAACATTCGTTTCAATCTGACAAGCTCCAACACATTAAACATCAACTTGTAAATGAAGATATAATTGCTTCTGAAGAGATAGATAAATTGGCTAAGATTGTTCAAAATCTTGATAATAGAAGTAATCCTCTGTTTGCTTTTTTAGCAAATGCATTACTATTATGGGATTTACAATTTCTCTTTAAACTAAAGAAATGGATGGCAAAAAATGGCAGCCAGGTCGAAAAATGGTTTGATGGTGTATATGAAATAGAATCTTATTTATCCTTTTCTACTTTTGCTTTTAACAATCATAGTTATGTTTACCCAACATTAACTGAAGATAATTTATTAACTGCAACCGACCTTGGTCATCCATTAATAGCAAACAACAATAGGGTTAATAATGATTATACCATTAACAACTTACACGAATTTACCATTATAACTGGCGCTAATATGGCAGGGAAAAGCACATTTTTACGTTCGGTAGGGATTAATTTAATACTTGCTATGAATGGAATGCCTGTATGTGCTAAATCATTTGCTTTTAAACCCATAAAACTGTTTACTAGTATGCGAACAGCAGATTCATTGAGTGATAGTGAATCTTATTTTTATGCTGAATTAAAAAGGCTAAAAGCCATAGTTGATAAATTAAAGGATGGTGAGGTTCTTTTTGTTATTCTGGATGAAATTTTAAAGGGAACTAACTCTAAAGATAAAGCTGAAGGGTCTAAGAAATTTGTTGCTCAATTGATTCAATATCCATTAACTGGAATTATTGCTACTCACGATCTTTCCTTGTGCACTTTAGCTGATACTTATCCAAACAATATAACAAATCAATATTTTGATGTAGAACTTTTAGAAGATGATCTTGTATTTGATTATAAACTAAAAAATGGTGTATGTTCTAACATGAATGCTGAATATCTTATGAAGAAAATGGGGATAACTGATTAGCGTTATTACTTTGAAGATAAATTATCCTTCAATTTATTTTTATCTGCATCAGATAAGGTAGGTGTTTTTTTCTTTACGTCTTTAAAGGCTCCAGTTAAGCTTTTAGAAAATCTATGATATTTCCTACATAATTTACAATATAAGTTATGCCACCAAAGAGCTCTTTTCTCTTTACCCGAAAGATTCTCAAAGTCTTTTTTATCCATTAAATGAGCAGCTTTTTCGCAACTAATCATAACTTAATCTTTTAACCATGTTCCTTCCATACATCCTTTTAGCTGTCCTTTTGCTCTATGGATGATTACCCAAAAGTTGGACGAAGTAATATCATACTCATTACAAATCTCTTCAGAATCTTTTTCATCAATGTATTTATCAATAAAAATTCCTTTCCATTTTTCGGGCAACTTACCAATGCAATTCATTAATGCACTTCCTAACTCTTCATTTTCAATTACATGTTCAACTTCGGCTTTTTCTTTTTTAACTGAAACGTTTTCTATCCAAGACTCATCTTGATCTTCATTCTTGGCAAACTTAGAAACAGGTTTTGTTTTTCTAGCTTCTTGTTGTCTCCAATAATCGATTATTTTTCTTTTAATAATAGAAAAAAGCCATGTTTTAACTGAACTTTTTTTCTCAAAACGATCAATGGCTTTTAAAGCTGAATAAAATGTTTCTTGTACAAAATCGTAAGCTAACTCTCTATCATTAACTCGATAATAGGCATAGCTATACAAAGCATCTGAATAATCATCTACCCATTTAGAAGTATCTATTATTTCTTCTGTTTTCGTCATTTACAGCTTTTTAGCTTTATTCCAATATTCATCCATTTCTGGCAAGGTCATTTCTCCCATAACCTTACCATCTTTTTTAGATTCGGCCTCAAGATACTGAAATCTTTTGATAAACTTTTTATTAGTCTTTTCAAGTGCACTTTCAGGATCAACACCTATAAACCTGGCATAATTAATCAATGAAAACAATACATCTCCAAATTCATCTTCTATGTTATCTGTTTTTTGCTCAATTTCTTCTTGAAGTTCTGCTAACTCCTCATTTACTTTTGCCCATACTTGTGATTGATTATCCCAATCAAAACCAACCCCTCTTGCCTTTTCTTGAATTCGAGTAGCTTTTACCATTGCCGGAAGTGATTTAGGCACTCCCTCTAACACAGATTTTTTGCCTGATTTTAACTTAATCTTTTCCCAGTTAGCTTTAACATCTTCTTCTGATTCTGCTATTACATCTCCATAAATATGAGGGTGTCTTTCCACTAATTTATCACATACACTATTAAGTGCATCAGCAATATCAAAATCTCCTGTTTCTGATGCTATTTTAGCATAAAACACCATGTGTAGCATTAAATCTCCAATCTCCTCCTTTACCTCTTCTAAGTTTTCATCTAAAATTGCATCTGCTAATTCATAGGTTTCTTCGATTGTTAAGTGTCTTAAACTTTGTATGGTTTGTTTTTTATCCCACGGACATTGAGCTCTTAACTCATCCATTATAACCAATAATCGTTTAAATGCTTCTAATTTATTTTCCATCTTGATTCGAAAAATATTGCATTAATTCTTCATCTGTCATATCAATTAAAACAAGCCTTGCTTTACTGTCTTTTCCAAATTGATGATCTGGATAATTCTCAGCTAATTCTGTATATATTTTTTTAGCTTTTTCTTTATTACCCAATATATCATCATATATGTGTGCTTTCTCATACGCATAATCTGGATAACGTACACTATTGGGATAATCTAAACAAAGTTTATTTAAAATCCTCACTGCCTCAAAGTATTTTTCTAATCCTCTTGCTGCCAATGCCCCTTTGTACATCATAGACTCTCTACTGGCACTTTCTGGAAAACGCTCTGCAAATTTATTAGATGCCTCTAACATCTTAATTGCGTTTGGTTTACTTGTTTCATTTGTAACTGAATCTACTAATAATGCCTCTAGATTAATCATTTGCGTTTTTAACTCTTCTTCTGATAATTGATCTAGATTAATTACATCAATATGTTCTTCGACTTCTGTAATATGTTCTTTATCATTTTTATCTGCGCCACAGCTTACAACCGTTACAGACAATACTACTACATATAATATTTTTTTCATCACACTAAATTTATTGAAACAAATATAGTAACAAAAAGACACTTTTATTTTTTAGGTAGACTAATCTAAAAAATCAATATCTTGTTATAACTTTTTATCTATGTTTGAAGACATTTTATTAACCAATAACTGTATTTCACTAATCATTTTTTACATCTTATAAAAAAACAAACCATAAAAGACATTATAACAACAAGTGTTGCATAATTTTAACAACATGAAATTACATCTACTTTTCTTACTCGGAATGCTATTTATTACTGTGAATATTTTCTCACAAAAAGAAGGGTATAATTGGTATTTTGGAAATAATGCCGGACTAAACTTTAGCTCTCCTACTCCAACAATTTTAACTAACAGTAAAATTGATACTTACGAAGGCTGTTCTTCTATAAGCGATAAAGAAGGCAATTTATTATTTTACACTGATGGTAGAGTTATCTATAATTCAATGCACGACACTATGTTAAATGGGAGTAACTTATTTGGGAACCCATCCTCTACTTCATCTGCTATTATTATTCCTAAACCTGGTAGCTATAACACAAATCTTAATAGATATACTAATTATTACGTGTTTAGCTGCGATTATGAACATGGAAGTAATGGAATTAACTATTCTGAAATTGATATGCTAATGGATAATGGCTTAGGTGCTGTTTTGTCAACAACAAAAAACATACACCTAATGGATTCTGCAACTAGTGAAAAAATAACTGCCATTAAACACAGTAATGGCTGTGATTATTGGTTCATAGCTAAAAGTTTTAACACTCCTTTTTATCATGCATATTTAGTTAATTCAACTGGTGTTAGTAATGTACCCGTACTAAGCTCAGGACCTAACATGCCTAATACTACTGGAGAAATTACAGTATCACCAGATCAAAGTATGATTGCTGCAGCTTATGCGCATACCTTTCATATTGAAGTTTATGATTTTAATAGAAGTAATGGAAGTCTGTCATTAAAATTTTATGATAGTACGTTTACACCTTTTGGCATAGAATTTTCTCCTGACAATAGTAAGCTATATGTTACTCAAATTTTAGACTCTAATGTATTACAGTACGATCTTAGTTTAACCAATAATAATAGTAGTTTTCAATCTTCTAAAGTAATAGTAGGCAAATGTACTGGAAACTTTACTATTGGGAGTTTCACCTATTACTCTGGAGCAATACAATTAGCTCCAAATAATAAAATATACATCACCAATCCTACATCAAATATGCTCAATGTTATTGAGTTTCCTAATAAAAAAGGTGACAGCTGTAATTTCGTACAGAATGGTCAATCAATAGGTGCTGGTTTATCTCATTTAAGTCTACCGTCAATCCCTTCTTTTTATAACACTATTGAGCCACACATAATAGACAGTAGTAAAAGTTGTTCGCTATCTAAAGTATTTAATCTTGATAATTATGAAGGAATCAATAATATAAACTGGGAAATTATTGATCTTAATGGAAATACATTATTATCGGCTATTGATAGCTCCATAGCATACACATTTAAGGATTTTGGTTCATATATTATTAAAGCTATTTTAGAAAAATGTTATATTGATACTCTATACGACACCATATCAATTAACTCAAATTATCCAATTGCTGATTTTTCATCTTTAAATTCATACTCTAATACAGATTTTCACATTGATTTTGTCAACCAATCTACACATGGAACAAATTATGAGTGGTACAATTCAACCTCACTTTTTGATAGTTCTTTTCACTCAACACTTAATACCGAAAGCTCAAATACAGCACTATTAATCTGCTTAGTTGCAAAAAATATTAGTAACGGCTGTGCTGACACATTATGTAAGCCTGTTTATTATGAACCAGAACCTATTTTATTCCTTCCTAATGCATTTACACCTAATGGTGATGGTATTAATGATGTTTTTTTACCAGTTCTTAATGGAATTAGTAGCTTTAGGTTAATTATATATAATAAATGGGGACAAGAAATTTTCAATACAAATAATAAAGATGAGGGTTGGGATGGCACATACAAAAACATACTTTCAAAAGAGGATGTTTATATATGGAAAGCTTACTACAAATCAAAAACGAAAACTCACTTAAAAATTGGCCATGTCACTTTATTAAAATAATCACATTATGAAAACATATATATTAATCATAGTATGGTTAAGTTTTACAGTAAATATTGTTGCCCAAACTAACAACAATGGTAAGCTTGACTTAATAACAGAGTTTTCTTCTATAAAGAAAGTTAAAATGACTATGGATGATGGCACACTGCTATCAACTCATGTTTATTTGCCTGAAATCTCTGATTCTATATCAGCCACTATTGATGTAGGTGGTACAAATTACACAATTGAAATCGTACCTAAAGGAACTCAATTATTTGTTTATGATTCGGTTAATGGCTCTATAAATACTAACCCTTATCAACTACCAACCGTATTTACAAGAACTCCTTACGATAAAGATACATTTGATGTTTTTGGTATTTACATGAATTTTTTAGGTTTTAATTATATACTGCAGGACATGAGAGGTAGATATGATTCTGAAGGAGTTTACCATCCTATGTATAGTGATGGTTGGTCAAAAAATGAGTACCATCCCAACACACATAGTCCATTAGACATTACATTACCTTCAGACCCAAGAAATGCCAATAAACATGAAGATGGCAAAAATTCAATTTACTACATTCTTGATAGCTTAAATACTTGGTATGATCTTGATGGAGACGGCATTAAAGAAACCAATGATAGAGTTTCAAATGGATCGATCGCTATGTTTGGTGGTTCGGCTCTTGGTAATACTCAATATCAAGCCGCTTCTTGTATACAAAATGACACTCGTACAGATGGAATAAAAGGATTAGTACCTATTGTAGCTACAAATGAGCATTTTAATAGTGTATTACAACATAATGGTGTATTTAGGCAAGCCCTTGTGGAAGGATGGATAACTGGTCAACTTAATCATAATGTAGATACAAATCTTTTATCGCTAGATTCTAGCATACACAATAACATACATACCATTTTTGATTATGGTTCTAAACATCCAGATAGTATTATTGCTACAGGTGTAGATTTTGCATCTTCTTTAAAAGACCATAATGGGTATACAGGAATGTATCCTAATAGTAAAATTAGATCCAGTTTAAATGCTAGTTTTGCACCAATTAATGCGCTAGGTAATGCTGATTCTTTAGGAACCTACAGTAGGTATTCTAATCTTGAAGTCCCCATATATCACCTCACAGGTTGGTGGGATATTTTTATTGATGGACAAATAGATACATACAATAAAGTAATGCAACATACTTCTTTGCAAACACAAAAAAATCAAAAATTAGTAATTGGACCATGGACACATGACATGATTGCAACCGATTCATCTGGAGATCTTAAATTCCCAAACTCCATTTATGATATAAAAGTTGGAAATAGAGAAGTTTTAGCAAATAGTTTTAATGAGCTTTTAGATGGTGAACTTGTTAGTTGGTTTAGATATTTATTAAACTATGACAGTGCTAAATACTTAGGTGAACCAAAGGTATTGTTGAAAGAAAGCAGTAAATGGCAAAATATTGGGGCTTTTGATATTAGAATTCCTGCTCAAGATCATTATATTTCGTACAGTGATTTTATTAATTTTTTATCTGGCTATAGCGACCTAAAACAAGTTCCTGTTGAATTAGACAATGGTTCTTCAACAAACACAATACTTTACGATATCCCTACTGATACTAATAATAGACAACCAGGATCTAGCCCTGTTAATTTTCCTGCTAGTGAAATTGTTGACTACACTAATATTCCTAATATTCGTTATTATGTAACAGGTCCTATTAATGATGGCATAGGGCAAAACTCATCAGTTGGAAATTATTGGGAGTCTTGTGATCATTTCCCTAGATGGTGGGGAGTAAAAGACTCAACTCTTTACTTACACAGTAATGGCTCATTAAATGGAGTTGCTCCAATTACTCCAGAAGCCCCTATTACTTACCTACATGACCCTGAAGATCCTGTTAAAACTGTTGGAGGTGGTAATTTAGTTATTGAATTACCTCATAGTGGAAGAGATAATACTGGTCCATTAAACCTTGCAGACTCTAATATTGATACCTTAACTTTAAACAGACCTGATGTTATACATTTTGAAACTGGACTAATTCAAGATTCATTAAAAATTGTTGGTATACCATCAGCTAAAATTTATGCATCAAGTAATCCAACTTCTGGACCAAGTGGACCTACAGATACTGATTTCTTCATTCGTATTTTAGATGTTTATCCTAACGGTAAAGAAATTTTTGTTGTAGAAGGAGCTGTAAACGCAAGAGCAAGAGATTATGCTAAACAATTAGCTACAGGGACTGAAAACATCAATATCCCATATTCAAATATTAATCCGGGGCAAGTATATGAATATGAATTTAACCTATTGCCAATAGCTTACACATTTGGTCATAATCATAAAATGAAAGTTCTTATTAGTAGTTCTAATTGGCCAAGATATCAATCTAATCCTAACATACCTATTGAAAACGGAGACTTTTTTAGAAGAACCCCTGGTGATGGGAAAACATATAATTATTTAGGTAATGTTTACAGCCCAAGAACAGCTCAGCAAAGTATTCAATTCTCACCAAACTATCCAACTCAAATTACCATACCTTATTTTGATGGCTACACTGGCATTGGAATAAACGAAAATCTTTTAGCAAAAGATAATTGGAACCTTTTTCCTAATCCTGCTTCATCAAAAATTACGGTAGATTCTAAAACATATAAAGACTTTTATGATATCACGATATATGATATAAGCGGAAAAGAAATCATAACAGCCAATCATAATTTTTCATCTGCATCTATTGATATTAATAG
This sequence comes from Flavobacteriales bacterium, assembly GCA_020630395.1. Classification (GTDB taxonomy): domain Bacteria; phylum Bacteroidota; class Bacteroidia; order Flavobacteriales_D; family CAJJDF01; genus CATLPG01. Next base: position 36,415 of record JAHDBM010000013.1, read on the forward strand.
ACTAAAAAAAGGAATGTATATCGTACTTATTTCCAATAATACTGGAATACTATCGTCTAAAAAATTACTTGTTAACTAAAAAATGGACAAGAAATCAATAAAACAATACTGTTTAAATCATTTAAAAGAAAAAAGTGATGTTCTTGTTCATGCTATTAATGAAGCTCAAGCTTCTGCAAATAGCAATACCAAAAGTTCAGCTGGAGATAAACACGAAACTTCACGAGCTATGGCGCAATTAGAAAATGAAAGACTTAAAAAGCAACTTCATCAACTCAATAAATTAAATGAGGCACTTAAAGCTATACCTATTGAACAGCATACTGATAGCATACAACTAGGCTCAATAGCTGAAACAAGTGCTGGGTCCTTTTTTATCTCAATTGGCTTGGGCAAAATTATGTGTAACAATGAAGAATTTTTTGTTGTACCTCTTCATTCTCCCGTAGGAAAGCAACTCGCCAACAAAAAAGAAGGAGATTCTTTCGTTTTTAATAATAACCAAGAATCAATTCTAAAACTTTACTAATTTATAAGAATCAAAAAAGGTGAGTTATAAATAACTCACCTTTTTCTTTGTTATTAACCACTAATATTTATTAGTTGTTTTTCATGTGTACTACTCTTTGTTCAAATGGCGCTTCATATCCAGCATCTCCTAAAGCCTTTACAATTTCCTCTCTCATTCCCCAATATACATCCCAGTAATCAGCTACAGTTGTATAAGGTAACGCAACCAATTGAATATTATTATTTGTTAATTCACTAACATAAACTGTTGGAGCTGGATCTTGTAGTACAATTGGTGAAGATTTAAGTACATTAAGCGCTATTTCTTTTGCTTTTTCAACATCAGACCCATATCTAATAGCAAAATTAAAATCAGCACGTACATTTCCTATTTTAGAATAATTCTTAATGTTACCTGATAATAATGGCCCGTTAGGTATAAAAACTGTTTTATTTTGAAAAGTTTCTATCTCCGTTACAAAAACTGATAATTCTCTTACAAAACCTAATTCGCCTTGAACTTCTATTAAATCTCCATTTTTGTATGGTCTAAATATTAACAATAAAATTCCTGACGCGAAGTTGCCTAAAGCCCCTTGAAGTGCCATACCAATTGCAAATGCTAACGCTCCAAGTAATGCTACAAAAGAAGCTGTTTCGATTCCTAATTTAGATGCTATTGCAATTAACAACACTGCTTTTAACACAAAGCCAATTAAAGTTAATAAAAACGGCTGTAAGGTTGTGTCTAATTGTCTTTTTTCAAAAAGTCTTCCAAGACCTTTCATTACCAAACGAATAATCCAAAAACCAACAATTAAGGTTAATATAGCTCCTAGAACTTTAGGCCCATATTCCCACCCAAATGCTTTTAATTGAGATAAAATATCTGATCCTGCTCCACCTGCAACATTTCCAACATGTTCTAATGGATTTAAACTTCCTTCTTGTAAAAAGAATAATAATGATTTCATAGTTTTTTATATAGATTTAGTTTATACAAAATAACACATTGAAAAGTTAATATAATGTTATCACAAAAAGATAACACTTTATTAACCTCCTATTTAATAGCCCCATTCTTTACAATGAATGTTTTGCAGTGGTATTTTTTTTTCTTGAAAAATTCGGATAATCTACTTTCATCAGTATCTGTTATAAATACTTGTCCAAAATTGTCTTTTGTAATAGCACTCATAAGCTCGGCTATTCTTTCCTCATCAAGTTTATCGTATATATCATCTAACAAAAGAATGGGTTTATGATATGATTTCTCTTCAATGAATTTATAATGAGCCAATTTTAATGCTATAAGATATGTTTTTTGTTGCCCTTGACTCCCAAATTTTTTTAATGACTTTTCACCCAGCTTAAAAACATAATCATCTTTATGAATACCAATATTCGTATATGCACTATATCGATCTTTTGTATTATTAATAGTTAATAATTCTTTAAAGTCTCCATCTAATAAATGACTTCTATATGCTAAATAAACTTCTTCTTTTCCTTTAGATATTTTTTTATAGTGCTTATTAAATATTGGAATAAATAAATCAATGAACTCTCTTCTAGTGTTAAATACTTTTTCTCCATACTCTATTAATTGATCATCCCAAACCTCTAGAGAAGTAGCATCAAATTGTCTTGCTTCTTGAAATTGTTTTAATAGTGCATTTCTTTGTGCTAACACTTTGTTATAATGAATCAAATCTTTTAAATATTCAGGATTATATTGTGATATAATATGATCAATATACTTTCTTCTCGTATCGCTACCATCTAATATTAAATTACCATCTATGGGAGAAATCATAACCGTATTAATATACCCTATATGTTCTGATAATCTCTCATAATCAACTTTTCCTTTTTTAAAGACCTTTTTTCTACCTCTTTTTACTCCGCAGTAAATCTTTTCTTTCTCTTCATCTCTTATAAACTCCCCTTCTAATACAAAAAAGTCTTCACCATCATTAATGTTTTGAGAATCTATTGGATTAAAAAAACTTTTGCAATTAGATAAATAGTATATCGCATCTAATACATTGGTCTTTCCCATTCCATTTTTCCCCACAAAACAATTAACTTGAGGAGATAATTGAATAGATAATTCCTTATAATTCTTATAATTTATTAGTGATAACTTATCTAAATGCACTTACTAACAGCTGTTGATTAAAATTAATGAGTATAAATATCCTAATAATTAACAAAAAAATATATTTTTGTGCTTCAAATAATATATAATGGCAGACTTAGAAAATTTTGACGGACAGGAACTTTTAGATAAAGTACAAGAAAAATTCGAAGCTAATAAAAAATATGTTTACATAGCTTTAGCTGCTATTGTACTAATAATTGGTGGTTTTTGGTGGTTCAGAAAAAGCAATGCTGAACAAAACATGAAAGCCAATAATGAAATTTGGAAGCCTGAATTTGATTTTGCAAAAGATTCATTTAATCTAGCTATTAATGGAGGTATAAATCCTCAAGGATATCCTACTCCAGGATTTGCAAATATAGCGAATAAGTATAGCGGTACTGACGCAGGACAAATTGCTCAATATAGTGTTGGTGTAGGTCATTTAAACATGGGTAATTTTGATGCTGCTATTGAAGCTCTTGAAGATGTAAGTTTTGATGATGAAATCCTAGGTGCAGTAGCCAAAGGTGCATTAGGTGATGCTTACTACGAAAAAGGATTAATTGATAAGGCAATAAGTTCTTACAAAGCAGCTATCGATCATTCTAAAAATGAATTTACAGCTCCAATTTACTTAAAGAAATTAGCTTCAGCTCAAGAAGATGCAGGAGATACACAAGATGCAGTAGAATCTTACAAAAGAATTAAAAATGACTTTCCTACTTCTAATGAAGCTAACGGAATCGAAAAAAATATTGCTAGACTAGAAAAATAATGGCTACAGCAAACACAAACTTATCCTATTACGATAAAGACACAATCCCGAATGGAAGCGATTTTTCATTCGGGATTGTTGTTTCTGAATGGAATCCTAAAATTACAGGAGGACTATTAAAAGGAGCTAAAGATACACTCATAGAAAACGGAGTTAAGGAAGAAAACATTCATATTCATTGGTTGCCAGGCACTTTCGAATTGCCATTAGGAGCACAAACACTATTCGAAAACACTGATGTAGATGGACAAATTGCCATTGGTAGCGTTATACAAGGAGAAACAAAACATTTCGATTTTGTATGTGATGCTGTAACACAAGGTTTAACTGATGTTAATTTAACATATAATAAACCTGTTGTATTTTGTGTGTTAACAGATAATAACATGCAACAAGCTATTGACAGATCGGGAGGAAAACATGGAAACAAAGGTATTGAATGTGCTATTGCTGCTATTAAAATGGTGGATTTTCAAAGAAGATTAAGGGAGTAATTATAGTTCATTTAAAATTATTGCAACTTCATTAAACATTATTGCATCCTAACATTTGTTAGGCAACTACCCCATTTTTTTTATCGTTATTTATTAAACAGGAACAACCTTACTAACCTGTATTAATAAATAACACATGAAAACATTCTTTCTCCTTTTAATAATTTGTTTACCGTTTATAACAAATTCTCAAACAACAAATTTAAATACATTTGATAACAAACAAATTCATGAAGCAGAACATGTATTCGAAAAATTTAAAACTGAATTTAATTTAGACGCAAAAATTTTAGCGCCTACCCCTCAAAATGGCTACTCAACTCTAGATCAAAAAATATTTTCTAATTATATCTACAATGAACTTTTCAAATTAAACCCGTTAATTGATGTTATAGAAAAAAAGCAAACTCCAGAACAATTAATTGATATCTACACTAATAAATTAAAGGTGTTATTTAAGAATCAAAATACTTATCGTGATTTTAATACATATAAAACAAACTATTTAAACAGCTATCAAACACAGGTTAACAGTCAAAATAATGCAGGGAGAACAGCTGGACAACCTTGTGTAAATATTGATGTAGAAGATGGAACATTTAATGGGTGGGACGCAACATTTGGGAGATCTTGCAGAACTGGAAACAGGTGTTACAACCAAACAGCTATTGGCACAAATGCTAATCACACTATAATGAATGGAGCTGGTAATGACCCTGATGTTCCTGCATTAAATGTACAAAGTCCATTTGGTGGAAATAATACCATTAGATTAGGAGACCTTGATGATGGTAATGGTGCTGCTACTGTTGCACACACTTTTCTAGTAACCGCTAATCAACCTATTTTTACCTATGCTTTTGCAGTAGCACTTGAAGATAATGGACATGACATTGAAGAACAGCCTTTTTTCGCCATTGATTTTTTCGATCAAAATGGAGCACCAATCAATAATTGCGGCACATATTATGTAGCAGCTGGTGCCGGAAATCCGGGCTTTCAAAACGGACCAGGAATATGGGAGTGGAAAGATTGGGCTTCAATATACCTAGATATGAGTGCTTACATTGGTACGAATGTAACTATTCTATTTACTATTTCTGATTGTGATCAAGGAGGACATGAAGGCAGAGCATATATAGATGCTGAATGTCTTGATCCAGAAATTACATACGCTCCAAACTGTAATGGAAGAACATTAGTAGCTCCTCCTGGTTTATGGCAATACCAATGGAAAGATGCAAATGGAAATCCAGTGGGTAACAACCAAACACTTGATATTAATATAGCCGGTAGATATTCTGTAGATTTAATTTCTGAATCAGGCTGTGTAGTAACGTTAGACACATTAGCTACCATACTTACTCCTTTATCAATTAATCATATATCTCAAGATATTTCTTGTAATGGACTAGCTGATGGATCTATCACCATAAATGCAAATGATGGTACTCCTCCATATCAATATAGTATAGATAATGGAGTAACTTTCCAGAATGTAAATATTTTTAATGGTTTAGCTGATGGAAATTATCAAATTGTAGTAATGGATGCAGCAGGATGTACTGAAAATGGTTTAGAAACAATAAACGAACCTACACCTATTGTTATTAATGAAATTCATACTGATGCCAGTTGTAATAATATTTGTGATGGTAGCATAACATTGAATGTTGCTGGTGGTACTGTTGTAGGACTATATAGCTATGTTTGGAATGGTGCTGCAGCTTGTCCATGTGCTGCTCAAAACAACTTATGTGATGGTCCATATACAATTGATGTGAGTGATGACAATGGTTGTACATCATCCATTACTGTTAATATTGATGAACCAACTCCAGTAATATTGAGCTCAAGTAATGATACTACTATATGTAATGGTGCTACTGTTAATAGAGTTGCTAATATGATAGGAGGAACTGCTCCTTATACTTATACATGGAATAACGGAGCACTTATTTTTAATGGAGATAATGTTACCGTAACACCAAATAACAATATTAATTTTATTATAACAGGTACTGATGCCAATGGTTGTTCAGAATCTAAAACATTAGACATAACGGTTTTACCTTTGCTAAATGTTCAAGCATTCGCTAATCCACTAACGATATGTTCTGGAGATCAAGTTAATTTATCTGCTACTGGAACTGGAGGTCTTGCTCCTTATACTTACACATGGGATAATGGTATTGGTTTGGGACAAAATCAGGTAGTATCTCCATTAGTAACTACTACTTATACTGTTACTTTTGATGATGCTTGTGAAACCCCTCCTCTTACAGCCCCAATTACTGTTACTGTTAATCCACTACCAACTGTTATGTTTGATGCAGATCGTTATGAGGGATGTACGCCAACTACAGTAAATTTTACCAATACTACTGATCCTTTAATGGTTGCGAATTGTACATGGAAATATGGTAATGGAACTTCATCAACAAATTGCACACCTGCTAGTGCTACTTATGATAATATAGGATGTTTTGATGTTCGGTTAATTGTAGAAACTCCTGATGGCTGTATTGATAGTTTAACACAATATAACTTTATCTGTAATCATCCATATCCAGTAGCTGACTTTGAAGCTTCTCCATGGATAACGGATGTTTGGAGTACTGAAATTGAATTTACAAACACATCAACTTTAAACGATTATAATTTTTGGACTTATGATGAAATAGCAAATTCTACAAGAATAGATTCTACTATTGTTTTTCCTGAAGATTACGGAAAAATATACGACATATGTCTCAAAGTTGAAACCGTTAATGGTTGTGCAGATTCTATTTGTAAACCTGTTGAAATTGAAGAAAGATCTTATTTCTTTGTTCCTAATACCTTTACCCCTGATGGAGATGGAAAAAATGATTATTTTGCTCCTGTTACAGTAGGAATAGATGATGACGGATATAACTTCAGTGTATTTAATAGATGGGGAGACCTACTATTCACAACTGATCGAATAGGTGCGCAATGGGACGGAATGGATAGAGGAAAATTGGGGGTTCAAGACACTTATATCTGGAAAGTTCAAGCTATTCTATTAGAAACGGGTAAAAAAATTGAACAAAGAGGTCATGTTAACCTAGTTAGGTAATAACATTATTCAATTACTTTATGGAAGTATCTATCATAAGTTGATAATATACTTCCATTTTTTATGCGTTTTTGCCAATACTTAACACGATATGATGGGACTGAGCTATCAAATAAAATGATCGTATTTCTAATCTCTTTCTCAACCTTGTAAAGCAGATTAATATTGTCTTTATCTACCCATAAATAATCAATTGTTAATTGATTTAACTTTATAAAACTCTCTTCTGTCAACTTCAATAGTGTTAGCCCTTGAAACCAAATAACATTATCTTGTATAATTAGATGATCATTGTTAAATGCTAAACTATCTTTAGCAATAAAAATAGGTTTGGTAATATTCTTTCTAAACCAATTATGATGAATATTAAATAGCATTTTGTTCTCATCATTCCACATTTCTTTACTTGTTATCAAATAACTTGTATTCCCAATAGAAAATTCCATTGCAGTTTCATTTCTCACAGCATATACTGTAAAATCCTTATTCCTGCTATTTCCAATTTCATTTACTACTTGAATTACAACAAACAGCAATAAAAGAGAACCTCCCAAATAAAAATATTTTAACCTTCTGTAATAAGTAAAAACTAAAATTGAAATTAATATAACATACAATAGATAAGTATCTGTTCTACTAATGGCTATCTCTTCTACCAGTGAAAATGGCAATTCTTCTGTTATAAAAATCGCTTGATTAAGAAAAGAAATTACACCAGCTAATACTACCCCAATAAAACCTGCAATAACTGGTATAAAGGAAGTGACAAATAACAATACGCCAAAATAGATTATTAAAATAGCCACTGGAATAACCAATAAATTAGATACAAAGAAATAAACAGGAAACTGATGAAAATAATATAACCCTAAGGGAAATGTTGCTATCTGAGCAGCTAAAGAAACAGCCGTTATTTTCCATGCATGATCTAATATCTTATTGGGTACGTAAAACCAGTTATATATTCTGGGTTGTAAATATACTATCCCTACAACTGCTAAATAAGACAACTGAAATCCTACCTCAAATATTAAGTAAGGATTAACAACAAGTAACACTATAGCAGAAACAGCTAATGTATTATAAATACTCGTTTTCCTATTAATTAACTGCTCTCCAACTAATACAAAGCTAAACATGGTAGTTGCCCTTAATACTGATGGAGAGAACCCGGTCATTAAAGCATAAAACCACAGAGCCAATAAAATAATAAATACAAAAACATATTTCCCTTGTCGTAATCTCTTTAAAAAGCCTAAAGAAAACTTCAACAAGAAAAAGATAATACCAACATGCAAACCAGAAACTGCTAACACATGCATTGCTCCTGCACTTGAGTATGATTTAACCAAATCTTTATCAAGCATTTCTCTGTAACCTAGTAATAATGCTGATGCTACTTTTAATTCATCTCCTTTAATTCCATTATCAACTAGTATATTACAAAAATGATCTCTTAGTTCATATCCTTTTTTAATTAACCAATTACCATTATTCCTATTCAAAGGAACAACTTGATGATTATTGACAAACAATTGATGATTAATATTATTAAGTTTTAAATAATGTTTGTAATTAAATTGTTCTGGATTAGAAGGACTCGTAACAGGAGATACTCTTGCAGAAATTAATAAAACATCTCCATATTGATATTGTGGAGATAGAGAATCCTTTTTAAAATAAGCTAGTACTTTCCCTACGGATTGTAAAGTTCTACTCCCATTTACAACTCCAACCACTTTAAGGTTTGTTTTGTATGATTTTTCTTTCTCTTGAAACTCTTCATCAACCATTACTACCAGTTTACTATCTTTCATAATAAACTTAGAAAAATGTTGATCATGATTGAGCTCAGTTCTTATATTAACCAATGATATACCAAAGAATAACAAAGCAATAGATAGTAATATACCTTTATCCATTCTTTGATTAAAACGCACTAAAAACATGGACAGCATCAGTAAACAAAATGCAATACCACTTAATAGAAAAAATACATAATGATTTAATTCAAATAAAACAGCAAAAACAATACCTAGTACAAAGGGTATTAAGATTTTAAATGCTGGATTATTTTTGAAAAAGTAATTTTTCATGAGGTTTAAAGCTACTAAAAATCAATTCATATCGTTTTAAAGCTTAGCATTTTATACTTTTGTATGTCAAAACACACTTTTATGTTCAAGTTTTTATACACATTATTCTTTATTCTATTGGTGTCTTCCTCAATTATAGGACAGCATACATATACTCCCAAAAATAGTATAGAACGAGTAGCGAATGCTATGATGAATGAAAAAGTACTTAAAAATGCTGCCTTTTCTTTTCGTGTTGTGGAGATAAGTACCGATTCTGTTTTGGCTTCTTATAATCCAAAAATGAGTTTAACGCCTGCATCTACCATGAAATTGGTTACTACTTCAGCTGCAATGGCTATACTAGGATCATACAAACGATTTAAAACGAAATTACAGTACACAGGATATATTGATACAGCTACCTGTACATTACATGGTAATTTATATATTAAAGGTGGAGGTGATCCAGGTTTAGGCTCTAAATATTTCCTTAAAAAAGGAGAAAATCAAAGTGATTTCTTACAAGATTGGGCAGAAGAAGTAGAAAAATTAAATATTCACGAAATTGATGGTCGTGTTATTGCAGATGCCAGTTATTTTAGCCAAGATATGATACCTTCTACTTGGATTTGGGGTGATATGGGTAATTATTATGGTGCTGGTCCTTCCGGACTAACCATTTATGATAATATGCAACATCTTACGTTTTCATCAGGTCCTAATGCTGGAGATAATACCTCAATAGATTGTATTACTCCTTATTTACCAGATGTTTGGTTCGAAAATAAGGTAAAAGCCTCTAAAGTGAATAAAGACAATGCCTACATATATGCAGCTCCTTATTCTCCATATCGAAAGGCAAAAGGAACAATTCCTAAAGGAAAAGAAGAATTTAATGTTAGAGGAACAATACATGATCCTGCTTACCAAGCTGCTTATGATTTTGAGTACTATTTACTAAAAAATGGCATTACAGTTACCCAAAATGCTACTACTGTTAGAAGACAAGATTTATTAGGAATTAAAGACACAGCCAGTAGAACCGATTTTTATACACATAAATCTCCTTCTTTATCTAGAATTGCGTATTGGACAAATCATGTGAGCGTTAATTTGTTTGCTGAGCATTTACTTAACCAAATTGGAAGAAGAAAATATGGAGATGGAAGTAATTACTCTGGTGCCTTGGCAGTACAAAAATATTGGACTAATAAATTCGGGTCAGGTTTATATGTAAATGATGGAAGTGGTTTATCCAGGCATAATGCTGTTTCTGCTTATCACCTAACCTCTATTTTACGATACATGAGGAGAAGTAAATATTCTAAAAGCTTTTACAGCTCAATGGCAACTGCTGGTAAATCGGGTACCATGAGAAGAATAGGAAGGGGTACTGCTGCAGCTGGAAATATTAGAGCCAAGAGTGGTACCATGAGCAGAGTTAAAAGTTATGCTGGTTATTGCACAACAAAATCTGGAAAGAAAGTAGCCTTTGCTATGATTATTAATAATTTTAATTGTTATAGTTCTACGGTAACCAAAAAGCTTGAAAAATTAATGGTAGCAATTGCTAACTTTAATGGATAAATGATTTACCTCAGAAAAAATATAGATCTCTTAGTATTTGTAGGGATATTAATTTCGCTATTTTTTTTTCTAAACTTAGACGAATTATTATTCTCACCTCCTGGTGGCACACATTATATTAGACAAACAGATAGTTTATCGTTTGCTGCTAATTATTATAATGAAGGATTTAACTTTTTCCAACCTTCAAACTTTAATTTACAAAGTGAATCCGGAAATTCCGCTTGTGAATTTCCTATACTCTACTATTTAACAGCTCTTAGTTATTTACTATTTGGTATTAATTTCTTGTCGTTAAAAATTATTCATTTGATCCTTTTATTCTTTGGGCTTATTTATTTGTATAAGTTTTTAAAACATAAATCAGGTTCATCCCTAATTGGAATGCTTATTACTCTGCTCCTGTTTACCTCAACAGTATTTAACTATTATGCTATCAATTATCTCCCTGATATTGGTGCGCTTAGCTTCCTTTTTATGGGGATGTATTTTTATTATAGTTCTAAACATAAATATCAGCTATTAGTTGCCGTAATGTTATTTACGCTAGCCTGCTTAATTAAAGTAACGTTTGTTATTTATCCATTAGCCTTCTTTGGACCAACTATTATCCTCAAACTTTGGAATAGACATCATGTAGGTATAATGAAACAAATGATGAGTATCGGGTTTATTTTAGTTTGTCTAGTATGTTGGAACATATTTGTAATACAGTATAATCAAACATATAACAACACATATTACACAACCTCTATTATGCCTATTTGGGATTTAAATGATACCCAATTAACAACAAGTTTAAACCACATATTAGTTCATTGGTATAGCAAGTATTTTAATTACACTACTTTTCATCTTATCATCTTATCAGGTGTAATTTCAAGTATATTCCTCTTAAAACAAAAAAAGGAATATATTCTTAAAGGTATTATTATGACTATTGGTGTCGTATCCTACTTTTTATTATTTTTTAAACAATTTAAAGATCATGATTATTACTTTTTAATTCTGGTTCCTTTTTTCTTATTTGTAGTATTGGGAGGAATAAAATCCATCCGCTTATTAAATAGAGATTGGGCAAATACAGGTATTACATTAATACTTGCCATTACTGTTATAGTAGGTATTAACTATGCTAATGGTAAATTAAATGATCGATTAGAAAACATGACCGATAATTTTTCTGCTATTGGACATGAAATTCTAAAGGATGATAAAATAAATTCTATTTTACCAACAGATGCTAAAGTAATTGTTGCCTATGATACTGCTCCAAATGGTGCATTATTATTTTTAAACAAAAAAGGATGGACATTAAAAAGTGAAACCGAATTATCTACTCAAAAAACAAATGAATTAAAAAGTAAAGGAGCTACTCATCTTGTTACATCAACTAAGATTGTGCAAGTAGAATTAAATAACATCTATCATAATAACTCAATTACTATTTATAGTTTGTAATGGAAAGAAATAACCAACTCATACATGAAGAAGTAAAAAAAAGTACTCATAATAAAGAGATTATTGTGATTGCTGACAACCTTCGAACTCCTGAGAACATTGGAATGTTATTTAGAGTTTCTGAGGCATTTGGTGTAAAAAAAGTTGTGTTAATTGGATCATCTTGGGATTTAACTAACAGGAAAATCATACGTACAGCTCGATCTACAACAAATAATTTATCTATCACTCAACTAGAAGAGTCTACTGATTTAATAAATGAATTAAGGAATGAAAACTTTGTTTGCTTAGCACTTGAGCTAACCAATAACAGCATCCCCATTAAAGAATATAAGCTAAACACCAATAAAGTTGCTCTTATAATTGGTGCAGAAAGACAAGGTGTACAAGATGAAATACTACAAAAGGTACATCAAGCTGTACATATTGATTTGTTTGGTAAAAATTCTTCTATAAATGTAGTGAATGCTTTAACAGCTGGATTGTACGAAATTACTCGCTAAGTCCATCAATAACCTCCATCATTCGATTAAAATTCTTTTTATTCGAATAATTATCTAGTAATACTTTAGTTCGATCCTTTAGCTCTTCTTTAGAAAAATCCTTTTCAATATTCTCCTTAATAAGGCTTTTTAACTCTTCGTCTTTTTTGCCAACAATGCATACACCTTGTAAAGTAGTACCCCAAACCATATGATCATTGACTATACAAAACCTACCTTGATAGAGAACATTTAATAGCTTTAGTTTTAATCCAGTAGCTTGATGTGTGTACAAAAAATTAATATGAGCCTCTCTAATCAATTCCTCCATTTTTTCTTTAGAAGGATTAGGGATTAACGATACATTAAGATATTTCGTTACTAACTTCTGCAAAAACTCAGGAGGATTTAGTCCTGCAATAATAAATTGAATATCGGTATCACCTATTATATTCTCAATAATATGTTGAGCAGCATGATAATTTTCTGAAACTCCTAAATTTCCATGATACAACACATACTTTCCTTTACCTTCTTTTCCGTTTACTTCCTCTCCAGAATGAAAGCTTGGAATAAAATAATGGTTGTTATCTGGATACTCTTCCTTAAAATATTCCCAATCTTTTTCAGAAACAATAAACGAACATGAAGCATGTTTAATCTGTTTTTCAAACTTTTTTAATCGATTAGTCTCAATTTTTAAATAAAGTTTTTTGAAAATTCTTTTCTCTGCCTTAGCTAAATGCGCATAATATTCATGTTCAATATTGCTTTCCCTAAACACCTTTATCCTATCCTTAAAATCAAGATCATCTAATAAATAACAGGTGTGTAAACCTTCAAATAAAATAGGGTAATTATCCTTTAATAAGTTTTCTTTCAGCTTATCAGACACTCTACTTTTAACTATAAAAGGTAATTTGCTAAATATCCAAAAAGGAGACATATTCCTTTGGTAATAATTTACCGAAGCACAGTATTTAAGTAATTCTTTTTGCTCTCCTCTACCGTATTCAAAACAATGCAAATGAACCTTTACACCTTCCTTATGCAAGGTTTTAATTTTATAAAAAACATCTATAACCCCTCCATAATTAGCAGGAAAAGGTACATCAAAGGCAACTATATGTATATTTTTTATCACTTAAGTAAAGGTAAATAGATTTCTTTTAAAACGGCTTCTTCATTACCCCAATGCAATTCGTTTGATGCTTTTATGGTATTCGCTTTTTTAGCATTATAATCTGTTGAATTCTCAAAAATCTGTTGAATCGTATCTGCTATAGCTTTAGGATCGTGAGAAGTACACACCCAACCAACCTGGTAATCTTCTACAATTCGTTTAATCTCTACTAAATCACTTACCAATACTGGAGTATTACCATGAATATAGTCGAATAATTTATTCGGCAATGAAAACTGATAATTTGGATTGGTGTTTTTATCCATAGATATTCCCAAATCTGCTACAGCAGTATACTGCATAAGTTCTTCGTATGGCTTTTTACCCAAAATCCACACCTTATCTTCCAACTTAAGTGACCTTATATCTGCTTTTAAAATATCAAACACATCTCCTCCTCCTACAATAATAAACAGGTAATCATTCGGTAAATATTGCATAGCGCGAACCATCTCTTCTGCCCCTCTATCAATATTAATACCTGCTCCTTGCAATAAGATCAGTTTTTTATCTAGTGGTAAACCTAAAGATTCTCTAGTAGCAACTACTACCTGTCCTCTCTTCTTAGATATGTTTCTTACCACATGAAGTTTAACGCCATATTTCTTTTCATAAATATCTGCAATCGATTTATTTACCGTTATTACGTTCTTTAATTTGGGAAAAATCCACCTTTCTATTCTTAACCAAGTATTTTTTGCAAAACTACCATCCTTCAACTCTGGTACTTCAGTAAAGTACTCATGAGAATCATAAACAAGATGTTTTCTTCTCCATTTGCTCACCAAATAATTAGGCATTAATGTATCCAAATCATTCGCCAATAAAACCGAACATTTTGTAAATAGCAAATACCAAAATAATCGAAAGTT
>JAHDBM010000013.1:51202-63026 GCA_020630395.1 Flavobacteriales bacterium
TCGCCAATAAAACCGAACATTTTGTAAATAGCAAATACCAAAATAATCGAAAGTTAAGCTCAGCATAAAACAAAGAACCTTTTTTAAACAGTAATCGTAATCGCTTGGTTTTATATGCACGATTAGTCAATGGCAGACTGTTGGGCAGTTTTCTTCCTATTAGTAATACATCAAATCCCATAGCAACAAGCGAATTACAAACTTTATCTACTCTCTGGTCAGAAAATAAATCGTTCGAAACCGATACCACTACTCTATTTGTTTTATTACCCAATCTTTGCTTTATAAAAACTTAACATTTCTTTAACCACCTCTTAATTTTAAAGATAACTATCCCTTGAAACATTCTTCTACATTTGCACCCAATTTTAACGCAAAAAAAAGATAGTTATGATTTTAAAAGAAATTTTATCCGTCACATTAGTCCTATTTTCTGTTATTGATATCCTAGGATCAATACCCGTTATTTTAGACTTAAAAGAAAAAGGAACAATTATAAAACCGTTTAAATCTAGTTGGATTTCGGCTGCACTTATGATCCTTTTTTTGTTTTTTGGTAAAAGTATCCTCAACTTGTTTGGTGTAGATGTTGAGTCATTTGCATTAGCAGGAGCACTCATCATTTTCTTTATAGGTATTGAAATGGTACTTGGTATTACACTTTTTAAAGATGCTGGAGAAGGAAGTACAGGTTCTATTGTTCCTATTGTATTCCCTCTAATTGCTGGGGCAGGAACTATGACAACCATTATTTCATTAAGAGCAGAATTCGAAACGGTAAATATCCTTATTGGAATTCTTGTCAATATACTATTTGTGTACCTAACCTTATTAAGCTCCGATTGGATTGGAAAAAAGCTGGGCAAAAATGGATTAGCAGTTCTAAGAAAAGTATTTGGGATTATTCTTATTGCAATAGCCATTAAGCTGTTTAAGTCTAATTTTTAAAAGGAAAACTTTGAGATTACTTCATGTTCATTTCTCTCACATTCGTAATGACGTTATTTTTGTTTCATAAAAATATACACCCATCATTGCGAGTGAAACGAAGCAATCCAATAGTATTGCTTAAATAATAAATTTGATCCTTAATAAAGATGCTAAGAAATAAATTAAAATACTTTAAATGAATCTTTTAATGTATAGAAACCCTTCGACTCCGCTCAGGATGACAAGAGTATAAAGTCTTAAAGTTGTCATGCTGAGCGGAGTCGAAGCATTCTTCACGAATTTTAAATTATTAGTTTTGGAGCATTAAATTACTCATGTTCATTTCTCTCATATTCATAATAACGGTATTTTGAGTTAAAAACATTCTGGTGTCATTGCGAATTAAACAAAGTAATCAAGCCAAGCTAAAATAAAAAGTGCGAGAGCCCCTCAGAAAGCCTGACGTGCGCAAGCTAGTGGGAAGAGGTTCTTTCTGACTAGATTTTTGTTACTTTTCATCAATGGAAAAGTAAAAACAACATATAATTCAATAACTTCGTAGAAGCAATGCCTTAGGGCATGCCAAACAAATGATTACAAAACATGGCAAGAGAAGATTTAGCATTATTTAATGAGTTAGCAAATAAGTTACTAAACGCAGAAGAAAACGATCCTGTTGTAAAACCAGTCCATCCAAGAACCATTTTCGATCGTTTTGATTTAGCATTAGCAGATAATGCAATTCCAGAAGCAGAATTTAAAGCTGCTTTAGAAGATATCATTATGCACACTCCAAGAACCGCTTCTAACCATTTCTTTAACCAATTATTTGGTGGGAGAAACAGTAAAGCTATGTTGGGTGACTTACTAGCTGTTATGCTAAACAGTACTATGGCTACTTATAAAATTGCTGGTCCACAAGTTGGGGTGGAACAAGTAATCATTAAAAAGATCTGCGAAATCATTGGCTATGACGTAGAAACTAGTGCAGGTACCATGGCTCCTGGAGGATCTATGACCATTTTTAAGGCTATGCTTATGGCGCGTGATCACTATGATGAAAACTGTGGTAAAGAAGGAGTCTCGAAACAAATGACGGTATACACCTCTATCGAATCGCATTATTCTGTGCCAAAAAATGCTGCATTTATGGGTATTGGTCGTAACAATGTGCGCTACATTAAAACAGATGACCAGGGTAGAATGTTAGCTAGTGACCTTGAATTACAAATAAAGAAAGATTTAGAAGATGGTAAACATCCTTTTTATGTGAATGCAACCTGTGGAACAACCGTATTAAGTGCTGTAGACCCTATAGATGAATTAGCCAGTGTTACGGAGAAATATAATTGTTGGCTACATGTAGATGGAGCTTATTTAGGCTCAATAATTTTTAGTGAGAAATATAAGGTTATGGCCAAAGGGTTAGATAGAGCGCAATCGTTTAGCATAAACGGACACAAAATGCTAAATACACCAATCTCTACTTCTATGATTGTGACCAAGCATCCAGAAGCACTGCACAATACATTTGCTAATGATGCCGATTACCTATACCAAACCAGCACAGACGATTACAACTTAGGAAAGATTTCTTTACAATGTGGTAGACGAAATGATGCTTTAAAAATGTGGTGTTTATGGAAGTCAGTTGGTACAAAAGGATTAGGAGAAATAGTAGATCATGAATTTTTCCTTGCAGATGTTGCTAGAGACTATATCAGAAACAACCCTAACTACGAATTATACAGTTTTGACAATGCCATAGCAGTTTGTTTTAACTACAAGGGAATACCAGCAAAAGATATTTGCACGCACCTTTACCGAGAAGGAAAACTAATGGTAGGTTATGGTAAGTTTAAAGAAGATGAATTCATTAGGTTGGTAATGGTAAATGGAGGAAACTCCAAAGAAGATATTCTAAATTTCTTTAAAAAATTAGAAGTTCATGCTGATGCTTTTTTGGCTGAAAAGGTTGATTAATTATAAAGTATCCAGAGGGCTCTTTATTTTTAATAAACTATCATTAGCAACATGGGTGTAAATCATGGTAGTTTTAATACTATTATGACCCAAAAGCTTTTGTATATGTGCTAAACTTATACCATCCTCTAATAAATGAGTTGCAAAACTATGTCTTAAACTATGAAGAGTAACTTGCTTATTTATTTTAGCTCTGGCAATATTACTTTTTAATACTTTTTGTAAACTACTTGATGAATATTTACCTCCTTTACTGCCTTCAAAGAGATATACCTTTGGTTTGTATTCTTTATAATAATCCCTAAGCATAACTTTTAATTTATGAGGAAACATAACATCTCTATCTTTATTTCCTTTAGAATTAATTACATGAATCAAATTCCTACCTCCATCCAAATCATTAACTTTTAGGTTAATTAACTCTCCGCTTCTTAAACCCAAACTATACACGCAAGTTAGCATAGATTTATGTTTTGTATTCTCAATACAATTCAGTAATCTCCTAACCTCATTTTTAGAAAGAATAACAGGATTCGATTTAGGTTTAAATTTAGGTCGAACTGCATCCAAGTTAACGTATCTATCATACATCTCACTATAAAATAACTTAATCGCACTTAACAGCTGCTTTTGGGACGAATAAGAAAATTCTTTGTGTGATATATATTGATAACAAAAATTAAGAATATCTCTATTTTTGAGTTTTTCAAAATCTTTAATCTTAAACATAGATTCATATAACTGTAAAAAACTAATATAAGAGGCAATCGTATTCTCAGCATATCGCTTAATTTTCAATAATTTAGCAAAATCATCTATCTTCTTTACTCCCATTAACCGTCCATTTTAGATTAAAAACAGGATGTAATATCGTATTAAATAATTAACTAATAAAAATTACAACTCACTAATTTTCAAATAATAAAGAATTATTCTTAATTTGTTACCGATAAACAATAGTTGTATGTAATGCCCGAAATTGCAACAGAGAAAATTAAAAGACCGAATATAATTGACTAAATGGACAAAAATCTTAACCAGATAAAAACCAAAATTTATGATAAATGTTTATTTGAGATTTCGGACTTCAAAACTGAATCTGAAGGCAAAGAATATAGTGCTTGTCAATATAAACTGAACAGACTGAATATTTTGTGTAGAAATGCCAAGGTAACACCAAAAAAAATCGGACAGTTTGTTACGTGTTGGAAACGTAATAAAAGTGGAATTACGGAACCATATAGCGAAAACGACCAAATTGATTTTTATGTAGTAATTGCAAGGACTGAAAATAAATTTGGACAGTTTGTTTTTCCAAAATCCACACTAATAAAAAAAGGAATTATGTCAACGGAAAAGAAAGATGGAAAAAGAGGGTTCCGAGTTTATCCGAAATGGGATGTTATGAAAAACAAACAAGCTGAACGTACTCAAAAATGGCAATTGGATTATTTTTATGAAATAAATGATTCAACTGATTTACAAGTAGTTAAAGAATTATATAATAGCAAATAAAACACTACATACAACACTGTATAACAAATCATAGCCGCCTATCGGCAGGATACGCTTGTTATACTAACCGTTAGCTGAGTAATAAACTGAAACGATAGTACTTATCACCTGCCCTACGTTTCTTATACTAAACGTTACCCCAAACCGTAAAGGAAGCAATAAACTCAAGAGCATAGTAAAGTCAATTAAAAAAGTTACACCCTGAAAGGTACTACCAAAGAAAAAGTTGTCAATATGTTATTGACTTGTAACTTTACCCATCAAAAACAACTAAAAAAGTGAAAATAAAGATAGTAGACATAAAACAACATGAAAACCAGGAAGTAGGCAAAACAGATTGGATATCAGTAGATCAAAAAACTATTAATGCTTTTGGGAAACTATCTGGAGATAATCAATGGATTCATACAGATCCAGAAAAATGTGCTAAACTAGCACCAACTAAAACGACAATTGTACATGGTAATTATTGGTTAACGATATTATCGAAGTATATCATGAATATAATATCAGAAGAAGGTGTCGTGTTAGGCTTAAACTATGGCTATAATAAGGTTAGATTCATTGAGTCAGTTAAAGTAAACGAAGAAATTCAAATGACTTTTGTTGTTTCCGATATAAAAGAAGAAACTGGACGAACAAAATTCACAATAGCCACAACACTGCGAAGGAAAAGTGATTTGGAGATAGTTGCTTACATAGAAGCATTATGCATGATTATACTAAAATGAAAAAATAATCCTTGAAAATAGATTTAACATAATCCATCAGCAATCAAAAGAAAAAATGAAAGTAACAACAGAAAAAAACGAGAAAGTTGCAGAAATGATTTTTTCTGAAATTTATCCACTTTACTGGAATAGATTAGAAAAAAATGGAAGAACGAAAGAAGAGTTTCATCAAGTACTAGAATGGTTTACTGGTTATAATGAAAATAAACTGCAGTCACTTATTAATGAAAAAGTAACGTTTAGAACGTTTTTTGAGCAAGCAACAATTCATCCTAATGCTAATATGATTAAAGGAGTTGTTTGTGGTTATCGAATTGAAGAAATTGAAGATGAATTTCAAGTCTACAAACAGTGTAGGCAAATGGAAAAACTAATTGATGAATTAGCAAAAGGCCGTAAAATGGAGAAAATTTTACGAAAAGAAAAAAAGTAACAACTACTTCACCCTCTTGTTCATCACTTTAAACCACAAAGGAGGTACTAAACTCATTAGCATAGAAGCAGGGTAACCATAAGGCAACTGTAAGGCATCATCATGATGATCGAGTATTTGATATTTTTTGGATGCAATAAAATGATGGTCACTATGGCGAGTTAGTTCATATAATACCAATCGTCCAAGTTCATGATTAGAGTTCCAAGAATGTTTTGGTCTAACTCGTTCATAATCTCCATTCTTTTTCTTAGCTCTTACCAAACCATAATGTTCTATATAATTAATGGTCTCAAGTAGTAAAAAAGAAAATACTCCCACAGCTAACATTACTAATAGACCTTGCCAAGAAGCAAATACAACTATCACCAATAAATAAATAGTTTGTACCAAAGTAAAATGTATCATACGGTTATGGATGCTCCAAAATTCATTGCCATCTCGTTTAAGTTTAAACGCTTCTAGTTTCCATGCATTCACATAACTTTGGTAAGTAGAACGTACCCAAAACACATAGATAGACTCATTAAAGCGTGCAGTAGAAGGATCTTCTGGAGTAGCAACATGTTTATGATGTCCCATATTATGCTCAATATAAAAATGCATATACAAAGAAGGCAACAATAATGCTTGAGCCATTAACTGCTCACTTTTATTAAACCTATGACCTAGTTCGTGTGCTACATTTATACCGCTAGCTCCCATTAAAGTACCTAAGGATAGCATATTTCCCACTAATTCAAAAGTCGTATACTCGTTATTTACAAATCCATAAAGGAAATAAATTATAGCGCCATAAACCATAGGTAGGTTTAAATACAATAGTATATCAAACAGTTTATTCGATAGTTTACTACTTACTTCTTCTTTGGTAAGATTTTCTTTCGATTGAGGTAATACAAATTCTAACATAGGAATGATGACAAATGCAAATATTAATGCTGAAAAAGTCGCTATTCCTCCAACATATAGCCCTACAAAAACTAATACTGGAGCTATATAAGCTGCTAAATATTTTAAATCTTTCATGTTAAATTTATTCATCCTTTGATTTCGATCAGCATCACAGCAAAACAACAGAGTTAAATTGTCAGCTTGAGCGAAGTCGAAAAGTAACAATTACTTTTTTCGAACTATTTAATCAAATATAGTTCGATTTTTATTAACTTGCAAGTATGGGAAGAAAATCAACTAACAAAACTCGTAAGCCATTATCTAAAAAAATGGAAATATGGTTAAGTGAATTTATTCCTACAATAACAGACAAAGATCTATCTCAATTAACGATTGATGAAATCGCAACTCTTACCAACAAGAGTAAATCTACTCTTTACGAATACTTTGAATCAAAAGAAGCTATAATTTATATGGCAGTTCAACAAAGAATTGATGCACTTGGAAAACTACCTCAACCAGATAAACACACATCTATAATCGTAACATATAATAGGCTAATTGAATGGCTTATTACCCACTTAAATGATATCTCTTTTTCCTTCTTAAATCAGTTAGAGTTACATTTTTCTGAAGCCTGGTTGTTAATAAATGATTTTATGAAAATACTGTTATCACTATTACAAACCCTATATGTTAAAGGAATAGCCGAAGGCGTTTTTCGTAAAGTCTCCATAGAATTATTAATCGATATGGATGAGTTTTTCATCACAAAATGGTTAAGCAGAGTGAAAAAAGACCAAACCATAGATCAAATGATAGTGGATTATGTCGATATACGATTGAATGGGATTATGTTAGACTAAATACTTGAAAATTTCGCTTATTCTCGATACTATTTTCTCACTTTCGTTCAAAAACCACACGAATTGACAGTGAAACAAATCTATTAATTTCACCACTATTGTTCTTGTTAATTATTCGTATTTTTAAGTATGGGACAAGTAGATCTTTTTAATCAAACTGAAAAAACAATTCAGCTACGGAATGGAGAGTTGTATTTTGATCAAAA
This sequence comes from Flavobacteriales bacterium, assembly GCA_020630395.1. Lineage (GTDB taxonomy): Bacteria > Bacteroidota > Bacteroidia > Flavobacteriales_D > CAJJDF01 > CATLPG01. Next base: position 58,761 of record JAHDBM010000013.1, read on the forward strand.
TCTCCTTTCATTAAATGAATCACAAGAGCTTTTTCAATTATTATTATCCAATAGTGAATGGGAACAAGGAGAAATAACCATTTTTGGAAAAACAATTATTGAACCCAGATTAAGATGTTGGTATGGTGAAAAGGATTATGTGTACTCAAATAGCATATTAAAAGCTAATCCGCTACCATCTTATTTAGTTAAGTTTAAAACCAACATAGAGCAAATAGCTCAAACTACTTTTAATAGCGTACTCATTAATTATTACCGAGATGGAAACGATAGCATGGGCTGGCATCAAGACAATGAAAAGGAACTTGGTAAAAACCCTGTTATAGCATCACTTAGTTTAGGACAAATGCGCGTATTTCACTTTAAACATATTAACCTAAAAGAAGAGAAATTTAAACTCGAATTAACCAATGGATCTTTGCTTATTATGAAGGGCGAAACGCAACACTTCTGGAAACATCAAATACCAAAATCAAAACAATTGAATGAGCCTAGAATAAACCTAACCTTTAGAAACATATTATGACAAGAGATGAACAATTAATAACCATCCGCCCTATTTTAGATCATGCCACTGAAAATGATTTCTCAGAAATAGAAACCTTTCAGAATAAAACCCTTCGCCCTCTCCTTAAAATGCAAAATGATATTTTATTTACTATTATAGAGCATGATGTTTTTTTTAAACAAACATTAGCTAAGGCTAACCAATCTATCGACAAATTAACCATAGTAAAGGATTATTTAAACAAACGTAAAGAATTAAAAACATTGATTCTTGGAGCTATTATCGGTCAATTTACGATTACAGAGATAAATACCTACCATAACAATACCAAAGAATATAATAAGCGCATCATTACCATGACCGCTCAAAGATATTACGATCAAAAATTAATATGATAAATCAACTTAAACAGAGTATTTCGAATTGTACCATCTGTAAAGAGCATCTTCCTCTTGGACCAAGACCCGTTTGTACGTTTAATACTAAAAGTAAAATTGCGATTATTGGTCAAGCTCCGGGAACAAAAGTACATGCGTCTGGCATACCGTGGGATGACCAATCGGGAGAAAACTTGAGGAATTGGCTATCTGTATCCAATGAACAGTTTTACAATACCGATCTATTTGCGATTGTACCCATGGGATTTTGCTATTCAGGAAAAGGAAAAACAGGAGATTTACCTCCAAGAAAAGAATGCGCTCCACAATGGCATGAACAAATTTTTAATCAAGCAAAAGATGTTGATTTATTTTTGCTTATTGGTAAATATGCTCAAGACTATTATTTAAAAGGAGATAAACAAACACTTACCAACCGAGTAAAATCATTTGACCAATATCTTCCAAACTATTTTGTACTCCCTCACCCTTCTCCTAGAAATAATATTTGGATGAAAAAAAATGAATGGTTTAAAAAAGATGTTATTCCTGCTTTAAAATTAATTGTACAGGAGAAGTTAAAACGATAGCCCTTTCTTCTTTATGTAATACTAATCCCTTTTATTATCTTCGTTCCCATTAAACAAATATGTTATGAAATACTTATTAGTATTATTAAAGGGTATGGCTATGGGTGCAGCAGATGTTGTTCCAGGTGTATCGGGCGGGACAATCGCTTTTATTACTGGGATATACGACAAGTTACTGGATTCTATTAACTCAGTAAATTTTGGACTAATAAAAATTATTAAAAACGAAGGAATTGTATCCGCTTGGAACAGTATTAATGGAACTTTTTTAGTTTCTCTATTTGCTGGTATTGGCATTAGTATTTTTTCATTAGCTAAAGGTTTAGAATATGTACTAGAGCATAATCCTGTGTTGTTATGGTCTTTTTTCTTCGGATTAATAATTGCCAGTGTAATTTATATAGGAAAACAAATTAAAACTTGGAATGCACAAGCAATCATTGGCTTATTGGTAGGTACCGCAATAGTATTGGGATTATCCATTATGCCTCCATTAGGAAATGCTTCTAATATGGGATATATATTTATTTGTGGAGTGATTGCAATATGTGCCATGATACTTCCTGGTATTTCTGGTAGTTTTTTACTACTCATACTAGGAGCGTACCCTACTATTTTGGGAGCAGTAAATGATCGTGATTTTGTAATTATTGGAATTTTTATGGCAGGTGCTATTGTTGGTCTTTTAGCGTTTTCAAGAGTATTAAAGTGGGTGTTTAAACATTATGAAAATGTTACACTTGCTATCTTAACTGGTTTTCTAGTTGGGTCTATATACAAACTTTGGCCATGGAGACATGTAGAGAAAATATTTGTAAAGCATTTAGGAGAAGCAGATGAACAAGTTGTTACGCTAGTAGACTCTCCTGTAATGCCACAAAATTATGATGTAATTGTTAGAAACGGAACAAAAATAACTGGATATAGTGAGGCTCCTTCTCAATTACTATATGCTGTTTTATTAGCAATAGCAGGATTTAGTTTAATTTTCATAATTGAATTTGCTGCTAAAAAACTAGGAAAGGATAGTGAGTAAGTCTTATGGTTTAATAGGTGAAAAACTAGGACATTCGTTTTCTAAAACATATTTCTCAGATAAATTTCGTGAATTAAAACTAGCGAATTACACCTACGATTTATTTGAACTGGATGAGATTAAAGAACTCCTACCTTTAATAAAGAAGAAGCAACTTAACGGTCTAAATGTCACTGTCCCCTATAAAGAGTTGGTCATTCCATTATTAGATGAACTTAGTGAAGATGCTAAAGCAATACAAGCGGTTAACACTATTGATATAACTTGGAAAAACAACACTCCTTACCTTAAAGGATATAACACAGATGCTTTTGGATTTGAGCGAATGGTAAAACCATTTATTAAATCTCATCATGAACGAGCATTAATACTTGGAACTGGAGGTGCTGCAAAAGCAGTCCAATACATTCTTTTAAAGAAAGGAATTGAAACACTTTTTGTTTCAAGAAATCCAAGTAAAAAAAATCAAATTAGTTATACAGACATTAATGAATATGTTATGAATTTTCATAACCTAATTATCAATACAACACCTGTAGGCATGTATCCTACTACAGATTATTCGCCAAAAATACCATATCAACACTTAACTAAAAAACATACGTTAATTGACTTAATATATAATCCAGAAATAACAGAGTTTTTAGCAAAAGGAGCAACTCATGGATGTGTTGTGTTAAATGGAATCGTAATGCTACACCAACAAGCAGAAAAGGCATGGGAAATTTGGAATAAGTAACATAAAAACAAATTATTAAATGATAGATCAGATTAAACAAACTGCGAATTTTTTAAAAGAAAATGGTATTATTTCTCCTCAAATAGGTATTGTATTGGGCACAGGTTTAGGAAACTTGGTAAATGAAATTACTATTGAAAAAGAAATTTCATATCAAGACATACCTAACTTTCCATTATCTACAGTTGAGTTTCATTCGGGTAAATTAATTTACGGTACCATTGAAGGTAAGCAAGTACTTGCTATGCAAGGTCGTTTTCATTTTTATGAAGGATACTCAATGAACCAAATTGTGTTTCCTATTCGAGTAATGAAATTATTAGGTGTACAAAAACTGCTAATATCTAATGCTGCTGGAGCAATTAATCCCAAATACAAAAAAGGAGATTTAATGCTCATTAATGATCATGTTAACTTACAACCCAATGCATTGATTGGAAAAAACATAGATGAATTAGGAACTCGATTCCCTGATATGAGTGAGCCGTATAATACAGCTATGGGTTCTAAACTGATTTCAATCGCTAAAAAAGAAAATATTACACTACATGAAGGTGTTTATGCTTCAGTTCCTGGGCCAATGTTAGAAACAGCTGCAGAATACCGTTACATACATACTATTGGGGCTGATGCAGTTGGTATGAGTACAGTACCTGAAGTAATTGCTGCCAACCATATGGAACTCCCTTGTGTTGCTATTTCTGTTTTAACTGATGAATGTGATTATAACAACTTGCAACCTATTAACATTGAAGAAATTATTGCTGTCGCAGGAAAAGCAGAAAAAAAATTGAGTTTATTATTTAAAGAACTAATAGCTGAAATTTAATCTATTGCATTAATAAATATCTAAATGAAAAACAATTTAAACTTAGCTGTCTTAATAGATGGCGATAATATACCATCTGCTCATGTAAAAGAAATGATGGAAGAAATAGCCAAATATGGCAATCCAACCATTAAACGAATTTATGGAGATTGGACTAATCCTCATTTAACAAAATGGAAAAAACTCT
>JAHDBM010000014.1:0-10084 GCA_020630395.1 Flavobacteriales bacterium
ATAATTAATTATAGATATGTGATACACCAAGTATTTAATAGGCTTGTTTAAGTAGCTATTAGATTGTTTTATTATGAGGTTGATGATTAAAATTTAGTATAAAAAAAAGGGGACTTTAAAAAAGCCCCCTTTTACTGTATAATGAAATTACGTATTATGCGTCAGCAACTAAGTTGCCTTCTTCGTCTACTTCAAATTCAAACTCATAAAAGTTTGTAACAATATTTCTTCCTTCCATTGATGTTCCTTCACCTACTTCAGTAGCTTGAATTTTAAAATTTGCTGAAGTTTTGTTATCGTCACTAATATCAAACGTCCAACTACTCATTTGAAACCCTTCGTATTTATCTCCTATCATTTTAGTTGCTTCACCAAAGTATTTTGTTAGCATGCCAAAATCTAAATCAGCTAATTTCACTGACCCTTTAGCATCTTTATGGAATTTACTTTCTTCTTCATCTTCTAAAACAGGATCAACACTAGGGTAATCCATGTAGGTTCTTTTATAAGTTTTGCCGTCTTTAGTATAGTATACGTTTACAAGTCCTATATCACTAGATAAATCTTCACTTGCTGATAACATCAAGTTAACTACACTTAAGTCTGTTCCAAATTTTTCTGATACTAAATTTTTTACATTAGTAACACCTTCTGGAGTATTTAAATTGTTAGGGTTAATTTTCTCACAAGAAGTGAACATAGTAGCTATACCTACTAGTAAAAATAAAAATGGTTTTTTCATTGTTGTTGTTTTTATTGTTTTGTTTCTGATATTCATTTATTCTTTCTTTATTCTTCTTCGTCATCTTCATGTCCAGTTCCACCAAACATAAAGAATAGAGCAGCTCCAACTACTATTAAGCCTATTCTTATTGCCCATGCAGTTCCTTCTCCCCACTGTCCAATCCATCCTAATATCCTTAACTCATAGTCTAAAAAGTGTAGTATCATTGACATTAAACCAAATACTGCTATTAAAGCACCAATTGAAGAAAGTTTATCTTTTATAAAATCCATAATGTTAGTTTTTTGTTGTTATTGTAGTGAATTTAAGTGTATAATATTTGCTTATAAATAGGTAATCTATATTTGTTGGGAATGAATTTAAATTCGTTATTGGTCTATCTTTTTTGCGATTTTAACTACTAGTTTAGCATCATCTCCTTCAAACATTTTAACGGGTGTAACGGGTGTTGGATTACTTCGTATAAACTGTATAATTTGAGCAAATACGACTTCTCCAGTTTTCGTACCTTTAAATTCTAGCCTAATTGCTGATCTACCTGAACCAGGCCCATCTTTTTCGTGAGCAAATAATAAGTCAGGCATTTTATCAAATTCATTTTCGGCAAATAATTCTTTAAGAGCTTTTTTCTCACTGTTGTCATAATACCTGTACCATTCTACAAGTTTAGATTTACTAGATACGTGTAAAAAGTAATGACTACTAACCCATAACCATAATAATGATCCTACAATAAGGATTCCACCACCACCATATATTAGTATTGGTTTAAGCCTAAAACCAAATTTGTTAGCCCATTGTTGACCAAATAAAATAATTAATACGCCAAGTATAATACATATTATGGTAATAATAGGAGCTAAAATTGACCTGACTTTTTTTATTTTACCATTAGCTAATGTGACAATTTCCTCATCTATAGGATAATATTTTTCCATTGTATATTTTTAATTACTCTGTTAAAATAAATGTTTAAATTGATTTTATGCGTATGCTGATTAAAGAATTCTACAAGTTTTTTCTTTTTTTAATAGATTGTTAGATACAGATTAAAGTTGTTCAAGCATATAATGTGTCATATTGGTAAAGTCTTCTGCATCAGCATCATCAGGTTTTAATCCAAAATGATATTTAAACATAGAAGGATATGTAAAGAGTTCATATTTTTTAATTTTTCCTTCATACTCAATAGCTACAACCTTTTGCCATTCGTTTTTTTCTTTGATAATTTCACAACTTTCAATTTCGCTTCTATTATAAGAAGTTGATTTATACAATTTGTTATCATTTCCAATATTGAGATAATGTAGATGATTTTCTGTTAAAACAAATATGCTTACAGTTGCAGTTTCAACAAATTTAACTGCCGGAATAAAATTTAATAACCATGTTTTTAAAGAACGTTTTGTATTCAATCCTTTGTCATTAATTTCCGCCCATGCTATAATGGGGTCTTTTATAAATTTTTGAAGTATTCTATTAGGTTCTATTAACTTATTAAATTCCATTTTTTGAGTTGTTTTTTTAGATGTGGTTGAATTATATGCGCTTAAATACTTAATTCTTTGTCCATTTCGGTAGCTATAGTTAATTGGTAGTATAAGTCATCAACTATTTTCTTAGATATTTTTTTGTTTTTTGGAAGCCCCATAAAACCTCCTTTACTGTATATATATAAATAAACCGTATTACCTATTACTGATAACATTAGTGGTCTATTAAGTTTTTCTCTAATAAATGAAAGTCTATACATCACTGCCGGACTTAAAATATACCGAGCCTCTACTTGATCAGTTCCGTAAACGACAAAGTGTTTTTCAAAAGTAGGATCTTCCAATTTTATCAATTGATTTTTTTTAGACATCCTCTTTTGTATGAATTTTGCAGAAATGCCAATATGTTTTTCTAAATTATCGGGTAAAATGATGAGTTCTTCAATACGTTTCTTAATATCGAAAGTGATAAGTCCTCCTTCAAATTTGCTATAGTTTGTGGCATCAATTGTGGTACTTCTTGTTACAAGATTTTTAAATGATGTAATAAATAGTGCTATAAACCCAAGACCTGGGAAGTAATATAATTTTGATGTTTTTTTTCTAATATTTACGTCATATATTTTAATGTGATTATTTTCAATAACATCACTACATAAACTTAGTTGAGGAGAGGTGTTTTTTACATAATTAAACACCTTACTGTTGTTTATTATGCCTCCAATGTAATTGTTGTATCCCCTAATGCTAACAGTTGGATCTATATCTTGAATAACTCTTGAAACACTTTCTTTAACTTTTTTAATATATCTTCTTTCACGAAACATAACAATGCTATACAATATCATGCCAATAACAGGAATGATTAGAAAACTCAGAGAAACATATTCTACCTTAGCATTTTTTATTACTGACATATATGCATCAGTAATATATTTGTTGTAGCTGGTGTATAAGAGTATAATGAAGGTAATAAAGCCACCAATAAAAAGAGTAATAACTAGATTGAATAAAAAAGAAGCTCTAATCGCACTTTTACGACTAGATTCTAACGATTTAATCTCGTTAAGGAAATTAGATTTTGCTTGTTCAATGCTCATAATTTATTCCAAAGATTGTTATTAATATTGAGTTCTTCTACAATTGAAGATAGTGCTACTAATTGATTATAAAAATGTTCTAATAGCTCATCATCCATAGTTACGGATTTATCAACTCCAAAAAATCCATTTGTATTAGAAATTGCGACATTTACTTTATCACTTTTAAAAGACACCATTATGGGTTTGTTAATTTTCTTTTTCAATAGCGTAAGTTTCTCCATCATAGATGGTGTTAAAGCATACCTAGCTTCTACTTGGTTTGTGCTATAAACAACAAATTCTTTTTCAAATTCAGGATTTTCAAGTTTTACTAATTCTTCTTTTTTAAAATTAAATTTTTGAATAGTATGAGCAAACCCTCCTAATGTTTTTTCAAGTCTATCAGGCAGGACGATAGTATGACCTTGTAAAGTTTTATTAAAATCAGCAATTGCAAATACACCTTTAAAACTTTCATTTTTTAAGGTGTCGGTCATGTTCTGTTTTTTTGTGAGTGATTTTATTAGCTTGATTGATAAAATTAATTGATTTAAAAAAGGTAATCTCATCAAAAATGATGTCGACTGTTTAATAGAACTTCCATAAACTTCTAAATCACATACTTTTAAGAGAGTATGTTGATATTGATGAGAAAGAGTATCAGCAATTACAATATTGTTATGATTGCCATTTTTTAGGTAGTTGAATAAAGAACTCTGTTTTACCTCATCTTTTTTAACCCTAATTTTTCTATTAAAATCAAAAGATGGTAGAGTAGTTAGAGCTACTTTTTTTAATAATTTTTTGGTTTTAAACTTAAAATTAGATTCTGCATTAAAACTTTTTTTCAATAAAAAGGAAAGGCCGTAACTTATGATTACAAAACCTCCAATTATAACGATTTGTGGAGGGAATCCTTTTGGAAGCGAATCCATTAGCGAATTAATAACGTTCATCCATCCACTAGAAAATGATTCTCTATTAATAAAACTCATAAGTATAAAGCCAGTTATTGCTAGTATAAAAAGCATAAATAATCCCCATCCAAATGCTGTTAATATGATCGATCTTTTTCTTTTAGTATTTAGATCATTAAAGGATGCACTAAATTGATGTTTAATTTCTTCGAAAGATTTCATTTTTGATTGACTGTATAAGTATGTTATTTAAAATTAAAGATGTAAACGTTTAATTACTTCCTCCTTTTTCCTAGTGGAGACTGGTATTCGAGTTTTATTTTTTAACAATAAATACCCTTCTTTTTCAAATTTGCTGATATACTTAATGTTTGTTAAAAACGATTGATGATTTCTTATGAATAAATTATCGGGTAATTGCTTTTCATATTCTTTAACTGATTTAGAGACCATTATTTTTTCACCATTATTGATGAAGAATATAGTATATGAACCATCAGATTTGCAATATATAATATCTTCAAATTCAATTACTTGAAATCCGTCTTGTAAACGAAGAACTATTCTTTTAGGTTTTTGGTCTAAACTTTCTTTAGCAACTTGTGTTCTTTGAGATATGGTTTTAGTATTAGAAGGATTAAGTTTTTTAATAGCTTCTAGTAATTCATCAGCATCAACTGGTTTAAGAATGTAATCAATAGCACCAAGTTTAATAGCTTTTATTGCATATTCATCATAGGCAGTTATAAATATAATTTGATAATTTAAATCGGGTGTTTGATTAACAATATCAAATCCGTATCCATCAGGTAAATTTATATCTAACAATAATAAGTCTGGTTTAATAGCTTTTATAACAGTTACTGCTTCAGATACCGATTCGCACTCGCCAATTACAGTTAAGTTAGGAATTTCATCTTCAATTAATCTTATTAGCCCTTGTCTAATTATGGGTTCATCATCTATAATAAGTGTTTTTATCATGTTAAGTCAATATATGGAATATCTAAGTTTACTTTAGTTCCGTTTTCTTCTTTTTTTTGAATAATGGATAGATTACTTAAGGTTTTGGTCTGTTTTGCTAGTATAGCTAGTCTTTCGCGAGTTATTTCAGTAGATAGTGATTTTTTCTTTTGTGAAGTTGATTGATGACTAAACTCTTTTGATTGATTAATTCCCACACCATTATCATCTATTACACAAGAAATAGAATTTGTTTTTAAGTTTTTTTGAATGGAAATTTTAATTAAACCAGTATAATCAAGGTTTCTTAATCCATGTTCAATAGCATTTTCAATAAATGGTTGTATGAGCATAGGAGGAACTCCTATATACTCACTTTCAATTGATGGATCAATATTTATAATATGATCAAATTTATTTTGAAATCGTAATTTTTGTATACTGATATAGTTTTCAAGAGCTAATAACTCATCAGAAAGAGGTACGAATTTGTCTCTAGAATTTTCGAGTGTTAGCCTCATTAGTTTAGAAAATTTAGAAAGATATTTTGCAGCTTTTTTATTTTCTTGGGCTGTTATGAGAGAATGTATAGTGGAGATAGAGTTAAAAATAAAGTGAGGATTCATTTGAGACCTAAGTAATTTTTGTTCTAGTTCAACATTTTCGAGCTGCTTTCTATAGTTGTTTTGTTTGTAGATAAACCATAGAAAAACGAATAATACAGTTACAAAGCCAACTATAATGATAATGATTAGGTTTTTATTCTGATTAGATTGAGAAATTACTTGATTTTCTAATGCTAAAGATTCATTTTGTTCTTCTTTAATCATTACATCATATTTAACTTTAAACTCATCTAACGTTTCTTCTTCATGAATACTATCATATTTTTTATTTGCATCATTTAGCATCACTAAATAATCTAATGCTTTTTCATATTTACCTTGTTTTTTATTTACATATATCAGTTGTTCAAGTGTAAGAAGAATAAAGCGTGTGTCATTCATTTTAGTTGATTCTTCATATGATTTGAAATAATGTTTTTCAGCTTCTTTATAATATTGTTGATGCGCTTGGGTAACTCCCATGTTATATTGTAATGAAGTTGTAGGTGTATTTGCTTTTTTGTGATAATACAAAGATGTTTTGTATGCATTCATGGCTCCGTCATGATTATCATTGGAAGCCATACTTCCAGCAAGGTGTTGATAAGCTCTACCTAAGCGCATATTATCTGCCGGATTGATGTAATTAATAGCTCGTTTCAGAATCCAAACAGCAGAATCATGTTTTTTTTCAAAAGTGAAATAATTAGCTTTATTAGATAGAGTTTTTGATAATAAAGAGGAATCTATTGTTTCTTTAGATTCAATTAGTCTTAATGATTCATTAAAATATTTTTTTGATGTTTCAAAGTCTCGATCTATATAGTAAGCCATTGCAATTTTATCGTATACTTGATATAGTTTTTTAGAATTTATTTTTTTTCCTATTGCTAGGCCTTCGGTCAAATAATTTATGGCAACATCTGTTTGATTTTTTTGTGATTTAGCATAAGCAGTTCGGCAAATGAAATCAATAATTTTGGCACTATCTTTTATTTCTCTTGCCAATTTTAATCCTTTTTCAGCTATAATATCAACCGAATCTAATCGGTTTAAATTGGAGTAACTAAATGTAAGAGCTGCAAGCCTTTCCAATTCACATGAGATATTGGTTTCTTTATAATTAAGGCTATTAAGTATTCGAATACAAGAATCTGATGGTGATGTTCGAAGTTGTTTAATTAACTCAGAGTCACATGCTGAATTAGTTGTTATATGTTCTTCTGTAGGATTAATTTGCTCTTCTTTGCATGAAAACAATAAGAAAACAATAAGGAGTATAGTATATTTTATAGTCACAAAAACGCTATTAATTTAGATGAATATAGAATTAATAATGACACAAAAAAAGCCTCTAATTAAATAAATAGAGGCCTATGTAGAAAAATTATTTTCTTATGTATAAGTATCCCGTGTAAGGATCATCTCCATTACCTTTATCTACAATATAGAAATAGGTTGCAGAAGGAATAATTCCGTCTTGACTATCGGAAGTATTTACTTTTTGTCCTTTATTAGAAGTACCGTCCCATGAATTATCATAATTATCCATTTGATAAACAAGACCACCCCATCTATTAAATATTTTAACGCTAGAGTTAGGGTATTCTGTAATAAAATCAATTATCCAAGTATCATTAAATCCATCATTATTTGGAGATATAAACTGAGGGATTAAGAAATCTATATTACAATTAAGATCTACATTAAAGGTACAAGTAGTTTGATTATTTGAAGGGTCTGTAGCAGTAATGATAATAGGTTGCGTGTATTGTAGTGTTCCGCCAGTAGTAGCATTTACAACAGTTCCAGCTGAAGGTGTTTGTGTAATAGTAATACCAGTAGAGGCTGCACAATTATCAGTTATACTCATAGAAGCTGTATAATCAGGGATAACATATTCACATTGTTCTGTTACATCAATAGAAGAGTTGCTTGGACAAATTATAACGGGAGCATTAGTATCTAGTACTGTCACATTAGCTGTACAAGAACTAGACCTATTAAATGCATCTGTAACAGTAAGTGTAACTGTATTAATGTTTAAGTCTGTACATCCAAAGTTATATTGAGAAAGAGCCATAGTTACATTAGAACAAGTAGCATTGGATCCAGCATTAACAAAAGAAGAATCAATAGTCACATTTCCATTACTATCTAGATAAATGGTAGTGTCCATACAATTAGCAACAGGTGCATTTGTATCAACCACTGTTAAGTTAGAAATACAAGAATCAATATTTCCATTTACATCCGATACATAAATAGTTGCATTATATGATCCAACATTTAAACAAGAAAGTAGTGTGTCAGTATCTTTTACCCAAACGGAATCTATACCACAATTATCACTTACAGAAGAAACAAGCCCTGTAGTATCAATTGTCACAGTACCAAGTGGAGTAATATAAAAAGTGCCAGGATTACATACGATAGAGCCAGGGAGTGTATCTAGAACAGTAACAACAGCTGTACATGAATCAATATTGCCATTAACATCAGTAGCTATAAGTGTTACATTATTTGGACCAATATCAGCACAAGTAAAAGCAGTAGGATTAGCTGTAAGATTAAGGATTGCACAATTATCATTAGTACCTCCATCAAGATCAGCTGCAGTAATAGAAATATTACCAGTTGCATCTAAATAAGCATTAATATTTTGACAAACAACAGTAGGTCTAGTTGTATCCCATACTGTAATATTAGCTTGACAAGAATCAATTGCACCAAGATTATTAGAAGCGTAAACCCATATCGTATTTACACCAGTATCAGCACACGTAAAATTACTTTGCGAAACAGCAGTTGTTCCTGGTAATAAGCATTCGTAATTAACAGATGAAACTTGAGAAGGAGAAACCGTGACAGATCCAGTAGTTCCGATATATACAGTGTCATCCATACATGTTATAATAGGTGGAGAAATAGGAGGGGTGCCTGGATTAGGCATAAACCTCATAAAAGTAGTGTCACATAGTGGTATTGTTGTATTGCATATAACAATACACACAGAATCTGGAGTATAAGGTAGTGAGGAAGGGATAACATAAAATGTACTATCATTAATAAATATGACAGAGTCTCCACCAGCTGTATACGGATTACCTATACATGTATTAATGTAATTAGGACCACCCGGAATAGAAGAAATAGGAAGAATAGTAGTATCACCACAACCATTAGAAGGCATAAGCTTGGTAATAGTATCTGTACATTTTTCTACCACTATTGAAATAGAATCCGAAAAGAAACTTTGGCACATAGTTGTACTGTCGTAACAAAATGCATAAATAGTATCATCTTGACTTGGATTAGCTGGATAATTGTTTCCAGAAAATAAAGGCGTACCTGTTCCTGAATTATTTGAATACCATACAATAGTAGATCCTGAGCAGTTACCTGATAAAATTGCTGTAGCACCTCTACAAATTGTATCGTCAGATGTCGTTACACCAATAGGTTGTGAAGGCAAAGGATTAATTACAACATCAGCTGTATCATTACCAATACATCCTCCAGAAGTTATAGCATAAGCAACTCGAGTGGTACCAACAGAGGCACTAGAAAATAAACCAGCAGGAGTTACATTACCAGGTCCACTTAAAACAGTGTATGTACCACCCCCTACAGAGGGAGTAAGTTGAATAGTATTGCCAAAACAAGCAGCTGTATCATTTAAACTCACCACAGGAGGCGGTATTACAGTAATTGATAAATAGCCAGTATCCATGCAAGGACCATTCGTATGAGCATAACCTATAGTTACAGACCCAGGAGTGCTGTTGGAAATAAAATTACCAGTAACTGAATTAATAGTAGCAGAAGAACTACCAGAAGCAATAAACCAAGATCCAGGAGAGTGTGAAGAAGTATAATTAACAGTACTATTTACACACACAGTTGTAGGTCCAGATACAGTAACGGTAACTCTAGATGTTACACTTAAGGCTAATGGTACAGCATTACTATATTGGCATCCAGCAGGAAATGAAGCATCATAACATTTTGCATAAAATGTAGTATTAGAAGAATTAACTGTTACTGGCATTGAAAGACCTGCTCCAGTGGTCGTACTATTATTATACCATCTTAATTGTCCAGCACCAGTACATGACCCAGAAAGATTTGACATGTATGATACACAACCACTATTAGGAGATCCACTTAAGGAAGTAGGAACTGCAACACCAGGTGTAACTGTAACAGATGTATTAGCAGATGAATTACTTCTACATCCATTAACTGTACAAAACGCATAATAAGTTGTATTGCTAGC
>JAHDBM010000014.1:10184-59083 GCA_020630395.1 Flavobacteriales bacterium
AAGCTAAAGGCGATCCAGTACCACCATTATTGGTATACCAAGAAATAGTACCTCCGGAACATCCAGTAGCAGATAAAGTTGAATTTTCTCCAGAGCAAATATTACTAGGAGAGGCTGAAGCTGATGTAGGGGCAGCAGGAAGAGCAGTAGTTGTTACACTAGCTGTAATACCAGAAGAACTTTGACAAGATCCGACTTCACAAAAAGCATAATACGTTAATGTTCCGGGACTTGCAGGAGAAATGGTAGTGCTAGAAGCACCTCCAAAAGCTAAAGAAGTTCCATTACTGTTATTATACCATCTTAAAGTACCAGTAGGGCATGTACCGCTAAAGGTAGTACTCTGTTGGAAACATATAGTGCTTGGACTTGCACTAGCACTTGATGGAGCTGCAGGTGAAGGATTAGCAGTAACTTGAGAGTTTGCAGAGCCAGTACTTCTACAACCTGAAGAATTTACAGTAAAATAATAATATGTTACAGTTCCTGGTGATGAAGGAGTAACTGTATATGAAGTCCCTGTGTGAATAGGTGACCCAGATCCAGATGGATTAGTATACCATTCTAAAGTTGTTCCACCACTACCAACTGACCCTGTTATTGTAACTGATTGACCTACACAAGTAGTGTAGTCTCCAGGTGAAGAAGGATTTCCAGGTGCAGGATTAGCAGTAACTTGAGAGTTTGCAGAGCCAGCACTTCTACAGCCTGAAGAGTTTATAGTAAAATAGTAATATGTCACAGTTCCTGTTGATGAAGGCGTAACCGTATATGAAGTCCCTGTATGAATAGGAGAACCAGAACCAGATGGATTGGTATACCATTCTAAACTTGTTCCACCACTTCCAACAGATCCAGTTATTGTAACTGGTTGACCAACACATGTGGTATAATCTCCAGGTGATGCAGGGTTTCCAGGAGTGCTTCCAATTGTAAGGGTGTAAGTGTCTGATCCACAACCGTTAGACCCTACAAGATCAACAGATACAGTATATATTCCAGGAGAGCTGTAGGTTACAGGTGGAGGATTTCCACTTGTAGAAGAGCTTGGGCTTCCACCTGGAAAACTCCATGAATAACTAGGTGAATTTACACTAGTAAGAGGAAAGCCAAAATCTACCGAATTACCTACACAGGTAGATCCAGATGGAGGAAGTATTGAAGTAGATAAGCTATTTAAAACAGTAAAGCCAGTTGTGTTATTAGTTACACACCCGTATATATTTGTGTAAGAATAATTGACGACTATTGATCTATTACTGCTAACTAGTGGAGCTGTATAGGTATTTCCGCTTATAGTTCCACCTCCCGAAACAACAGACCAAGTACCACCAGATGGAGTAGCCGAAAGTGTTTTGGTTTGGCCCTCACAAATAGATCCAGAGTTCCCGCTTGTATTTGTGCTTGAAGTAGGTAAAACTGTAAAACTAATCTCATCAAAACATCCTGCTCTAGTATATCTTATCCTTCCTGTAGTTGGGCTACCTATATTTCCAGGAGTATAATTTGATGAAGAAGCTCCAGTTGCTGTAACTGTTCCTCCTCCACTTACTACTGACCAAGTGCCTCCTGATAAATTTGCTGTGAATGATCGAGTAGTGTTTTCACACATTGAAGAAGTAGAACCTGAAATTGTTGGTGTTGATTGTTGTGTTGCAGTTGCACTTGAACCGACTGAGCCTAAACAGGATGTATAACAAAAAGGATAATAGGTGGTTGTTCCAGATGGAGAGACAGATGACCCTGTATAAAATGTGCCTGTACCACTATTATTAGTATACCATCTTAAAGTTCCAGAACCACATGTTCTTGAAGGAAAATTAAAAGATCCTCCAGTACAAAAATTCCCTGATCCACCAGACCCAGTTGGAGTTGGCGGGTTACATGGTGAAACAGTAGTGTTTCTTGTAGAAGAAATACCTCCACCAGGACAACTAGGTGAACATGTTGAGCTACCCCATTCCCAACTGTAAGAAAATGCACTACTTGAGCCAGAGTTGTATGTCACAGATATTGAACTACTAGTTGGGATTGTGTGTGTTCCAGGACCATATGTTCCAAATCCAGAAACACTTATATTCCCACCAGACGGAACAGTTATAAACCAAAAATTAGGGCTATTACAACTTTGACAAGAGCTACAGCCAGATCCTAAGCCATAGCTGTAGGTGCTGCCAACAGTTCCAGTTGTTGGTCCACTTACAGAGCATGCTTGAGAATTTCCATTTAGAGAAATTAATGAGCATAAAAATACCACTAATGATAATTTTATGATTGAAAATAAGTATACTTTATTCATGTTCATTTAATTTAATACACATTACCCGTACTTTAAAAATAATGTTTTTAATCTTGGGTTTAGATTTTTTTTATTTTTTAAAATTAAAAGGTTTCTTTTTTGTGTTAGAATACAATTTTTAACAGTTAAAATGCATTATCATTTTAAATTTGAACGGAAACATGTATGTTTACAACAAAATAATATAAAATGAATTACTGTTCAAGTTGTGGAAATAAGTTAGATAAAAATGCCATTTTTTGCTCTAGTTGTGGAGAAGAAATAGTTGCCGCAGAAGCTGATTTATTTGAAGATAAACCTAGAGTAAATACAGTTAAAAAAGAATCAAATGATTTTATTACGATACTGTGTATTTTAACACTTGTTGGTTCGGCTTTAGGAGTGTTCAGAGGGTTGTTTTATCAAGCAGTAGCTCATGATTTTGGAGGTAATTTAGGATACCATAGAGGATGGATGTTTGCAGTGGCTAATTTGGGTACTATAGCAGGAGCAATCATTATGATGAATAAATCAAAAGTTGGATTAGTACTGTATACTGTTTTTCAAGTAGCCTATTTGGCATTGGTTGTATTTACAAGTTTTATCTATGTAGAAGAAGATTTAGCAGCATTTAGTATGTTAATTTCTATGTTCTTTTTAATACCGTCAATAGCATTTTTAATTATGTATTGGTTGCCTCAAAATAGAGATGCATTACATTAGGATGTTCGAGTAACTTTGTTTAATCCTTCTATTTTTTTCATTTTGCTAATTAATTGGTCTAAATGAGCTGTATCATGAACTAATGCTTTAATGGTACCTTCAAATATTCCGTCATTAGACCCTATGTTTAGAGATTGCATGTTGATATTTAAACTATTACTTATTAAATCAGTAATGGAATGGAGTATACCAAAATTATCAATACCAGTAAAGTGAATCTCAGCAGAAAACTCTTTAAGTTTTTGACTTTTCCACATTACCTTTAATACTCGATAGGCATAATGAGACATTAGTTGAGTAGCATTTGGACAATTATTTCTGTGTATTTTGATACCGTCTTTAATCGTAATAAATCCAAAAACATTATCACCAGGAATAGGAGAACAGCATTTAGCAAAAGTATAATCTACTTGTTTTAGACTATCATCTCCTAAAATGATGGTTTCACTTGCTTTACCTCCAAATGTTTTAATGATTTCCTCTGTAGATTTTTCCTTCTTAGGTTCAACTACTTTTACAAGATCATAATTTAACTCCCCGCCTTTATCAACAATGGTTTTTATTTTAGAGAGGTTTATTTTTCCTTTGGCAATTCTGTAATTAAGCTCTGGGAAATTTTTTACATTGTAGAGTTTAACTAACTCATATATGCTTTTGTCATTTAGTTTTACTTTTAGTTGGTTGAGTTTTCTTTGAAGAATTTCTTTACCATTTTCAGCAATTTTGTTGTAAGCCTCTTTTATAGATTGCTTAATCTTGGATTTAGCTTTAGAAGTAACAACAAAATTTAACCAAGCTTCTTTTGGTATTTGTTTGTTAGAGGTAATAATTTCAATTTGATCTCCACTTTTTAACTGATGACTAAGCGGAACCAACTTATGATTAACTTTAGCTCCAATACATTTAATTCCCACATCACTGTGTATATCAAAGGCAAAATCTAAAGCAGTAGCTTTGGCAGGTAACATTTTTAGTTCACCTTTTGGAGTAAAGACGTATATTTCATCAGCATAAAGACTTAATTTAAAATCATCAATAAAGTCAAGTGTTTCTGAGTTGTTATTTTCAACAAGATCACGAATTTTGTTAATCCAATTATCAAATCCACTACCTTTATCGCCTTTATTTTCCTTATATCTCCAATGAGCAGCTAGTCCTTTTTCAGCTACCTCATCCATTCGGTTCGTTCGTATTTGTACTTCTACCCATTTACCTGTAGGACTCATTACTGTTGTATGAAGAGACTCATACCCATTACCTCTAGGAGTTGTTATCCAATCTCTTAATCTATCAGGATTTGGACGGTAATAATCGGTTACGATAGAATACACTTTCCAACAATCAGCTTTTTCATCACTTACAGGAGTGTCTAGAATAATTCTAATAGCAAAAATGTCATAAATTTCTTCAAAGGAAACATGTTTAGTTTTGATTTTGTTCCAAATAGAAAAAATAGATTTTGTTCTACCTTTAATACTAAATTTAAGCCCTTGTTTCTCAAGTTCTTTTTTTATGGGTGAAGTAAAAGAATTGATAAAACGTAGCCTCACATCTTTCGTTTTGGCAAGTTTAGTTTCAATTTCTTGATATTCTTCTGGTTCTTTATATTTTAAACTTAAATCTTCTAATTCTGTTTTTACTCCATATAAACCTAGTCTGTGAGCTAATGGTGCATATAGAAAAAGTGTTTCCGAACCAATTTTAAGTTGTTTATCTCTACGCATAGAACCAAGGGTTCTCATATTGTGTAGCCTATCAGCAAGCTTTATAAAAATTACCCTAACATCATCTGGTAGGGTGAGGATCATTTTTCTGAAATTCTCTGCTTGATCGGAAGTGCTAAAATCAAATACACCTGATATTTTGGTTAATCCATCAATTATTTGTCGTTCTTTTTCTCCAAAAAGAGATTCAATATCTTCGAGGGTAATTTCGGTATCTTCAACAGTATCGTGAAGTAATGCGCAAACAATAGACGTAACGCCTAGACCAATTTCTTCAGCACAAATTCTGGCAACAGCAATGGGATGGGTAATGTAAGGTTCTCCCGATTTTCTTCTCATGCTCATGTGAGCATCAGCAGCAACATTAAATGCTTTTCTAATTCGTGCAGTATCTTCAGGGGTTTTCCGTGCGTGTTTAGAAGCTCTTAAAAGACCTTTGTAGGCATTTAAAATTATTTTTTTGTCACTTTCAGAATATTCAGTCATAATGCGCTATACCTTTTAACAAACAAACACTAATCGGTTAATAAAATCCTGATATGATATTTGTTCCTTTATAATCAGTCTATTACTTTTAAACATCAAATAGATGATGTGTAATTACATCTATAATATTAACTATTTGTATTAATTTAACAAGTATAATTAACCTCTTTTTACTTTGTACAAACTAATTATAAAACCTATTCTTTTCCTTTTTGATCCAGAAAAAGTGCATCATTTTGTATTTAAAACCATTCGGTTTTGGTTTAAAGTACCTGGATTTAAAGGTATTGTTAAATCGACTCATCAAATAAAAGATGATCGGTTAAAAAAAGAATTATTTGGATTAACATTTGATAATCCTGTTGGTTTGGCTGCAGGATTTGATAAAGATGCTAAACTTTTTGATGAATTAGGAACTTATGGATTTGGCTTTGTAGAGATAGGAACATTAACACCAAAACCTCAAGAAGGAAATCCTAAAAAAAGGCTGTTTAGGTTGCCAAAAGATAATGGTATTATTAATAGAATGGGATTTAATAATGGAGGAGTTTTAGAAGCAGTAGAAAGATTAAAAAAGAAGAAAACCAATATTATTATTGGCGGAAATATTGGAAAAAATAAAGTTACTCCTAATGAGGAAGCTGTTACTGATTATGAAATATGTTTTGAGGCCTTATTTCCGGTAGTTGATTATTTTGTAGTGAATGTTAGTTCTCCTAATACGCCAAACTTAAGAGCGTTACAGGATAAAGAGCCTTTAACAGCATTGTTAAATGGATTGATGGTGATAAATAATGCAAAAGATAAAAGCAAACCAATCTTATTAAAAATTGCTCCAGATTTGACAAATGAGCAGCTTGATGACATTATTGAAATTGTTGCTGAAACTAAAATTGATGGTGTTATTGCAACCAATACAACTATCTCCAGAGATAATTTAATAACCGATAAAAAGAAAGTAGAAGAAATTGGAAATGGGGGAGTTAGTGGTAAGCCTGTAACTTCTCGATCGACTGAAGTAATACGATATTTGGCTGAAAAATCTAATAAATCATTTCCAATAATAGGAGTGGGTGGAATTCATAGTGCAAAAGATGCTATTGAAAAAATAAAGGCAGGTGCAGATTTAGTTCAGATTTATACTGGGTTTATATATGAAGGACCTAAATTGATTAAAAAAATTAATAAAGGAATATTAAAATATTTTGGTAACGCTTAGAACATATACTTTAGCTGACGCACAAATTCTATCAGAATATATTAAACACCCTGAGGTTGTGATTAATTTAAGTGATGGTGTTCCTAATGATTATTCGATTAAAGATGCTGAAGAGTTTATTAATAAAGCATTAAACGAAAATCAATTTCGTTTTGCAATTGAATATAATGGGGAATATTGTGGAGGCATTGGATTAGATAAAATTGTAGGCCATTGTGGTCATAAACAAGCAATGGAAATTGGCTATTGGTTAGCTAAACCTTTTTGGAATAAAGGAATTGGAACACATGTGATTAAACAGATTTGCGAGCTAGGATTCAGTGAATTAAACTTAGTAAGGATTGAAGCAAATGTTTTTGAATACAATAAAGCATCCATGTATGTTTTAGAGAAATGTGGATTTATTAAAGAAGGAATTCAAAGAAAAGGTGCGGTTAAGAATGGCGAAATTGTAGATTCACATAGATTTGCTTTAATAAAATAGCCCATGATGGGCAACACCTTAAGTGTAACATGTGTAACAGTAAGAGAGCATTGTATTAAGGTGTAATTAATTTATTTTATAAATAGATGGAAAAGAAGGTAAAAATAATTGAGTGTCCTAGGGATGCAATGCAAGGAATAAAAGAATTTATTCCAACAGACTTAAAAATTGATTATTTAAACCAATTATTAAAAGTTGGATTTGATACCATAGATTTTGGGAGTTTTGTTTCCCCTAAAGCTATTCCACAACTTAAAGATACAGCTCAAGTGTTAAGTAAATTGGACTTAGATGATGCTAGCTCCAAGTTGTTAGCTATTGTCGCAAATAAAAGAGGAGCTGATGATGCTTGTAATTTTGATGAAATTGAATATTTAGGATATCCGTTTTCGGTTAGCGAAACATTTCAATTACGAAATACCAATGCAACAATAGAACAATCTTTAACTCGAGTAGAAGAGATTCAGGAGTTAGCCTTAAAACATCATAAAAAATTAGTTGTTTATTTATCTATGGCATTTGGGAACCCTTATGGAGATGATTGGCATCCAGATATTGTAGCTAAATGGAGTGAAAGGTTGTATAAAGATTTGGAGGTTAAAATCATTCCGCTTTCCGATACAATAGGATCTTCAACCAAAGAAACTATAACACCATTATTTTCTACTTTAATACCTGAATTTAAAGAGGTAGAGTTTGGAGCACATTTACATACTACTCCAGATTCTTGGGAGGAAAAAATTGCAGCTGCTTATGAGGCAGGATGTAGACGATTTGATGGAGCAATAAAAGGCTATGGAGGTTGCCCAATGGCTAAAGATGAGTTAACAGGTAATATGCCAACCGAACAGATGCTAAGCTATTTTAATAATGGAGGGATTGCAACTGGCGTAAATCAAGTCTTATTTAATGAATCTATGCTTAAAAGTACTAGCATTTTTAATGAATTTCACTAGATTAACTGCTTGCTAGATTAGTCATTAAATTTGTGTATGGTAATGTGAAATTGATAATTGTACCCATAGAGTTTTGATCCGAAGAAAATGAAATAGCCGTTTTTTTCTTATTTACAATATTTAATCGTTTTTGAGTAATCGATAATGCTAGAGATTTGTGATTACTTACTTTCTTTAAAAGACTAGTTTTTTTCATTCCAACACCATCATCCTTAATAGTTATAAAAACATTGTTTTGCTGTTTGGTGAAATTTATTTCTAAGTTTCCTTTATTGTCTTGATCCTTATCGATAAAACCATGAAGTATAGAGTTCTCTATAAAGGGTTGTATTAGAATAGGAGGGATGGCTGTTTTATGAATATCTAAATCATCATCAACATTAATGGTGTAATTGAAATTTTTATGTCTCAGTTTTTCAATATCAATATAGTTAGTTAAAAAATCAATCTCTTTTTTTATAGAGATATTATCTTCTTGAACACTTTCAAGAGATAACCTCATTACTTTTGCAAATTTGGTTAAATATTGGTTTGCTTCTTTAGGTTTATTTTTACTAATAAAATTGTTTATGGAGTTCATTGCATTGAACAAAAAATGCGGATTAATTTGAAGCCGTAATGCCTGATTTTTCAAGTTAAAGATTTGTCTTTTAGCTTTGTTTTTTTGAATGATATATAATAGCAAGCCAATTAAAATAAGAAAAGACAGTATGCTTATAGTTATAGTGCTGTAGAATTTGCTTTTTTGATTAGCAATTTCATGTTTTGCTTTTGCATTAGCCAGCTCATTTTGCATTAAAGCCTCTTTTTGATCATAATCATATTTAAACTGTTGTTTTATTAGTTCTCTTGTATTTTTTTTGTTGTCGATACTATCTTTTAGTTGGATAAATAATTTATGTGCATCCAAGGCTTTTTTATAATTGCCTATTTTATCTTCAATTTTATATAAAATCTCACTAACGTGTCTTAGCTCTATAATATGATTTACCTCTTTAGCTAATTTCATTGCTTCTAATGCATTTGTTCTAGCTTTAATTAGGTTACTGTTTTCATATTCCAGTATGGCTATTTGGCGCAATGAAGAAATAATTCCTTTCTTGTATTGTATTTCTTTTGATATTGTATAACTCTCAGACGCTAATTGAAGGGATTTTAATTTATTTCCTTTTGAATAATAAAATTCAGCTAACATTATCAATGAATGATGAAGCCCTCTTTTGTCTCTCACTTTTCTTCTTATAGCTAAGCATTCCTCTTGTAAGTCAATCGCTTTTTGTTCCTGGTTGTTATTAAAGTATGCAAAAGCTAGGTTTGACATAGAAGAACACATTGCAAATGTATCTTTTAATTCACTTCTTACAGCTAAACCCTTTTTGTGAAAATAAATAGCATTATCATAATCTTTTTGGTCATAATATAAAGCTCCCAAATTATTGTAAAAGTAGCCTATGCCATTTTTTTTATCTGCTTTCTCAAGTATGGATAAACCTTTCATGTACATGTTAACTGCTTCTTGATATTTTCCTTGAGAATGGTAAATTGAACCAAGGTTATTATATACAGGAGGTATTTCTCTTAAGGGAGAATAGTTCATTTTGTATACCAAACTTTTCTTATAGTAAATTACGGCACTGTCTGGATTACCATTTTGATTAAGTAGTAAACCTTTGTTGTTTAGAGAAGATGCATATAATCTAAAAATCCCTGTGTCTTTAATTGCTTTGGCATTAGGTAACTCTTGTTCTAATATTGTTAAAATATAGTCATTGTATTCTCCCCATATACTTTCTTCCCAAACACTACTAATTAGGTGGTTTAGTATTTCGAGTTTAGGACCTTTTTCTGTTGTGTTATGATAAATAGTTAAACAGCTATCAATAATTCGTTTATCTTGGTCTGAGGCTTTTTCAAAATCAATATTATCTATTAGATAAAAATTACTAGAATCAGTGCTTGTGTGAGCTGAGCCAATTGAAAAAACAAATAAAAGAAAAAGAGTAATGCACCTCATATTTTAAAAAATTAAGTTTTGATAAAACAAGTTTCATCAAAACTATTTTTTAAAATGATGTAATCAAAATAAAAGAGATAGATTAATAAGGTATACTTAAGAAAAGATGTTTTATTTACCTCCGTTCCCTCTTAAATCATTGATACAGTTAGCATCAAGAGTAGGGATAGGAGTACTTCCGATTAAGTTGTTAAATAAATCTCCAGTCTCGGCAGTCCAATTCATTAAGCAGTTACTGTTGTCACAATGAGCTCCATTTGGTTCATCATGATGATCGTTTTGCATATCGGTACCATTATTAACTAAGCCTAAAATATGTCCATATTCATGATTGATTACAGTGGTTTCAATTTTAGTTCTATCTGGAGCTCCAATTCCGGTTGAAGCATCTTTAAGTGTTTTTTCAAAAATAACCATAGAAGTATTGTAATAAGCTATACCAAGTACCTTTCCACTACTTGTATTGCCAGCATATTCCCCATCCAGAAAAAGAAAGTAAGTGGCAATTTCTTTTCTAGTAGTAAATTCCTTTCTGTAATCGTCTTCTAAACGTTTTATATCATCTAAATCATAACTAGACTGTCCTTCTGCTGGAATTTCTTTGGTAATAATTCTAATTCCATCAGGTTTGTTAAGACGATCGTCTAAAAAATCTTCTAAATTATCAATAGCTGCTGCAGTTGGTTCAAACCCTTCCATGTACTGTATTTCAACTACTAATTTTTTATACTTATCATTCGATAATAAGTGGTTAGCTGAATCACCTACAGATTGTCTATGATTTCGTTTTATTTTGTAATTAGAGTCTTTTCTACAGGCTACAATACTTATTGTAAGTACTGAAATTATGAAGATTATGTTGTGAAATTTCATGGTTTAATTTTTATGAAAATACAAAAAAGAGGCTTGTTATTCAAGCCTCTTTTGTTAAGGTTAATTATTTTCAATATATCGACTTAGTTCATCTCTATCCGATTTATATGCTAATTCATCAACTACATCATAATACATATGTTTATCTGTAGTATGATGATAAAGATGTTTAGCCATTTCTAATTTATCATCACGGTAAACGTATAAATCTATTATTTCTATGACTTGAGGAGTTTTGTAGCAATGACTTCTTGTTAGGTTTAAGCCTCTTGATAGCTTTTCATCTTTGTATACTGCTTGGTCTATTTTATCTTTAATATAGTTTAAGTCAGATGGTGATATCTCTGATGCACATACTGGGCCATTATCTACAGGAGGTAAAAAAATATCTTTTTCACATGAAGCTAATCCAAACATGATTAACAGAACTATTGAAGTAATTTTTAGCGTTTTCATAATAATTGGTTTTGGTTAGTACGTTAAGTTTCTTTTGTTTTAGATGGAGTATTTCAAGTACTGTGCCAAAAACTTAATTTTAACCAATTTTAGAGGTTTTGAAAAGCTAATAATTTGTTAAAAATGTTATATTTGCGATTCATGATTAAAGCCAAAAGCTAGTGTTACTCAACTTTAAATTATTTTCTAAGATATATTATGCCATTTTTATTTTGGTGTCGATTATTTTGATGGGAATAATTGGGTTTATGCTAATTGAAGGATATTCTTTTTCAGAGGCTTTTTACATGACAATTATTACAGTATCAACAGTAGGATTTAACGAAGTAAGAGAGTTAAGTGATAATGGAAGATTATTTACTTCTTTTTTAATTATAACTAGTTTTGGTACGTTTGCCTATGCATTAACATCTATTACTAAATATATAGTTGGAGGTGAATATCGAGCCTATTTTAAAGATTACAAGATGAATAAACAAATAGAAAAATTGAACCGACATGTGCTGGTATGTGGATATGGTAGAGTTGGTACCGAAGCAGTAGATGATCTTAATGCACATGATCAGCCATATATTATTATTGAGCAGAAAAAAGAAATTTTAGATAAGTTTAGAGCATCTGAAGAGCATCCTTTTTTAGAGGGGAATGCAACATCAGATGAAGTGTTAATGGATGCAAAAATAATGGATGCAAAAGCTTTAATAACAACTTTGCCATCTGATGCTGATAATTTGTTTGTTGTACTATCAGCACGATCATTAAATCCCAAGTTAAAAATTATTAGTAGAGCATCTAACAAAACATCAGTTGCTAAATTAAAAACTGCTGGGGCTAATAATGTTATTATGCCCGATTCTTTAGGAGGGGCCCACATGGCATCCCTAGTTACAACACCTGATGTAATCGAGTTTTTAGATCAAATTTCAATACAAGGACAAAGTGATTGTAATTTAGAAGAAATTAGGTTTAAATATATTCCAGATATATATAAAAATAAATCATTGGGTTTTCTTAAAACATCATTTTCTACAGGGTGTACGATAATTGGATATAAGAATCCTGAAGGAGATTATTTAGTAAATCCCGGAGATGAAATTGATATTGTTCCTGGTTCTAAAATATTTGTTTTAGGAGAAGCCGGACAAATAAAAGAGTTAAACAGAATGTTTAAAATTCCAAATGAATAAAAAAAGAATATTAATTACGGGTTCAAATGGGTTATTGGGTCAAAAGTTAGTTCATCAACTATTACATCATGCTAGTTTAGAATTAATTGCTACTTCTAAAGGAGAAAATCGTATAAATTCATTACATAATCTAAACTTTGAATCATTAGATATTACAATTAAAGAAGAAGTTGAAGCGATTGTTGCTAAATGGAAACCTGATGTTATCATTAACACAGCCGCTATGACAAACGTAGATGCTTGTGAAGATGAACAAGAAGCGTGTTGGAATATTAATGTTAATGCAGTTGATCATTTGTTGCAAGCTTCAAAAAAGCAACAAGCTCATTTAATTCATTTATCAACCGATTTTGTTTTTGATGGAGAAGATGGTCCTTATGTAGAAACAGATACACCTAATCCATTAAGTTATTATGCTAAATCTAAATTAGCTTCTGAAAAATTGTTACTAGAGAGTGGTTATGATAACATTGCCATAGCTCGTACGATTATAGTATATGGTGTAGGGCAAAACTTAAGCAGAGGAAATGTGGTGTTGTGGGCTAGGGGAGCTATGCAAAAGCAAGACCCGATTAATGTAGTAGATGATCAATTTCGCTCTCCAACTTTAGCAGAAGATTTGGCTAGAGGTTGTCTATTAATTGCGGAGAAAAAAGCGAGAGGAATTTATCATTTATCAGGCAAAGATATTATGAGTATTTTAGAATTGGTATATCGAGTTGCTGATTATTACGGTTATGATAAATCATGTGTTACCCCAATTAAAACAGAAACGCTTAATCAAAAAGCAGCAAGACCAATAAAAACAGGTTTTATTTTAGATAAAGCAATACATGATTTAGGATATGCCCCAAGATCATTTGAAGAAGGATTAGCCATATTAGAAGAGCAATTGGGGGCATTATAATTGTGTTAACCCTTACATTTTTTTACTTTTACACCCCCGTTAAATTAGATTTTATGAAATTGACTATTAAATATTTATGTTTTTTACTGATAACATTTGCTTTTATCAGTGCTAATACTCAAGTAACAGTTAATGTTACTGAACTTCCTGATTCCTTACGAATAAGTAAAATGGATGGAGTAAATAATATTACTACAGGTAATTTCTATAATTTTTATTGGGATGCAAATAATTATTTGGTAGATCTTGTTTATAATAGAAAACGAGAGGATAATAAAGGAGCAATATATGGATTGGTATTAAACACTAATGTAAAAGATACTTTAGAGTTTAATCTTAAATCAAAAGGTAATCAGTTAACAGAATTATCCTTCTTAAACAAAAAAATAGACTTAAAAGAGGGTAAAACTTATGCATTATATTTTGCTGATACAAATGCGTACAGGGATACAGTGTATGTTCATGCCGATTTATTAGGTATGGATAAGAAAATTGATATGGCTTTTGGTAAAGGTACTGGAGGCTTTGTTGGTTTAATATTTGCTCAAATTCCGTTTGGTTCTGTTGAGGAAGAATTACAAATAGATGTTACTAAACCAGGTTCATTTTATACATTAAAAGAGAAAAACGATAGCGCTTATATTTCTGGAGTTACTGTATTGAAGAGAAACGCAACAATGTTGTCATCTGCTAATGATAAACTAGTTATTAATGGAGATGAATTTGTTATTGCTAAATCAGATATACCAGCTAATGGATTGGTTTCAATTACAGCTTCTGCACCACATTCAAATGTTTTTTGGGTATTAATAGTGCTTTTGTTGGGGGCATTATTTTTTACCATTTATTTTGGATTTATAAATTTTAGAGGTTTTAAAACATCTATCAATATTGTAAGGGGGAAATATGATAATTTAGAAGATGGAGGTTATGTTGAGTCATCAGATACGTTTCCAGGATCTGATAAGGATGAAATAGAAGATAATCCTGATACAATTAGAGTTGAAGGAGATCATGGAGAAGGAGAAGTTTCTCACTTTCAAGCATTAACTGCAGCTCTTTCTGCTACGGTTGGATTAGGTAATATTGCAGGTGTTGCAATAGCCTTGTCAATTGGTGGTCCGGGTGCTACTTTTTGGATGATTGTTGCTGGGCTTTTAGGAATGTCTTCGAAATTTGTTGAATGTACATTAGGAGTTAAATACCGTGAAATAGATGAAAATGGAACGGTTTATGGAGGTCCAATGTATTATTTAAGTAAAGGACTAAAAGAAATCAAAGCTGGTGGTTTAGGTAAGGTTTTAGCTGTGTTGTTTGCTATTATGTGTATAGGAGGATCTTTTGGAGGAGGAAATATGTTCCAATCTAATCAAGCTTTTCAAATGTTTGAGTCTGTAACTGGTGGAGAAGAAAGCTTTATTCATGGTAACGGATGGATATTTGGTTTAATAATGTCTGTTTTAGTTGGTATTGTAATTATTGGAGGAATTAAAAAAATTGCAAAAGTAACGGATAAAATAGTTCCTTTTATGGTTGGAGTGTATGTGTTAGCTGCTCTTATTATTTTAGGAATGAACGTTACCTTAATTCCTGATGCATTTGGTGAGATTTTTGGAGGAGCATTTACTGGAGCCGGTATAACAGGTGGTGTAATTGGAGTATTGATACAAGGATTTAAGCGAGCAGCATTTTCTAATGAAGCAGGTATTGGTTCTGCCTCTATAGCTCATGCTGCAGTTAAAACTAAGCATGCGGCAAGTGAAGGGTTAGTTGCTTTATTAGAGCCATTTATTGATACAGTATTAGTATGTACTATGACGGCATTGGTTATTGTGATTACCAATATGGGAGGTGATGTGATGACTTATGGTACTGAAATTAAGGCTGGAGTTGAAGCAACTTCTGATGCTTTTGCAAGTCAAATATCATGGTTTCCTTATGTGTTAGCTATAGCCGTTATATTGTTTGCTTTTTCTTCTATGATTTCTTGGTCATATTATGGTTTTCAAGCATGGTCTTATTTATTTGGTAAAAATAAAATGACAGAATATTCTTATAAATTTATTTTCTGTTTGTTTACTATAATTGGAGCTGCAGCAAGTCTTGGATCAGTTATTGATTTTTCTGATGCTATGATATTCGCAATGTTGGTTCCAAATATGATAGGTTTGGTATTACTATCGCCAATCGTTAAGAAAGAACTTCAAAAATATATGAAGTTAATTCGAGCTAAAAAATAATTGAGATTCTTAAAAGAATATTTTGCATTTTCCTCTTCCGAAAGAAGAGGGATTTTTGCTTTTAGCCTTTTTTTATGTATGCTTATTGCAAGTTATTTTATTCTTCCTAAGTTATTTCCTGCTCAAGTTTTAGATTCCTCTCAATTCAAAGAAGAATTGGTTATGCTGGATAAACAATTAGAACAGGTTGTATCTAGTTCATCATATCAAGTTAATGATAAACAGAAGATTGAATATTTTAAATTTAATCCAAATACAGTATCTAAAGATGAATTGATATCGTTAGGATTAACAGAAAAGTTATCATCAACCATTATAAATTTTCGTAACAAAGGAGGTAGGTTTTATAAAAAGCAAGATATGCTTAAAATATATGGAATGAACAAAACGATCTATCATGATTTAGTTCCCTGGATAGTGTTAGATAATAATAAAAAAGATAAGGTAAGTAATAAAGTATATAATGATGAAATAGTGTTGTTCAATTTTAATCCAAATACTGTTTTGAGAGAGGAAATGGAAAAGTTGGGTTTTAGTAAGAAGCAATCAAATAACATTATTAATTATAGAGAAAAAGGGGGTGTTTTTAAGCAAAAAGAAGATCTAAAAAAGATATACACTATTTCAGATGATTTTTATGCTAAAATTGAAGATTACATAGAAATATTAGTTGAGAATAATATAAAGGAATCTGCTACAGAAGCTAATGTTATATCCATTAATATAGCTAGTAAAGAGGAGTTGATAAAGCTAAAAGGAATAGGAGATAAATTATCCTCCACTATTATTAAATATCGGGGAATATTAGGAGGATTTCATTCTGTTAATCAATTAAAAGAAGTGTATGGTTTATCTACTGAAACCATAGATAATATTGAGTCTTTTTTAGTTTTTGATATTCAATATCTCAATAAAATAAATATAAATACAGCTACTTTAAAAGAATTGTATAGTCATAAGTATCTATCTTATAATGATGCAAGAAAAATAGTAAATTACCGAACAGTTCACGGGTTATTCACAACTGTTAATGAAATTAAGCTAAACGATTTGGTAAAGGATAAACTTTATAGTAAAATTGCACCATATCTAACCGTTAAATGAAACAATTTCTTTCTTTTGTTCTAGTATGTTTATTATTTGCATGTGAAAACACAGATATAGGTCAATATACTGAAGATTTTGATGATTTAATGAATAATTTAGATAGTGTGCAAATAGATTACGATACTGTTATAGTTAAAGATTCAAAATCCTTATCTCAATTTCCTTATTTTATTGACAGTACAAATTTCTCTTTCTTAATCAAGAAAAAAGAAAGTGAATTAAATCCTTCCTTTTTAATGGATGCGTTAACGGTATTTCAAGGAGATGAATATCAAGATTATTATATAAAACAATATTTATTTATAGACTCATTAAAACAGATTGATGAATATGAGCATTATGCATGGGACATAGGGAACATTATGTATGCTGAAGCATACCCATTAGATACTTTAATATTATCAAATAATGAAAAAATAATTTTTTGGTATTTAAAAGAATCTACTTACGAAGCATGTCCAAGTGCAAGTTACGACATGATATACAGTACAATGTATAAGGAAGATAATCCTAGCATAACTTTTTTATTTGCTGAAAGATCAGGAGGAGGAGAAGGTGGTTTTTGGGGAGAAACTAATATATATTCTTATATGGATACAGCTTTCAATGTAAAGCAAATTAGAGTAGATATTAATGGAGAAGAAGATGATGAAGGAAATGAAATTATAGAATCTAGATTGGATTCTACTTTTTATAGCATAAAAGATTATCAAATAGTAAAAGCAGCACCATGACATTAGAAAATAAAATTAAAGATACAGTAAGAAATGTGCCTGATTTTCCTAAGCCAGGAATTAATTTTAAAGACATTTCTACCATTTTAGAAGATCCAACATTATCTAAAGAAATATTAGCAAGTTTTGTAAGTCAATTAAAAGATAAGCAAATAGATGCTATAGTTGGTGTTGAAAGTAGAGGGTTTATTTTTGGAATGCCCTTGGCTTTAGCGCTTAACATTCCATTTATTTTAATTAGAAAGAAGGGGAAATTGCCGTATAAGACAATTGAATATACCTATAACCTTGAATATGGAACAGCAACTGTTGAGATGCACATAGATGCAATAAAAAAAGATTGGAATGTATTTATTCATGATGATTTATTAGCTACAGGAGGTACTGCAATGGCAGCAGCTGAGCTTGTTAAAGAGCAAGGAGGAAATATTGCGGGATTTGGTTTTTTAATCAATTTGTCTTTCTTAAATGGAGAAGAAAACTTAGCAAAATACTCAAACAATATCATTAACTTAGTAACCTATTAAATAAAGAATTCGAAATGGAGTTTGGAGAAAATGAAAATCAAAAAATGATCACGCAAATGATTCGTGATTTTGCAGAAAAAGAGATTAGACCTAATGTTATGAAGTGGGATGAGTCTCAGGAGTTTCCTGTTGATGTTTTTAAAAAAATGGGAGATTTAGGCCTTATGGGAATATTTATTCCAGAAGAGTACGGAGGATCTGGATTTGGATATTTTGAATATATTACTGCAATAAAGGAAGTAGCTAAGGTATGTGGTTCTGTTGGATTGTCATTAGCAGCTCATAATTCACTTTGTACTGGCCATATATATTATAATGGTAGTGAAGAACAAAAGAAAAAGTATTTACCAAAATTAGCATCAGCTGAATGGATAGGTGCTTGGGGTTTAACAGAAACAGGTACAGGTTCTGATGCAGCACGTATGGCTACAACAGCTGTTAAAGATGGTGATCATTGGGTATTGAACGGAGCAAAAAACTGGATTACACATGGTATTTCTGGAGATATAGCTGTAGTTATGGCAAGAACTGGAGAAAAAGGTGATTCTCATGGTATGAGTGCTTTTATTGTAGAAAGAGGTACTCCTGGTTTTTCAGCTGGTAAAAAAGAGAATAAGCTAGGTATGAGAGCTTCCGAAACAGCCGAAATGTTGTTCGATAATTGTAGAATACCAGCATCTCAATTAATAGGTAAAGAAGGTGAGGGGTTTATACAAGCAATGAAAGTCTTAGATGGTGGTAGGATATCAATAGGAGCATTAGCTTTGGGTATTGGAGTTGGAGCTTATGAAGCTGCTTTACAATATGCAAAAGAAAGGGAGCAATTTGGAAAGCCTATTGCAAGTTTTCAAGCTATTTCTTTTAAACTAGCTGATATGGCGACCAAAATAGAGGCTGCAGAGCTATTATTATACCAAGCTGCTGACATGAAAAATAGAGGCGTAAAAATGACTAAAGAGTCAGCTATGGCTAAGTTATATGCTTCTGAAATTGCATGTGAAATTGCAAATGATGCAGTGCAAATATTTGGTGGATACGGTTACACAAAAGATTTTCCAGTAGAAAAATTTTATAGAGATGTAAAGTTGTGTACCATTGGAGAGGGAACTTCAGAAATTCAAAAATTGGTTATCTCAAGATTAATTTTGAAATAATCTAGAATATTATTTGACTAATTAAACAAAAGGGTTACATTTGTACCCCAATTAAAAGTAAGAGTATGTTAATTATTTCGGTTAAAGACGGAGAAAATATAGAAAGAGCGTTAAAACGTTATAAAAAGAAATTCGATAGAACTAAGGTTATAAGACAGCTTAGAGCTCGTAAAAATTATATTAAGCCATCTGTAGCTAACAGAAAGGCAAGGCTTAAAGCAATATATAGAGATCAAGTTATGAGAGATCGCGAAATGTAGTTTAAGATTTTTAAGTTTATTAAAGAGTGTAATGAAAATTACACTCTTTTTTTTTGAGATAATTTATATTAAAATGTATTCCATGCTTACTTTATGCATTTCAACTGTCAATTTTAACACTTTAGAAGAGTTATAGTAAATTTTGTGGTTTTTCTATGAGTTATAGTTGTTATTATGTCTCAATAAGGTAATTTTATAATAGTTTAAAAATAAAAAGATGATTAGAACATACTTACTTATACTTAGTATTCTTATTATTACCAAACTTGAATTAAAAGGACAATTTGTTTTTTTTGATTCAGTTGGTTTTAATGCACCACATATTGTATGTGAAAAAGATACGTTAACTTTTATCGTATATCCTACTCCTGATACTGCTAATGGTTTTTTTATAAGACCAGAAATGCATATTGACATGCCTGCAGGGTATGAATTTGATTCAATACTTTATTATGGTCCAACTCCCATTGTTTACCCTCAAGCTTCTGCAACTAATCTTTATGGTCCACCTATAACGACTAATCCAGATGATATTATAATCCCCAATGGAGGAGGTTTTTTTCAACCCTATAATGAATATGCTATTCAAATAATTGTTACTCCATCATGTGGGGCACAGGCCGAACCTTTTAGGGTTTGGTTTATTGGTGTAAATGGAGGCGCTCATCCTGTTAGTGATACGCTATCGACACCAATAATTAACATTCAAACGCCTTACTTGGTTTTTCAAGGAATTAAAAATACAGCAGCTGCTAATTCAACTATAAATTTGAATAGGTTGGCGATTGGTCAAAAATTTGAAAGAGGTTTTAAAGTTGATTATACTTCACTAATTAGTAATATTAATGAAGTAACTGTTGCAATTCCAAATACGAGTCAACATTTTAATTACTATTGGACTAGCCCAGGTATAACAAGCACAACTATTTTGGATACCGTTTACTACACATTTGACGCATCATATTTTGCGGCTTATGTTGGGGATAATGATGGTGTATTTGAACCAGGAGAAAGTTTTATTTTTTATGATTCAGTATCGGTCTCAGGAAATTGTAACAGTCAAAATACTAATGTAGCTGTTGATTATGCTCTAACTTGGGGATGTGGTGGAAATTTATGTCAATATTCTATAGTATCTGCAGAGGGAAGAATAGCACTATCTCCAACAGATGTTATTTTACAAAGAAGAACTGATTTAGAAATTGAACCTAATTTATGTGATACTTGTGGTACAGGTACAGTTAAGTATGGATTTCAAATTATAAATAATACACAACCTGTATTACCAACAGGTGGCTTTTTGACTAATGTTAGATTAGATTTAGGGATTTCTTTATTTCCATATACCATAGCCTCAAATAGAAGATTAGACTCTACTAATCATTGTTTTGATTCTGTTATTGTTAATGGAATAAATGTCCCTTTTAGAATTGGTTCAGCTGCACCAGTAATAATTGATAATTTAACAATTCCAGGTACAGGTTTAATTGATATAGATGGAGATGGGTTGTTTGATGATTTACCAGTAGGCGATACATTAGTAGTAGAATTATATGGAACTTTTTTTGCTTATAGTCATGATACATCAGATTTAAACTACAATAATTTGGGAGGGAGTGATAATATAAATCCATCATTAGTAACTGCTATGCGAGGAGCTTTAGATATTGAATACTATGACGAGTGTGGAGGTAATTTTAAAGAAAGAAGAATATTAGGAAAAGATCAATACTTAAATCCATTAAATGCAAATTCTACCATGCCTCCAGATGTATATGATGGGGGGATTTACAGATTTAATATTCAGCATAGAGAGTATAATACTAAAAATAATTATGAGTGTGATAGTGCTATTAGATTAATAAAGATGATTTTACCTTGGGATGTTTCATTAGATACATCAGGAGTTTATCCATTTTCTGGTTATAGACAATCAACAGATTCTGTGATAGCTTTTGTAGAAGTTCCAGATGCAAATCCTGCTAGAGGATTTGACACTTTATATATATATTATAACACTAAAGGAGTTAATTCAGGAGCTTCATATAAAAATACATGGGTGAATTTAAGAATGGATTGTAATTTAACAGCAGGTTTTTGTCCTGAAGCAGATTCTTCTAGAACCATTGCTTGGACAGAAGAATATATATGTTATGATGATGCAACCAATATGCCATGTTGGAGTTCTGCCATGCATAGAGGTAAACGATTAATACGATACCATTGTAGTGCATTTCCTCCTACAGGTGTAAGTTTGAAAAAGTTTAAAATGAAAAGAACAACTTTTGGCTATACCGATAGTACTAAAACTGTGCGTGTTAATGCAACTACTCCAGGTATAAATCTTAATTCTGCTATGGTAGAAGATACCATTAAAATTACCA
This sequence comes from Flavobacteriales bacterium, assembly GCA_020630395.1. GTDB lineage: Bacteria > Bacteroidota > Bacteroidia > Flavobacteriales_D > CAJJDF01 > CATLPG01. The sequence goes on from JAHDBM010000014.1 coordinate 31,898, forward strand.
TGAAAGGCTTAGTTGTTAATTCAACTGTTGACAGTATTTTTGCTAGACTTAATTACCAAAATAGATTAGGAGTTGGTAGTGCATCTAGATCTATTTTAAGAATGGACCCTATTAATAGTAGAGTTACGGTTTATGATGCCAGTACTACAACTTATTATCCTTTTTCATTAGGAGTGCCTTTAAATATACCTGCGCTAGAAAATCCAGAGCGATATACAGGTTTAGATGATATTTATGATTGGCAATGGAACTTATCGGCATATGATGATAGTGTAAGATTAATTGATCCTGCTTATAATTTTAATGGAGGGCCAAATAATAATAGTACAACATGGGATAGTATTATCATGGAAGTATATTTAATTGTAGACCCCGATAATTATGCTGGAGAAGTGTTTATGGAGCCTGTTGCTCAAATGATAGAAATACCTACTGATACGGCTACTATTTGTGACCAATATGGTCAATTGTTTACTCTATATCAACCTAGTATAAGTTTACTGCCAACTATAGCGAATTCCTTAACATCATGTGAAACTGCTAGAAATACAATTGAAGTTAGGACTACCAGTCAAGATAGATATCCCAATGAATATAAAAGAAATGAAAAAGTTGATACGGTAATTTATACTTACAACCCGAGTTATTTTTATGCTCCTGATAGTGTCTTTTTTGAATACAGATGGTATGATACAAATGGACAACTTATACCAGGCGGGGATAGAAGGATACCTATGAATTATACTGTTGTAGGAGATAGTATTATAATTCCTATAGAAGAGAGTATTAATATGAATGTATTACCAGAAGCTTGGTATAGAGCATACTTAAGATTTTATCAAAAACCAACTTGTGAAATAGAAGATTCAGTTTTATCAAGTGTATTAGGTCAAGTAGCTGATTTAAAAATTAGTAGATGGACTAACAGCTCTATTGATACTTCAAGAGTAATTATAGATAATACATTTGGAACATCTAATACAGGCCCTAGACCAATAGTAGTAGATCCAGTTCCTTTTAATATTACTTCTTCTCCTATAGTTTCGTCTACCGAAAGTGATTCAGTATGTTGGGATATAACATACGAAAATTTAAGTTTCACTGAAATTGGTCATACTTGGTTAGATTTTGATACTGATAGTTTAAATATTACAAGTATTGTAAGAATAGATTCAGGTGCTAGTTCTCCTTTTAGTATTTTAAATTATGGTATAAACAATAAATGGATTCAAATGGATACTATTAAACCCTATGACTTTATAACCGCTAGGGTTTGTGCAACATATACTACATGTAATTTAGATTCAATTATTGTTACTGGAGGATGGAACTGTTCTTCTTTTCCTGTAGATCCAGTTCAGGGGTATGATCCAACTAGCTACACCTGTAATCATAATCAGCAAAGTTTTACCATATTTATGGATGAGCTAGATGCGAATTTACAATTAAGAATGTTTAATCAACCAATAATGCCAATGGATTTGTGTGACTCTATGGTGTTTGAAATTGAAATGGGGAATATTGACTTAACAAGTCTTAATAATTTATACTTTAAAGCATTTATGCCAACTACGTCTAATATTGCAATTAGAAATGGTACATCAAGTATATTGTGGCCAAATGATGGATTTAATACAACAAGAATTCCTATAGCCGATCCAATCACATCAGGAGATTCAATTGTTTGGGATTTAACAGGGGAGTTCTCAGCAGGGTTTTTAGAAAATTTTGAAATTCCATTAGATTCTAATAAAGCTTTAATTAGATTTGTTTTTGATACAAGATGCTTTGTAAGGCCTACCGATCAAATTAGATTTAAAGCAGAGGGTGAAAGAGGGTGTAATAAAATTGTTAGTAGTCAAAATGTTGCAAGTTCTCCAATTAGGATTAATGGATTAGTAAATCCTAGCGTAAGATTAACAAAAGTTAATATTGATTTAGATACTATAAATGCATGTGATACGGGTACAGTTGTGCATTTAGCTTTTTATAATATTGTAACTAAAAATACTAATGGAAGCGAAGTGTTATCCTTACAGTTTCCCGCAGATTTTGATATTAAAGATTCTATCTATAATGTACATTTACCAAGTTATTTGCAAGGTCAAACACCAACTAATACAGTGGTAGGTAATACTAGAACATTAGAATGGAATGTAGCGTCTGGTATGCCTTTTGCTTCTCCTTTAATTGATAGTTTATCTTTTGATTTAACATTAATAAGTTCAACTAATTTGTCTTGTAATTTAGATACTATGATGTACTTTACAGCAGAAGAAAGATATGAAATATTATGTGTAAGCGATTCAACTCCATGTACGGTAATATATCCATTAGCTGAAGATAGTAACTACATTAGAGTCGCAAAAGCAGATTTAGATTTAGCTAATTTAATCCCTGTACTAGATTTTTGTAATGATACGTTAAATTTCACTGTAGAAATATCTAATACAGGATTGCCTATTGCTCAAGGAATACTAACACCAATATATGTATTAGCAGATTCTAATAATAATGGGATATATGATTCAACAGATGTTGTTTTCGATACTATTTTTTATACAGATTCATTACCTACTAATTGGACTGATACCATACGTTATAGTGAACCAGTTACGCTTTACAATGGAGAGTTGTGTAATTTAATTTTATTAGTAGATACAGCTAGTTGTATATGTGATACAGCATGGACTATAGCTCCAGTTGAATTAGAAATGTATTTAGATACACATGTAATATGTGAATATGATTCAGTTCCATTTACAGTTTGTACAGGAACAGGAAATTTTCCATCAAGAACATTTACTTGGTATGATATTGATGGATTAGGTAATGAGACATATCTAAGTAGCACTACTATTTTAAATCCTACATTTATCCCTCCAAATATAACAACTAGTACAACATATAGATATGCTGTGCAAGTTCAGAGAGATAGTTGTATGAATGAGGATACACTAATCATCATAGTACATCCTCAACCAGATACTATTGATATTCCTAACGATACAATTTGTGAAGGAGATAGTGTATTGTTAACACCAGTTCCATTTCAATTGGGTATAACGTATAATCTATACGATAGCAATTATGTATTTATTGATACCTTACCTTGGATGTTTAATGATACCTTATCCAATAAATTTTATGTAGAATCAATAGATTCTGCTACAGGTTGTGGAGCTTTATGGGATTCGGTAGTGATAATAGTAATTCCTTTCTTAGATCCAGGAATAGGAGATTCAATTATTCATTGTGAAACAGGTATGCTTATTAATTTATTTGATAGCTTACAAGGAACACCAGATACCAATGGTACTTGGACAGATCCTCTAAATTCACCATTTGGTGTTGGACATAATGCAGTTTTTGATCCAGCAGTTCATTTATCAGGAAACTATACTTATACTATAATAAATCCGGTTTGTCCTGATACGAGTGCTGTAATTCATGTTACGGCATCTCCAGGAACAAATGCAGGTTTAGATTCAAATATTACGCTTTGTAGAAGGGATAATCCTGTTGATTTATACACGTTATTGAGAAACAACCCAGATACAACTGGTAACTGGTCTGGTTTATCATCTTTAGCAAATGGCTATTGGGGTACGTTTGATCCTTCAACAGATCTTTCTGGAAGGTACAAGTATAAAGTTGATAAAATTGGATGTGCAAGTGATTCTTCTTATGTTGATGTAACAGTTAATCCTGTAGAAGATGCCACAATACAACTTGATAGAAGGGAATTGTGTTTAGCACTAAGTGATCCAATAGTATCAATATTAGGAGATTTTGGAGGTACATTTACAGGTTCTAATGGATTAGTAATTGATCCAGTATCTGGTATAATTGATTTAGAATCTTCTGGAAGAGGAACCTTTGAGATATATTATACAACTAATGGGCCTTGTCCAGAAATGGATACTATTCCAGTTGTAATTACTCAATACGGAGAAGGTTGTGAATTATGGATTCCACAATTTGTTTCTCCAAATGGAGATGGAGCTAACGATTACTGGGTTATTCCAGGAGTAGATGAGTTTCCTAATAATAATGTTAAAATATTTAACAGATGGGGTAATCTTGTATTCGAAATGAATGGATATGACAATTCATGGGAAGGAAAAAGTATGAATAGTTTTAATATGGGAGGTGGAGATACATACTTACCAGACGGAACATACTTTTACATAGTAAACCCTAATGATGCAGATAATGATCCTGTTTCAGGATTTGTATATATAAGAAGATAATTAGTCATAATTTTATGGAAGAAAGCACAACTTAGGTTGTGCTTTTTTTTTCATCTTATATCAAATGGTTATCTTAGCGATAGATCTATAATTTAAACCAATAAACTTTATGATTAAAGAAGCTACATCAGCCGATATTATCGAATTAGAAAATAAATACGGAGCACATAATTACCATCCTTTACCAGTTGTTTTATCTAAAGGAGAGGGTGTATATGTGTGGGATGTAGAAGGTAAAAAATATTTTGATTTTTTATCAGCTTATTCTGCAGTAAATCAAGGGCATTGTCATCCAAGAATAATAGGAGCATTAGAGCAGCAAGCAAGAACATTAACCTTAACATCACGAGCATTTTATAATGATATGTTAGGGAAGTACGAAAAATATGCATGTGATATTTTTGGTTTTGATAAGTTGTTGCCTATGAATAGTGGAGCTGAAGCGGTTGAAACTGCTGTTAAGATTGCACGAAAATGGGGGTATGAGAAAAAAGGAATTCCAACTAATAAAGCCAAAATAATAGTTTGTGGTCAAAACTTTCATGGAAGAACAGTAACCATTGTGTCGTTTTCTAGTGATCCAGATGCAAGAGGTAACTTTGGTCCATATACCGAAGGTTTTGTGGAAGTTCCGTATAACGATCTTAAAAGTTTAAAAGAAGTAATAGAACAAGATCATGAAAACATAGCTGCATTTCTTGTGGAGCCAATTCAAGGAGAGGCAGGGGTATTTGTTCCTGATGAAGGTTATTTGGCTCAGGCAAGAGATATATGTAAAGAACATAATGTGTTGTTTATAGCTGATGAGATTCAAACAGGAATTGCACGTACAGGAAAGTTGTTAGCTACTTGTGGTAATTGTTCTTGTGAAGGATTTTGCGAGAAAAAACCTGAGATTAAACCAGATATGCTTATTCTAGGAAAAGCAATAAGTGGAGGTGTATATCCAATATCTGCTGTATTGGCTAATGATGAAATAATGGAAGTTATTACTCCTGGCACACATGGTTCTACATTTGGAGGTAATCCAATTGCAGCTGCAGTAGCAATGGAAGCTCTAGCAGTAGTTAAAGATGAAAAATTAGCTGAGAATGCTAACAGACTAGGAGAGATTTTTAGAAATGAATTAAATGAGTTTATTAAGACATCCGATATTGTAACGTTAGTTAGAGGAAAAGGATTATTAAATGCTATTGTAATTAATGATACAGAAGATAGCTCTACTGCTTGGGATATTTGTTTAAAACTTAGAGATAATGGATTGTTAGCAAAGCCTACTCATGGAAATATTATTCGATTTGCACCTCCATTAGTAATGAATGAGGAAGAACTATATCAATGTATTGAGATTATAAAAAACACACTTGTTGAGTTTTAGTTTTGCAAGAGGCTTTTTTACAATATTTATGGAATTATAAATTACTTAATACTTCTGATCTATATACAACCGAAGGAGAATCATTAGAAATTATTGATTTCGGTTTATTGAATCAACATTCAGGACCAGATTTTTTTAACGGTAAAATAAAAGTTGGGAACACTACTTGGGTTGGGAATATCGAAATACATGTAAAGTCATCTGATTGGTATAGGCATAATCATCAAGAGGATAGAGCTTATGATAATGTAATCCTACATGTTGTTTATGAAGATGATAAACCATTAATAAACAGCAATGGAGAAATAATTCCTACATTGGTGTTAAGAGCATTATTTGATGATAATTTATATCAAGATTATAACGTGTTTATTAAGCCTCAAATTCCTTGTATAGATCAGATGTCGAATATAGATTCTATTTATATTTCAGCTTTTAAAGATCAACAGTTAATTGAGAGATTACAAAGAAAATCTAAAGAAATCGAAGCTGATTTATTAAGAACTGATTATGATTGGGAACAAATATTCTATGAGCACTTATGCAAAAGTATTGGAGCAAAGGTTAATCAACTACCTTTTAAATTATTAGCAGAATATACTCCCGTGAAGCTATTATATAAAACCACTGATATAAAAGTTGTAGAGTCTATTTTATATGGTAATGCGGGATTCCTAGAAGAACAACTAGATAATGAGTACTATATGTCATTGCAAAAAGAGTATCGTTATCAAAAACAAAAACATAATTTTAAATCATTAAATAAGCATATATGGAAATTTGCTAAGTTAAGACCATCAAGTTTCCCTTCCGTTAGAGTAGCTCAAGTAGCAAGATTAGTTATGCAAAATCAACATTTATTTGATTCCTTAATAAGAAAACAGCCACAAATTGAAGATATAAGAAAAATATTGAGTGTATGTGTAAGTGATGGTTTTTGGTTTACGCATTATACGTTCACGACTGAGTCTAAAGCAATAAAAAAATCACTTGGTAAACAGATAATCGATAGTATTATCATTAATACTATGGTTCCTTTTTCTTTTTTATATTTTACACATAAAGGAAAAGATAATACGTTAAGTTGGGGTAAATATTTATTAGAAAACTTAAAAGCTGAAGATAATAATATAACTCGATTATTTGAGAAGGATATTAAAATAGATACTGCTTATGATTCACAAGCTATAATAGAGGCTTATAATAATTATTGTTTATATAAAAAATGCTTGAGCTGTACAATAGGTGTAAAATTATTAAAACAATAAAGTAAGACTTATAAGCCGGGTTCTGTTATACCTCAAGAAGTATTCTATCATTTATCTAGTCTTACAATCACTCGTAAGATCAATCAACCTACCCGTCAAAATCGAGCGAGCAGCTCTCAAGCTTTGACCTATTTGGTTTTTCAACTCATAAGGTTTACCCATTTACATAGTCGCCTATGTAAATTGTGAGCTCTTACCTCACATTTTCACCCTTACCAAGTTTCCTTGGCGGTTATTTTCTGCGGCACTTTCTGTCATTTGTTTACAAATGCCTTCCCGTTAGGAAGTATGATGCTCTATGTTGCCCGGACTTTCCTCTTCTATAAAATAGAAGCGATAGAGAAGTCTTACTTTATTAAAAATTACCGATCAAAGTTATGCATTACAATCCAGTCTGTACCGTCAGATTTAAGTCTTACTGATCTGTGTACACAACTTCCAGTAGTTGAATTCCCCCATAACCTTAACCTAACACTTGAAGTACTACAAGCTGTTATTATTCTTTCTCCAGCTGTTGTATATATAAATAAACCATTTGTTCCTAATCCATTACCGTATGGAGTTATACTTAATTCATAATACTGATTAATACTTGCATCTGGTAAAAATAGAGTGTCAGTAATATTGCCTGCAGACGTAAATGTAATATCACCATCACTTATTAATATTTGATGAGACGAATTACCTGTTAGAACAACTCTTGTAATAGGTTTTGTTCCACCTGTTAGTAAGGTTCCTAGCTTTACAAATCTTGAGCCACCACCATCAACTATATATAAGGTGTCATTAGATAAATAAAAGTTAGTATTATATTCATTACCAACTACACTATCTGCATCATTAACTTTATCCGGTAATAAGTTTCTTAAACTATCAAGGAAAATAGTATCCCCTAATAAAGAGTCTCTAATTATCTTGTAGGTTGTATCATTAAAATAAAGGGTGTCTTTTATAGATCCTAATAAACTATCTAGTTTAATTATCCATAAAGAATCTTTGAGAAGGGAATCAGATATTATTTTATAAACGCTATCAATAAATATGGTGTCACCCAATAAAGAATCTCTTACTATTGTGTAAGTTGTATCATTAAAGTATAAGGTATCTTTTCTTGTGATTAATAGACTGTCTAGGGTGTTAACCCATAACGTGTCTTTTAATAAAGAGTCAGAAATATATACATATAAACTATCTTTTAATAAATTAAATAAAGTATCTGCTTTTAGCAATATTAAACTATCAATTAAGTTAGTATCAGATGGATGTTGAATAACAACCCAGTTACCATCTTCAATGTAGAGTGTGTCATTACTTAATGTTAACAGTTGGTCGTCAGTATACAAAGAATCTCTAACTAAGTTTACTAGAGAATCAAATGAAATTCGTTTTACTATTCCATTAGTGGTGTCAACCATTAATATATTAGATACAATATTAGTTAATCTTAATCCTTCTATTCTTAATGGATCAAGAACACCAGCAGGTTTAACAACATGAAGGGTAGTTGAAGGTGTTGTAGTACCAATACCTACATTTTGTGCATTTGCATTAAAAAAATGTATAGACAAGAAAAAAAGAGCCAAAAGGCTCTTTTTAAATATTATAGATGATTTCATTTTATTTGTGAATTTGAACATAACCAACATAAGGCTCAATTAATTCAACACCTAAATCTAATACATAAAAATAAGTGCCAGAGGGAAGAGTCTCATTTCCTTCTCCATCAAATATAAGATTAATTCCTTTACTTACATTTGCATTTCCATTCCAATCATTTAAATAGCCTTCCTTTTCATAAACAAGATTACCATACCTGTTAAATACTTGTAATTTATTATTTGGATAATATTCTATGTTATCGATAACAAATATGTCATTCATGTCATCTCCGTTAGGTGTTATTAATTGAGGTATTTCAATAAGTTTAGAAACAGTATTTAATGCAAAAGCATCATGAGTAAAGTCTCCAACTGATCTTGTTGAGACTCTATCAGGACTACCAACACTTGAAGCACCTGAAATATTTATGTTAGTGAAATTTGCATTTTCCCATTGATTTGAGTTGTCTTGCCATTGAGCCATACCATCAAATGTTCCATCAGTACCAAAGTAAAATACATCAACACTAGCAATATCATTACCAGTTAATCTAACAATATTATGGTAAAATTGGTCATTCAATTGATCTATGGATGCATCCTTAATTGCTCTGTCAAATGGTCCAACTGCTCCAGTGGCACTAGTACCGTTATCAAATGAAGGGTCATTAGATGATACTCTAACAGCATAAGAATTATTAGTAGAAGAAGCAGGTGTTATGTCAACAGCACGATAAATGTTTGTTAGTGTAGAAGACCCTACAGGGTAGGTGTATGTTCCAGTTGAGTTAGTTTCTCTTGATAAATAACCACCTAACGTGTTACTAGCCACAAAGCCATTATTCCAAGCAATAGCAGTTGTAGCAGGGTTTGTGACAAACATAGTGTTAACTTGAGTTTGAAGTTCAGCATCAATTAAGTCTAATTCATTTTCAGTCTCTGCGTCAATGTTCATAGTTTTGGTTACAGCACCTCCATTTAATTCTAAATTGTAAAAACGAGTTAAATCAGAACCATCTATTAATTGTGCGCCACCATTCATGATAACTGTTCCAGGAGAAGAATTGATTAATGCAGTATTTCCACCATTATTAATCCAATCACCTTCTAAATAAATATCACCTGAATTATCAATTTGACCACCAGGCTCATTAAGAACATAATCCTCTGAGTAAACTATTGCTCCAGGCTGAACAAATATCATACTGTTATCGTTCGTAATCTGTGCTTTGGAAGCAAAGCTTAATCCAAATGCTAGAGATATAATTAGCGTTTTTTTCATAATAAGTTGATATTAAATATCATCAATAATAAATATATTTAAAATAGTAGTGCTAAACAAATAAGAACTTCTGTTTTTTTTAACAAAATTAAATAGAAGTTAAAATACTTACATTTGTTAGGTTTTTAATTAAAAGAACACTGTGAATATGCGAGCTACCGAAAAGGAATCATTATACAACAACCTAGATAAAATGTCTACTCAAGAATTATTAATAAATATTAATAAAGAAGATCAAAAAGTTGCATTTGCAGTGGAGAGGGTAATAGATTCTATTCAATCATTGGTTGACGACATTGTAGTTAGAATGAACAATGGAGGAAGACTATTTTATGTAGGAGCCGGAACGAGTGGGAGATTAGGAGTAGTGGATGCTTCAGAATGTCCGCCTACTTTTGGCGTTTCTCATGACATGATAATAGGACTTATGGCAGGAGGTGATGGAGCAATGAGAAAAGCAGTTGAATTTGCTGAGGATGATACAAATGAAGGATGGAAAGATTTATTAGCTTGTCATATTGATAAAAATGATGTGGTTATTGGTATAGCAGCATCTGGAACTACACCTTATGTTATTGGAGCTTTAGAAAAGTGTAAGAAAGAAAATATATTAACAGGGTCTATTACATGTAACCCAGGGAGCCCACTATCTACAATACCTAATCATCCCATTGTTGTTGAAGTAGGTCCCGAATTTATTACTGGCAGTACAAGGATGAAAAGCGGAACAGCTCAAAAATTAGTATTAAACATGATATCAACATCTGTAATGATAAAGCTTGGAAGAGTTAAAGGTAATCGCATGGTTGATATGCAATTGACTAATGATAAGCTAGTAGACAGAGGCATAAGAATGGTGGTTAAGGAACTCGAAATTGATTATAAAATAGCTAAAGAACTATTACTTAAAGCTGGAAGTGTAAGGGCTGCAATCGAGGAATACCAAAAGAGCTAACTTTTTTCTTTTTTAACCAAATAAATCCCACCTATAATCAAGAATATAAATAGGGTAGACCAACCAATTGCTTCATTAAAATACCACCCCCATAAAATCGCAACAAAAGGTATTAAATAAGTTACAGAAGAAGCAAATACAGCTCCAGAAGCTTTTATTAAATTATTAAATAAAATTAAGGCAAGTGCAGTGCCAACAACTGCTAAAATGGTAGTGTAAAGCAAAGGGTAATGGTTTGATTCTTGAAATATTTCAGAAATATTTCCTTCCCATAATAAAGTAGCAAAACTTCCAGGAATCATAGTAAATAATGACAAAGCAGTTATTTGCATTGAAGAAATACCATTAAGTTTTTCTTTTATAATGTTAAGACTTAATGCATAACACATTGTAGCAGCTATAATTAGTGCTGTTCCAAAATAGGAAAAGCCATTTAAATCATTGTCTTTAAACATAATTAGCAATAAAGAACCTACGAAACCAATACCAACTCCAATAATACCCTGTTTTGAAATACTGTTTCGAAAAATAAATACAGATACCAATAAAGAAAATATAGGAACAAGAGAATTCAGCATTCCTGTAAAAGAACTACTTAAGTATTGCTCAGCATGAGGGAAAAGAAAGGCGGGCAATAAATTACCTAACAATCCTACTAAAATTAAGTAAATCCAGTATTTAGAAAATAGTAAACGAAAGTGCTTTATCGTGATTGGAAGTACAGCAATAGCAGCAATTAAAATTCGAAGAGCTCCAACTTGATTGGCTGATAATAATGGTTGCTTATCTGTAGTAAACATGGCTTTCTCCATTAATATAAAGGAGCTTCCCCAAATAAAGGCTAAAAGAATTAGCAATAACCAACTAGCTGTCTTTTTATTCATTTAGTACTAACTAAATATTAATGATTTGTATGTACTTCTAAGTTGCTCTTTCTGTCATGCTGAGCGAAGTCGAAGCATAGTTTATGTATGCTATTTTAGCTTTTACAGCCTAGGTTACCTTAATCTATCCAAGGAGTTAATCAATTTTTCATCTTGCTTAATTCCTCTATTGGCCATGAAATTAAATACAAGAGCAGCCAATGGTAAAAACATTCCGACACCATAGCTTACTGACTTAGCACCTTCTCCTAATACTTTGCCAATAGTACCAAAATCAAGAAATATGAGTACAATTACTCCTAGAATTAATAAATAATTTATTTTGTTTAGCGTTAACTGCAGCTTTCTCTTCTTATAAAGTACGATAGAGATAAGCGATAATATTAGTATTCCAATAAGAATAAAATATAAGGGGATATTAAGTATTTGTTTTCCGTTTAACATAAAACCAGATACGGTATAATTTACTGATGCATCATTAACAGTATACGAACTAAAAGGAAATATAAATGTTAGTCCAATACATATTATTAGCAAGGATAAATAGATGGTTTGAATTCTTTGAATCATTTAATTTTAATTTGAAATCGAAATTATAAAAAATATTTGTATCATTGTCGTGTCTTGTATCAAGATATTACCAAATCAAGCAAAGATTTATTTTAAACATCCATCATTTTGGCAGTCGTCAAATAATATCAATCAAAAAGTTTACATTTTATAACAGTATATGTACGATATTTTATCACTTAACGAAAAGAAGTTAACAGAGCTTAAAGAAATTGCAAAAGGGCTCAAATTAAAAGGAATTAATCAACTAAAAAAACAAGATCTTGTTTACAAGATTTTAGATGAACAAGCGGTTAATCCACCAGCTAAAGAAGAAGCAAAAGATAAACCAGTTACTAAGAGGCCTAGAACAAGAACAAAGGCTAAGCCAGCTGCTAAAAAGGAAGATTCTAATAAAACATTATTTGATGATTCTACTAAAAAAGAGGAAGAAAAAGCAGAAGAAAAGAAAGAAGATAAAAAGCCTCAACATAAAAATCAGCAGCAAAAAAGAGAAAAACGTCCTCATCCCAAAAGGGATAATAAACCTAAAGGAGATGATAAAAAAGCTGCTGAAACTAACGTTAATGTGGAAGGTGATAAAAGAGAAAACGAGAAGAAGGAACATAAACATAATAACCCTAAGCATAAAAATCATAAGCACAATAAGCCTAAAGCTAAACCAGGAGAGGAACATGGTTATAATTTTGATGGGTTAATACACATGGAAGGTGTATTGGAAATTATGTCGGATGGATATGGTTTTTTAAGATCATCAGATTATAATTATTTAAACTCTCCAGATGATGTTTATGTGTCTCAATCCCAAATTAAATTATTTGGATTAAAGACAGGAGATACCGTTAGAGGAACTGTTCGTCCACCAAGAGAAGGGGAGAAGTACTTTCCACTACTTAAAATTGATAAAATAAATGGTCGTGAACCATCTTACATTAGAGATAGAATACCATTTGAGCATTTAACACCTTTATTTCCAGATGAGAAATTAAAAATAACTGGTCATAGTAAGCAAACTATGTCTACAAGGGTAATGGATTTATTTGCTCCAATAGGAAAGGGGCAAAGAGGTATGATTGTTGCCCAACCAAAAACAGGTAAAACGGTTTTACTTAAAGATATTGCGAATGCAATTGCCGAAAATCATCCTGAAGTTTACTTGATTATTTTATTAATTGATGAGAGACCAGAGGAGGTAACCGATATGGCTCGTAATGTAAATGCTGAGGTTGTTTCTTCTACCTTTGATGAACCAGCTGACAGACATGTTAAAGTAGCTAATATTGTGTTAGAAAAAGCGAAAAGAATGGTAGAATGTGGGCATGATGTTTGTATTTTACTGGATTCTATTACGCGTTTAGCAAGAGCATACAATACGGTTTCTCCTGCATCTGGGAAAGTATTATCAGGTGGTGTAGATGCTAATGCATTACACAAACCAAAACGATTTTTTGGTGCTGCTCGTAAAATAGAGAATGGGGGATCATTATCGATTATAGCAACTGCATTAACTGATACTGGCTCTAAAATGGATGAAGTAATCTTTGAAGAATTTAAAGGTACCGGTAACATGGAGCTTCAATTAGATAGAAGAATTGCGAATAGAAGAATTTACCCAGCTATTGATATTTTAGCTTCTGGAACAAGAAGAGAAGACTTATTAATGAGTAAAGAAGAATTACAAAGAATTTGGATCATGCGTAAATATCTGGCCGATATGAACCCTGTTGAAGCAATGGAATTCTTGAAAGATCGTATGCAAGGAACAAAATCTAACGAAGAGTTCTTGGCAGGAATGAACAGCTAATTGTATGGGTAAGAATAATCAAGTCCCAATTCCGATTTTTTTTGCAGTAATCTGGATTTTATTTAGAGTTTTACTGTATAATTTTAATATTCCTAGTGAGGAAAAGATAGGAGTTTTCGGTAACATATTAGCTATTTTATTAGTTTGTTTAGGTTCATTAAATAGAAAAGTAGCTTCTGAAAAAAAGCTTGAGCGTTATGCTGTTAATTTTAAATTCTGCCTTAGAAATGCAGGGATATATATAATATTAACAACCATATATATATTCATTCACTACAAATATGTTAATCCATCATATCTTAAGAATAAGGAAACAACAAGAATAGAGCAGGAGTTAGCAAAGGATTGGGATACAATTAAAGCAAATACTCCTACGTTAAAAAATATGGATATTACGAAAGAAGAGTATGAAGAAAGAGTTAGAGGGGCAGCTAAATCCTTAAGTTCATTGTCGCTTAATGTAAGTTTATACTTCTTGCTATTGTTCTTTATGTCACTTTTGTTTTCAATACTTGTTCCTATCTTTTATAAGAAGATCGTGTTGAGAATGTAGATAAACGATACATGTTATCCTCAGTTTTATTGGAGATAAAAAAATGATAAGGTTCCTAAATGGAGCCTTTTTTTATGGCTTATTTATTGGTTTTGTGTTAAAAAATATACCTCAGGCTTTATATCTTAAACTGTTGTGTTAAGCTCCAAGCAACAGGTTTATCAATAAACATAGGTTTTACTTTACTCCATGTAGATCTAAATAAATCAGATTGACGATATTCTTCCAGAGCTTCTTGAGATACCCAATAGCTATAGGTCATTAAAATATTAGCTTCATTTTGTAAGAGTTCTAAATGGGTACACCCTTCATAATGACGAATCTTCTCCATTGTTTGTTGATAGATTGTTTTAAATTCATCAACTTTTTCTGGATCAAGTGTAAGCTTTACAATACGAATAATCATAAATCTAAAAATTCAATTAATACGACTTCATTTAATCCTAACCCTAATAGTTGAGAAGCACTTCCACCTCCACCTAAAACACCTCTATTTATCGCTATTTCTAAATGATCGGTAGAATTAAATATGGCAAGTTTCTCTCCGGAAGGCACACTAGAATAGGTATTAGAAATATTCTTTATCTCATAACTTTTAAAGCGAATAAGAAATGGTCTTCCTCTTCCAATTTCATTAAATAATCGCTTAGAAATATTGGTGATGGCATTACCATACGAATCACGGTAAATAATTTGTCCTCTAATGGCTTGAGAAGTTGTAGCAGCTCTAAAATTTTGATACTTTTTAAAGTCTTCCGTTCTTTTTCCTATAATTTCGGGAGTTCCACCACGAGCAATATGGCAAGCTACCTTAATAAATATATTATGAGTAGGGAATGTTAAAATATCCGAATCTTGATCTACTGTTATTTCATAAATCTCTTCAGGTATTCTATCAAACATCAAAGAGAATAAGCCATTATCACCACTAATAAAATAATGTCCATTATGTTTCATTAACAATGCAGGTGTATTCGCATTTACTTCTGAATCTACACTAATAATATGAATGGAGCCCTCAGGAAATTCATGATAGCAGTTTTTTAATGTAAAAGCTGCATAATTAATATTAAAAATAGGGATCTCATGAGAGATGTCTACAATACTAGCATTACCATCTAAATTTCTCAGAATTTTCCCTTTAATAGAGGGGACATAAAAATCTTTACGACCAAGATCGGTTGTAAGTGTAATGATGCTCATGGTTAGCTTAATTCAGAAAAATTCTTTACTTATTCCAAAATTAGCATAAATTTGATGTTTTCAAAGTATACATTACAACTATTGTTGGATTTTAAAATAGAACATATTTGCAAGAAAGAGAACTTACATTAAACGAGATAGAACCTATAGATCTTTTAGGGGTTAACAATGAAACCTTAAAGTTTATTGAGGGTAAATTCCCTGAGTTAAAAATTATCTCAAGAGGCAGAAAGCTAATGTTTTCAGGAGAAATTGAAGCATTAGATCGGTTTGAAGAAAAATTAGGATTAATGATTCTTCATATCAACAAGTACAAACGATTATCTGAAGGTGATATCGAAAACATTTTATTAGATAATGGTCATGAAACTGTTAAAGATGGTTTTGGTGATGAAGTGTTGGTATTTGGAAATAATGGCTTAAAAGTAACTGCGCGAACACTTAATCAAAGAAAACTAGTTGAAGCAAGTAATAAAGATGATATGGTGTTTGCTGTTGGGCCTGCGGGAACAGGAAAAACCTATACAGCTGTTGCTTTAGCAGTACGTGCATTAAAAAATAAAGAAGTTCGAAAAATTATTTTAACCAGACCAGCTGTAGAAGCAGGTGAGAATTTAGGATTTTTACCTGGCGATCTTAAAGAAAAGCTAGATCCATACTTACAGCCGTTATATGATGCATTAAGAGATATGATTCCTGCCGAAAAGTTAAGTGCTTTTATTGAGCAAGGTATTATACAAATAGCACCATTGGCATTTATGAGGGGAAGAACATTAGATCATGCATTTGTTATTTTAGATGAAGGGCAAAATGCCACTGAGAATCAGATAAAAATGTTTTTAACTCGAATGGGAAGATCGGCTAAATTCATTATTACTGGTGATCCTTCTCAAGTAGATTTACCTAGAAGCCAAAAATCGGGCTTAGTGAAGGCAGTGAGAGTATTAGATAATATTAAAGGAATTTCGATTGTCCCTTTAGATGAAAATGATGTAATTCGTCATAAATTAGTAAAACAAGTAATAGTAGCCTTTAAAAAAGACTAAAAACCATAAAGGATATTAATAAATAGCAACTAATATCATGGATTAAAGGACATGCTTTTAGTTAAATTATAAATTTGATAGATATGAACTTAGAAAGTAAAACCGTAAAAGTTAATAATAGCACAGAAACAGTATTTAATTATGTTAAAGATTTAAATAATCTACAACACCTTTTACCTAAAGGGAAATATAGTGATTGGGAAGGAGGAACAGATAAATGTGCCTTTAAAATACAAGGATACAAAATAGCACTAGAGCGAGTAGGAGAAACTGCTAACGAGTTAGTAAAAATGAAAACCACTGATGGTTCTCCAGTAGATTTTGATTTAAATGTGATTATTAAGGAGGATGGAGATAACGCAACTGCTCAATTTGCTTGTGAAGGTAGAGTAAATGCATTTTTAAGTATGATGATTAAAAAGCCACTAGGTAATTTATTCGAGTACATGGGAGAAAGATTAGGTAAGGTTGAGATGTAGCATGTAACATGCATTAATAATTAAAAGTCATATTGAAAATGTCACACTGAGCGTAGTCGAAGTGTGTTTTGTACTTTAATATCATGAGAATATTTATAGCGTTATATTTTTTATTGTCGGTACTAAATGCTTTCACTCAATCCCATTGTGGAACAGATGAAATGCATCAGCAGTTATTTCAGGATCATCCAGAGTATCATGAGGTGATTACGAGAAAGTACAATGAGTTAATTAATTTTACAGCAAATTACACACCTGTAAATAGAACGACAACATACATTATACCAGTTGTGTTTCATGTTATACATGATAACGGAGTAGAAAACATTTCCGAAGAACAAATTTTAGATCAAATACGTATTTTAAATAGAGATTATACTAATCCAGATACTATTCCAATCATAGACACCTTTAAACCGTTAATTGCCGATTGTGAAATTGAATTTCGCTTAGCAACTAAAGATCCAAATGGAAATTGTACTAGAGGTATTACTAGGCATCAAAGCAGTTTAACAACAGTAGGCGATCATCAAGTAAAGTCGATTGTGCATTGGCCACCTGATAAGTACCTTAATTTTTATATTGTTAGAAATGCAGCAGGATTAGCAGGTCATGCTTTGCTACCTTATGCTGCCGATTCTATTCCTAACTGGGATGGAATTGTAATGGGACATAACTATATAGGGAGTATAGGAACTTCATCAGTTGGGACATCTGTAGTGGGGTCTCATGAAGTAGGTCATTATTTAAATTTACAACATGTTTGGGGAGGTAATAATGTCCCAAATTTTCCATACTTGCCAGTTGGTCAAGCATCTAATTGTAGCACAGATGATGGAGTAGGAGATACTCCAAATACCATAGGAAACCAATCTTGTGCGTTAAATAATGCAACATGCGGATCGTTAGATAATGTTCAGAATTTCATGGATTATTCGTATTGTGGAGCCATGTTTACTCATGGGCAAAAAGCTAGAATGCATGCTACACTAAATTCTCCAATTGCCAATAGAAATAACTTATGGTCTACAGCTAACTTAATCGCTACAGGAACTGATGTGCCTTCTACAGATATTTGTTCAGCAGCATTTAAAGCGGAACACATTATTGTGTGTGTTGGAGATACAGTTCGTATATCAGATATTTCTAAGCACGGAATTCAAAATAGGTTATGGTCATCTAATGGAGGGACCACAGTTTCATATACAGATTCAATATTAAAAATTGTTTACAATACACCTGGGAACTATGATGTTAAACTAACCGTTTCTAATCCGTTTGATTCGGATAGCACTACTAAATCAAATTATATAAGTGTATTACCAGTAACTGGTGTTCGTAATTGGGTTAATGAAGACATGGAGTATCTTTCTCCTTTTCCTAGTGATAAATGGATGACAGATAGATTAAATGGAAGCGGAAGTTGGGAAATAAATGATTCGGTTGGTTTTTCGGGGAATAAATCTATTATGTATGATAACTTTAATCACAGTGGAGAAGTTGCATTTGAATCTACAACCATTGATTTATCTGGTTATACATCAGCCTCTTTGTTTTTTAGATATGCCTACACCAATAAGGTGTTTAATACTGTTGATAGAATTAATACCTATTGGAGTAATGATTGTGGAGCTACATGGATTGCTACTTTTCCTATTTTAGGAGGGAGTTTAAGGACTAAGTCAACAACAGACTCTGTACCCTTTGTTCCTGCCGATAATAGTGAATGGAAGGATAAAACATTTTCAATACCAGGAGGTTATTTAACAGATAATTTCAGATTTAAATTTGTATTTAAAGGAACTGAAAATGGTAATAATATATACATAGATGATATTAGTGTAGGAGCTACAGGCTCAATAGGGATAGACGAAGAAAGCATACAAGATGTTTTAGTTTATCCCAATCCAACTATAAGTATAATTAACATTGTTAATTTAGAAAAAGGAACAGAAATACAAATAATAGATCAGTCTACTAGAATTGTTTATAGTTTGGTATCTTACAATAATAAAGAAGCTATTAATGTTAGTTTCTTAGAAAAAGGCACATACTTTGTCAAGTATCGAATAAATAACATGATCCAATTAAAAAAAATAATCAAACTGTAATACTATGAGAAAAAATATACTTTTTATTTCAATTTTATTAATAACACAATATACGTTTGGATTAAACAAGTGTGTGGGAGAATCTTTGACACAACCAATTAACTCAGCATGTTTTTCTATGTGTTCATCTCCATCTTCGGGAACTACTTGGAGTATTGTGTTTAGCGGAACATATACGATTACTAATCCATCATCAATTGCAGGGACATATACTGGTAATCAAACCTTAACCACTACAATTGGCGATTTTTGTCAAAACATTGCTATAACATTTGATGCAGGAACTGGTGCATGTAGCATTACATCTTCTGCTAGTTGTGGACAAAGAAACGAGAATCATACAATCTCAGATAAACCAACAATACCAACAGGTGGATATAAAATTCATAATATTAACGCAGGAAATTGTATAGATTTAACTGCACAAGGAAGAACTTGTGCAACAGGTATACTTAAGTGGTGTGTAAATAATTCTTCTGTAAGATCATGTGTAGATGTAACGACTCCATCAAATTACTGTCCATCATCAACAGTAGTTGTTTATGCATACTGTCATGATGCATCTGCAAATGCAGCATGTCAAAACAGTGATTATGTTAATGATAGCATTGTGGTTTCTTCTACAACTAGCATAGATGAAAGTAAAGGTCAATTATTCTCTGTATTTCCTAATCCAACTACTAATGTGTTAAATATTAAGACAAGTCTTTCAACAGGAAATTATAAAATTTATAATATTTTAGGTGAGATAAAAGAAGATGGAATAATTTACAGTAATAATACCACAATAGATATATCTACTTATAAAAAAGGAACTTATTATATCTTATATGATGATGGTATTAAAGACAGAATAACAAGATTTTTAAAACAATAAATAATAGCTCCTTTCCGGAGCTATTTTAGTTTTAAAATGGGTAGATAGCTAAGTAAAAAAAACTATCTTTGCTCTCAAATAAAAGGAAAAAGAGTAATGGATAGAAATATGTTTATCGGGATAGCCCTGATGGTTGGAATATTAATTACGTTTAATGTACTTAATCAACCTTCAGCAGAAGAGGTAGCCCAAATGGAGCAAGAGCGGATGATACAAGATAGCATTGCTCAAGCCAAATTAGTTGTTGACTCAATTGCAACTAAAGAAATTGCTCAAGTACAAGCAGAAGATAAATTAGCATCAGTACCAGATTCATTATTAGTTGGGTTAGATTCAACAGCAAAAGATTCTGTTGCTAATGTTTATCAAGCTCAGGTGTTAGCTAAAGCTAAAGCAGATAAATTAGATGTGTTTTCTCCATCAGGGGTTGGTTCTAATACATTTTATACTATTGAGAATGATAAGTTAAGGCTTAAAATATCTAGTAAATCGGGTAGAGTAGCATCTGTTTATTTAAAAGAATATCAATCTTATGATGATTACATGGTTGCTAAAAAGCAAGCAGGAGATAAGGGAGATGTTAACATCATAAAACCTTTACAACTATTTGATGCAGATTCATCTTCTCAATATGTTGGATTCTCACTTTCCAATGGGAAGAAAATTCAAACTAACGATTTGTATTTTACACCAACATCAGTATCTAAAGATAAAATTGTACTTACTGCTAAAACAACTGATCCATCAAAATATATAGAATACACCTATAAGATTAAGCCAGATAGTTATAATGTAGATTATAATTTAGCTTTGGTGGGTCTACAAGATGTTGTTAAAGGGGAAGACTTAACCTTAAATTGGGGATTAAAATCACTAGCCACTGAAAAATTGGCTTTAGGCAAATCTACTAATCAAAGTAGAATGAGTAGTGTGTTTTACAAACCTAAAGGTTTAGGAAGAGAATACCTTAGCGAAATGATGCCTGATGCTAGAACACTGGAAAATAAAACAGAGTGGGTAGCTTTTAAACATTGTTATTTTTCTTCTATTATCATGCAAGAAGAAGGATTTTTAAAAAATAGTTTTGTAGGGTCTAGACCAATAATGGGGAATAAATATTCGGATATTTATGTGGCAAACTTAGATATTTCTAGAACTATAAACTCAAGAACCGATATTCCACTTTCTTATTATTTCGGACCAAATGATTACGATATTCTTGCAGCTCAAGAAAAAGAATTAGAGGATATTATAGATTACGGCTGGGGTGTTTTTAGAGTCGTGAATAAGTTTTTAATTAGACCAATATTCAACTTTTTTAATGGTTTTGGGTTAGGGTTAGGAATCATTATTTTATTAGTAACTATTTGTGTTAGGTTAATCGTCTTACCACTTACCTATAAAAACTACAAGTCTAGCGCGAAAATGAAGGTTCTAAAACCTGAAATTGCTGAAATAAATGAGAAGTACAAAGGAGGAGATGCAATGAAGAAACAGCAAGAAACTATGGCGCTTTACCGAAAAACTGGAGTAAACCCTATGGCAGGTTGTTTACCTATGTTTATTCAAATGCCTATTCTTATTGCTGTATTCCGATTCTTCCCTGCTTCATTAGAGTTAAGACAGGAATCTTTCTTATGGGCAGAAGATTTATCATCTTACGAATCTATTGTAGATCTTCCATTTACTATACCTGCTTATGGTAGTCACGTGAGTTTATTTACATTGTTACTGTGTATTTCTACTATTTTCTACACAAGAATGAACAGTAGTCAAATGTCAATGCCTACTCAACAAGGTGCACCTAACATGAAAATGATCATGTATCTAATGCCTGTAATGATGTTGTTTTTCTTAAACTCATATGCATCAGGTCTTACGTTTTATTATTTCTGTGGTAACCTATTAACAATGGGATTAATGTTGTTGGTTAAAAAGTATATGATAGATGAAAATAAGCTTAGAGCTCAAATAGAAGAAAATAAGAAAAAGCCTAAGCAAAAGTCTAAATTTCAGCAAAGAATGGATCAAATGGTAAAGCAACAACAGGCTAAACAACAAGCCAGAAAAAAATAATGGCTTAGTTTTTGAACTATTCAATTAAAAGAATTAAAATGAAAATATTATTAACATTAAGTCTACTGTCAGTTTTGAGTATCATGTCTTGTAAAACAAAAAAAGATGGTGTAAAAAAAGATAATACAACTAATAAAATATCGTATAAATCAGATCAAATAATAGCAACTTTGGAAAAAACAGCTTGTTTTGGTGTTTGCCCAGTTTTTAATGCTGTGGTATATGGAGATGGTAAAGTAGTGTATAAAGGAGCTCAAAACGTAACAAATATTGGCCTTTTTGAAGGGAAAGTTAGTATGGACAAACTTCATGAACTAGTTAGCAAAGCAAAAGAGATCGATTATGCTACATTAGAAAATAAATATGATGGACCTGTTACTGATTTACCATCTACTACTTCATCTGTTTTTATTGATGGTAAAACGAAGTCAATTATGGCACGATATAATGCTCCGCAGAAACTATATGATTTTCATAAATATTTTGATGAATGGCTTAAAGATATTGAGTTAAAGCAAACTAAAGCTAAAGAATAATACAGAGCATAATTACATTATTGACTAAACCTTAATAAACAAAACTTTATTAGGGTTTTTTCGTATATTAAGGTAATCAATACTATTTGCATGCAATTACGTTTACTTTCCCTTTCATTACTTTCATTATTTTCTATTACGATATTAGCTCAAAGTTCTAACATGACAGTTGTTGGAACATGGAAGGATGTAACGATACCCAAAAACAACAATAATCAAACTTATAATGATTGTTGGGGGTGGGAACAAAATGGAAGAGAATATGCTGTTATTGGTTCTAGAATAGGTTCGCATATTATTGATGTAACAAATCCTGCTAGCCCAGTTGAGGTAGATCGAGTTATTGGGAATTACACAGGAAGTAATGTTATCCACAGAGATTACAAAGTACACAAGGGACATCTATATATGGTTGGAGATCAAGGATCAAGTACATTACAAATAGCAGATTTGTCTTACTTGCCAGATTCTGTTCATGTTGTGTATGATAATAATTCATTGGTGGTTAAATCACATAATATTTTTGTTGATTCTGCTCATGATATTCTGTATTCATGTGGAGGATCTAAATTAACAGGTGATAATGATTTAAGACTTTTTGATATCTCATCTCCAGCTAATCCGGTTTTATTAAAAGACTGTAAAGATGATTTTGCTTGGTGGAGTGGATCAATTGGATATGTTCATGACATATATGTTGAGAATAATATTGCATACACGCACGACCTTGATGCCATGCATATTGTGGATTTTACCAATATTAACTCGCCAGTAGTATTAGGCTCCTTATCTTCTTACCCCGATCAAGGAATTAACCACTCGGGTTGGTTACATGCAGATGACACCACTTATGTGATGCTAGATGAAACACATGGTAAGCGATTAAAATTTATGGATGTAGCAAATCCATCTAGTATAACTGTTACCGATCTTGAAGGTCCTAATACTTCATCTACTGCAATCGCTCATAATGGGTTTATTAAAGGAGATTTATGTTATGTAAGTTATTATTATGATGGCGTATATGTTTTTGATGTTTCCGATAGAAATAATGTTACAATAGCAGGTTTTTATGATACGTATCAAGGACCAGATGGAAGTGGTTTTCATGGTTGTTGGGGAGTTTATCCATATTTGCCTTCAGGTAATATTATTGCCTCTGATCTAGAAACAGGATTATATGTGATGAGTTTAAATACCTCACCAACACCTACTGCTAATTTTACTGGTTCACCAACAACTGTGTGTGCTGGCGATCAAGTTACCTTTAATAATACCTCAATTTCAGGTGCTTCATACCAATGGTCATTTCAAGGAGGAACCCCAGCAACTAGTACTCTTCAAAATCCTACCGTTACCTATTCAACAAGTGGTACTTATGATGTAACCCTTATTGCAACCAATTCATTTGGTAGTGATACATTAATTAAAACTGCATACATTAATGTTTTACAAGGTCCTTGTTTAACATTACCTCCAGGTGGTAATGCACCTACACAAACTACTTGTCAAGGTACTTTATTTGATGATGGTGGTCCAGGAGGAATATATACTAGAAATCAAGATACTTATGTATTGATTCAACCTACAGGAGCTACAAGTGTTGATGTTAGTTTTCCGTTTTTTGATATTGAAAGTGGAGCAGGTAGTTCGGCACCTCCTTGCGGATATGATTATATTGAACTGTATGACGGGACAAGTGTAGCTGCTCCATTAATTGGACGATATTGTAATGGAAATATACCTCCTTCAACTGTTAGTTCGTCTGGTGGGGCTATGTATGTTAAGTTTCATACCGATCCAGGTGCTCACCTTCAAGGATTTCAATTAGATTGGACATGTGTTACAAGTAATCCACCACCAGTTGCTAATTTTAGTGGCTCACCAACAACTCTTTGTGAGGGAGATACAGTTGTGTATTCAGATCAAAGTACTGGGTCACCAACAAGTTGGTCTTGGTCATTTCCTGGAGGAACACCTAGTTCTAGTACTTTGCAAAATCCATCAGTGGTATACAATACAGCTGGAAATTATGATGCAAAGTTAGTAGTAACGAATGGAGGTGGATCTGATAGTTTAACACAAACAAGTTATATTACAGTAAATGTATGTGGAGGAGGTCAGCCAAGTATTAACTTTACTGCAGCTGCCAATACAGTTGGAGAAAATGTAGGGGCTCAGCAAATAGATGTTTCATTATCTGCGACATATACTTCTGCTGTTTTTGTACAGGTAGATTTAGATGTTTCGAGTACAGCTACAAATTCAGTTGATTATACTACTCCTAGTCCCTTTCCAATTACCTTAGTTTTTCCTCCAAATACAACAGCACCTCAATCGGTATTTGTTAATGTGGTTGATGATGCTGTGTCAGAATCAAGTGAAACGGTTAAATTAATATTACAAAATCCAGTTAATGGGGTACTAGGTACAACAACTCAACATACGTTAACTATAGATGATAATGATGTTATTGGTATTAACGAATTAGCTAAAGGGAAAATAATATTATATCCAAACCCAGTAAAAGTTGGTGAAACTGTATCGTTAGGCTTTAAAACTGATGTTAGTGTATTTGATGTAAGTGGTCAAATGGTTTATGATGGATTAAATATTAGTTCATTCTCTACATCAAATATGCAGGCCGGATGTTATTTTATTAAAACTACCAAGGGAATGGCCAAGCTTATGGTCGAGTAATGAATATAAGGTTATTAAATAAAATGTTTTGGTTGTCGCTCATCTTTTTGATGAGCGGCTTTTCTGTTTTAGGACAAGATATTCATTTCTCACAATTTTATAATTCTCCTTTAAATTTAAATCCAGCATTAACAGGGCAGTTTGATGGAGATTATCGATTTGTTGGAAATTATAGAAATCAATGGAGTTCGGTTACTGTTCCATACCAAACGTTTAGTTTTTCTGCTGATGCAGCTAATTTTTTAGATAAAAAGAGTGTAGGAGCGGGTATTGTGTTTAATCATGATAATACGGGGGATTCACGTTTTAAAACAACTATTATAAATGCAATTGGTAATTATAAATTGGCGTTAAATAAAGACTCAAATCAATATTTAGGAGCAGGAGTATCTATAGGATATACCAATAAAAATCTATCTTACGACCCTTTAAGATTCGATAATCAGTACAATGGAGTTCGATATGATGCAGGATTACCTAATGGAGAAACGTTTACTACAGGCGCTCAAAATTATATGAATCTTCATGCTGGTCTCAGCTATTTTTATCAAATTGAAGAAAGAAAAAAAGTTGAGGTAGGGGCATCATTATTTAATATAACTGCTCCAAAAGAATCATTCTTTGGAAATGATGCAGTTAGATTAGACAGAAGAATAAACCTTCATGCAACTGTTCAGTATCAAATAAATGATAAAATAGATGTTATGCCTTCCATTATGTTAATGAGACAAGGTACATATACTGAGTTAATAATGGGAGCTTTTGGGAAATATATAGTAACCGATTTTAGAGGGCAATATCAAGCAGCTTATGTAGGAATGTGGTTTAGAGCAAAAGATGCTGGATACATGAGTGCTGGGTATGAGTTTAATAATTGGAATTTAGCGATTAGTTACGATTTCAATTTCTCTACTTTACGCCCAGCTAGTAGAGGTAGGGGAGGAATAGAACTAGCGGCTATTTATATTTTAAAACAATATAAACCAACAAAAATTAAGCATAGAATTTGTCCAGATTATCTTTAAATATTTCATTTAAGGGACTTGCATTAGTCTTGTTTATAGTGTGTTTTTCCTTTCAAGGAATAACACAAACCAAAAAACAATTCATGCAATTTGCTGATGAAAATTTTGAAGATGGGGATTATTATGGAGCGTCTATTTATTATAAAAAGGCATTGGAAGTAGATAGTGTAGATATTCATTTACTCTTTAAATATGCTCAATCGTTAAGGTTGTATAATGATTACGCTAAAGCAGAATATTATTACGATAAGGTGTACAAAAAAGGTAATGGACAAATCTATCCTGAGTCAGTCTTTTGGTTAGCTACCATGAAAAAGTTTAATGGTAAATACAAAGAAGCAGGTAAAACATGGAAACGTGTTAAAACAGTTACCCGAGATAAAAAATCATTTAATTATGCTAAAGCAAAACAGGAAGTAAGGAGCTGTGCTTATGCACGAAGAGTTTCTAAATACATGACAGATTTAACTGTTAAGAATATAGGAGAAGGAGTGAATACCTTTGATTCAGAATTTTCACCCATGATTCATGATTCCACTATGTATTTTTCTTCACTTAGAGCAGATAAAATGGGAGGAGATCAGCAAG
>JAHDBM010000014.1:59183-60847 GCA_020630395.1 Flavobacteriales bacterium
TCCACTATGTATTTTTCTTCACTTAGA
This sequence comes from Flavobacteriales bacterium, assembly GCA_020630395.1. GTDB lineage: Bacteria > Bacteroidota > Bacteroidia > Flavobacteriales_D > CAJJDF01 > CATLPG01. The sequence goes on from JAHDBM010000014.1 coordinate 59,211, forward strand.
GCAGATAAAATGGGAGGAGATCAGCAAGTGAAAGATGAAGTATACAAGGTAAAAGTATATACCGCTAATGAAAAAGATTCAGCATGGAAAAAAGAAGACGAATTAGCACGATCAATAAATAACTTAACCCAGCATAACGCAAATAGTTGCTTTAGTCCTGATGGTAAGCGATTTTATTTTACAAGATGCGAAACCTTTAATAATTGTAGAATTATGCAAGCTGAGGTTAATGGAACTAAATTGACGAATATTAAAGCATTGTCAGTTAACGCCACATCTGGAACTACAACACAGCCAATGGCAACTGTAATTGATGGAAAAGAAGTACTGTTTTTTGCCAGTGATCGAAATGGGGGATACGGAAAAATGGATATTTGGTATAGTGAACGAAAGTCTAATGGAAAGTTTTCTAAAGTGAAAAATGCTGGGAAGTTGGTTAATAGTATTGATAATGAAATAACTCCTTTTTTTAATCCTAAAGATGGGTATTTGTATTTCAGTTCTGAGTGGCATTATGGGCTTGGAGGTTTTGATATTTTTAAAGCTAAAGGAGCGCTAGGTAGGTTTAGTAAGCCAGAGAATCTTCAGCCACCTATTAATACACAATGGAATGATTTCTATTATACGCTAGATACTAATGCATACAGAGGCTATTTGGCTTCAAACAGAAAAGGGAGTATGTATTATAAGAGTCCTACTTGTTGTAATGATATATATCAGGTAGACTTCCCTAAACCAGTGGATGTTGAAGAAATAGAAATTTTAACGCTCGAAGATTTAAATAAATACCTACCAGTCACTTTATATTTTCATAATGATTGCCCAAATCCTAGAACTAGAGATACCACTACCAAATTGAATTATCTAACAACCTATCATGATTACATGAAGTTAGTTCCAGATTATCAAAAAGAGTATTCTAAAGGTTTAACAGAAGAAAAAGCAGTAGAAGCTGTGTTAGATATTGATGATTTTTTCACGAATCGAGTAGAAAAAGGAGTTAAGGATTTAGATTTATTTACTAAACTATTGTTGTTAGAGTTAGAGAAAGGAACAAATATTGAAATGAAGGTAAGAGGTTTTGCAAGTCCATTGGCTAAAACCGATTATAATGTAAAATTAACAGGAAGAAGAATTTCTAGTTTAATGAATTATTTAAATGAATTTGATAATGAAATTTTCAAGCCTTATATAGCATCAGGACAACTTAGCTTTATAAAAATACCGTTTGGAGAATATACTGCAGATAAGTTTACAAGTGATAATGTTAACGATCAAAAAAATTCTGTTTATAGTAGAGCAGCAGCTAGAGAAAGAAAAATTGAAATTGTCTCGGTTAATTTAGCTGATAAGTCTGAAGATTATGCGGAGATAAATTTTGCAAAAGAAATTATAGATTTTGGTAAAGTTAAACCAAGCGATACACTTCAATTTAGTTTTGAATATGAGAATACAGGTAATATCGATTTATCCATTGATAGTGTGGAGAAAAGCTGTAATTGTATAAATGTTAGTTATAAAGATGCTGTTGTAAAGCCAAATAGTAAAGCAAAGATGGAAGGATTTATAACTGTCTCAACTTTAAAAGGCTTACAACATCAAACGATATTATTATATACTAATGGAATACCAGATAA
>JAHDBM010000015.1:0-10023 GCA_020630395.1 Flavobacteriales bacterium
AATAACAATTTAACCATAGCTAAACGTGTTTTTTCTCCGCCCGAAAGTACTTTTACCTTTTTATCAATATCATCTCCACTAAACATAAACCCTCCCAAAATGTTTTTAATTTGAGTTCGAATATCTCCTAGAGCAACTTCATCAACCGTTTGAAAAACGGTTAATTCTTCATCTAAAAGTGAGGCTTGGTTTTGTGCAAAATAACCAACTTTAACATTATGTCCTAGTTCACAATGGCCCTCTACTTCTATTTCATTTAAAATAGCTTTTATCATAGTCGATTTTCCTTCTCCGTTTCGACCAACAAAGGCTACCTTCTCTCCTCTTTCGATTACTAAATTTGCATCTTTAAATACTACATGTTCGCCATAGGCTTTCGATACTTCTTTTACATTAACAGGATAATCTCCCGATCTTGGAGCCGGAGGAAACCTCAACCTCAATGCCGAATTATCAACTTCATCTATTTCAATAATCTCCATTTTTTCGAGCATACGTTCACGAGATGCTACTTGGTTTGTTTTAGAATAAGTGCCTTTAAATCGCTCAATAAACGCCATGTTATCATTAATGACTTTTTGCTGCTCATTAAACGCTTTTATTTGGTGAGACCTTCGCTCCTCTCTTAATTGTAAATAATGAGAATAGTTGGCTTTGTAATCGTAAATACGGCCCATGGTAACCTCAACTGTTCGGTTGGTAATATTATCAATAAACGCACGATCGTGAGAAATAACCATTACCGCATCTGCTTTGTTTACCAAGAAATCCTCTAACCAAATAACCGACTCAATATCGATATGGTTGGTAGGCTCATCCAGTAAAATTAAATCGGGTTTTTGTAACAGTATTTTCGCTAGTTCGATTCTCATTCTCCATCCACCACTAAACTCGTTTGTTTGTCTTGTAAAATCTTCTCGTTTAAACCCTAATCCTTTTAACGCTTTTTCTACCTCAGCATCATAATTTACATCTTCTAGCGCGTAATATTTATCGCCTATTTCGGTAACGCGTTCAATAATATCCATGTATTCCTTGCTCTCGTAATCGGTACGCATTTCGAGTTGCTTGTTTAGCTCTTCCATTTCGGCCTTCATGGCATGTACTTCCTTAAACGCTTTAGAAGCCTCTTCGAAAACCGTGCAATCATCTTCGGTTAATAAATGCTGTGGTAAGTAGGCAATTACAGCATCTTTTGGTGCACGTACATTTCCTTTGGTTGGTTTATCTACCCCAGCCACAATTTTCATCATGGTAGATTTTCCTGCCCCATTTTTACCCATAAGGGCAATTTTATCGGTAGGGTTAATTACAAAAGAAACCCCACTAAACAAAGTAGAACCACTAAACTCAACTGCCAAATTATTAACTGAAATCATAGATGCGTGTTTTATCTATTGCAAAGCTACTAATTAAAGTAAATCTAAAACGCATCCTTAAAATCATTAATAATAGATATAGATTTTAATAACTGAAAAAGGTTATAACTTATTAATTTTCAATTAATGCAGGATTATTATTATTTTGTTACTAATAAACACTAGTTGTATGCAAGCTGAAAAAACCAAATGATAGAAAAAATACTTACCATAGAAAAATTTGGAGTTTTCAATGATTTTAATTGGAATAGGGATAATACGCTTCAAGATTTTAAAGAAAAAAATATCATTTATGGTTGGAATTATTCGGGAAAAACTACTTTATCCCGAATATTTTGTTCGCTTCGAGACAAAACAATTCATAAAGATTACCCAGAAGCAAAATTTAAACTACGCCTTGATAACAATCAAGAGTTTGATAGTGCACATTTAAACACTTACGAGAAAACAGTTTTTATTTTCAATAAGGAATATATTGATTCAAAATTAACTTGGGATTCAAGAACAGAACTAGGAGAACCTATTGCTTTTGATGTTGGAGAAAACACAACAATTCGAAATGAAATCGAAAAGTTGGAAGAAAAAATCGATTATGCAAAAGTAAGAAAAACTGTAAACCAACAACCTATCGATACTTTTAATGAATATGAAACTTGGCGTTTCAGAGAAGAAAGTAAGGCAATTAGATTAATTATATCTAACAACACAATTCCGTTCGACAAAGGTCATTTTAAGACAACTTTAAATTCTATTACAAAAGATAATATTGATTCATTAATCATTTCGGAAAATAAAGAAATTGAAGACCTAAAAGTTTTATCAAACTCAACAAATAACTTTCTAGAATTTGACGAAATTAAAATTGAATTAAAACTAAACAATTTTAAAAATTCGGTTTCTGCACTTCTAAAAGAAGAGCCTGCCAAAGATGTTGTAATAGATATTTTAGAAAAGAATAAAGACTTGTATGGTTGGGTAAAAGAAGGTCTAGAATTTGAGGAAAATTCAGAAAATTGCTCATTTTGTGGTAATCAGGTCGAGTCTAACAGAATTAAAACTTTAAATAATTATTTCTCAAACGCTTCAAAAGATTTGAGAGATAGAATTTCAGCTAAAAGAAATTCTATTAATTCGGAAATAGCTTTAATTAACTCAATAGAAATACCAAAGAGTAAAAATGACTTTACCGAAAAAGTAAGAGAGACAATTGAGAATAAAATTAATTCTTACAAATCAATAAAGTCAAATTACATTTCTGAATTAAACCATTTATTGAGTGAACTTACAAGGAAAGAAGATGGAAACATTTTTAATGTTATTAAAATATTAGAAACTGAATACGAACTAAAGGAATTTGAAGATTGGTTTTCAGAAGTTAACGAAGTGATTAAAAGTCATAATTCATTAATTGCAAACTTTGAGACAGAACGTGACTCAGCTAGAGAAAAATTAAAAAAGCACCTGATTGCCGACTTTTTAAAGAACGAAAACTATTTTGATAAAAAAGAGAGAAGCCTAAAAGCGCAAAATTGGCAAAAAGTTTATAACAATTATATCGCTAAGAAAGAAGTCATAAAACAAGAGAAACTTGATTCTCTAAAAACTATAACAAAAGGAAAAGACGAATTAAATAAATTTATTCAAAAATTTCTTAATCGAGATGATATAAAAATTGATGTTACTGAAGATGACAAATTCGTTCTATTGCGTAAATCAAGACCTGCGAGAAATTTAAGTGAAGGCGAAAAAACAGCAATTGCTTTCTCTTATTTTCTAGTTCAATTGGAAAGCCTTGGTGTTAATCAAATGCAGGAAACATTAGTATTCATTGATGACCCAATTTCGAGTTTAGATACTAATCATATCTCTCAAGTTTATTCACTAATAAACTCATATTTTTTCAGAAAAAATGTTGATGAAAATAATGCTGACAAGGTTGTAAATTGCTTCAAACAGCTATTTATCTCAACACATAATTTTGAATTCTTCTCGTTTTTAAGAGATTCATCTCAATTAAAGAAAAAGAAGAGAAAAACCAATCAAACAACAGGAGATAAAGAAGATGTTCCAAACCTTGGACTTTATCAAATTCAAAAAATAGATACCGACAATTCTGTTTTAAAAGGTTTGAACAAAACCTTAAAAAGGTACAAATCTGAATATATTTATTTATTCAGCCTAATCTATAAATACAAGCAAGAGATTGAAAATGGTGGAGAAGTTTATGACATTTTAATTCCTAATGCTTTAAGAAGGTTTTTAGAGATATACACTTTGATGAAAATCCCAAACGAACCAGACAGTGTAGAAAACAGAATTGTTCAATTAGTTGATAATGTAAATAATTTCAAGACTTTAAATCATTTTTCTCACTTTACTACATTTGAAAAAGCAACTAGACATGATGAACTAATTATGGTTCTACCTATAGCTTGTAATGAACTTTTCAAATTATTGGAACTTGACGAAAAACACTTTGAATCACTAAAAAAAGCAATCTGAATAGGAAAGGCTGCATACAACAATGAATAAAATAACGGAATGGTTTGGTGACGAAAACATACAAACACAATGAAAATCATCATAAAAACAATCAATCCATACTATTTCAATTACATTTATCCAAAATGTATCAAACCTCATGAAAGATAAACGAGATAAACCATCACCAGAAGCTAAAGCGCTTTCCCTTTTTTTAATGGCTTATAAAAACACAAGCCCAGAGCATAAAAAGGAATCTAGGCGTATTAGTAAGTTATGGAGTGCGGTTAATAATAATGAATTAGAGCTTAAGGAATATCTAGAAGAGGTACACATTACCTTAGATGCTTTTGGAGGATATAATGAGGTAGTAGGAAAAACCGTTAAACATTATATAGATAAAACAGGCAAATGGTCACTTAATGGTGACGACCAATACTGCCAAGATGCAAATGCTTTTGCTGCTGCTATGGAAAAGAAGTAAGCCTAAAAAGTAGGCGTTAACAATTTTCCCGAATACAAGATCCAAACCATAGTAGAAAAAGCAACTAGGTTCATGGCTATACCAAACAATTTCATTTGGGGTAACGTATAAGGTCTTCCTTTAAATATAAACAATACATCTACTAACAGGTAAATCGAAAATACGGCTAAAAACCCTGCGAGTATATAATCCTGAAACCAAATACCTAAAATATATACCTCTATAATCAGTAGTATAATTATACCGTATTTCGTGTTCTTTCTACCGATTAGGGTTGCTGTGGTTTTCTTTCCGGATAACCTATCGGGTTCTATGTCCATTATTTCGCCCGCTATATGCGCTTGAAAAGCAAATAAACAGAGGTATAAAACGGTTTGCCAAGGAATCATTTCCATATCGTTTAATAAGACACTAAACAAGACTATCATTACATAGCCAACTTGTATAAAGATTTCGAAAGGTGGTCGTTCTTTAATTCTAAAAGGAGGAAAATTATACAGGATATTTACACCAATCATAAATACCAATAACAACAACATCCAAATACCCGATTGTATCGTAAAATAGATGATAAATGGCAGTACAACTATGGCTATTTTTAGTGGTACCTTGCTCAAATGATCTTTAGAAGCTTTTGCTCCAAATAAAAAGTTTCCCTTACGATCGTTAACCTTATCGCTCTCGATATCATTATAATCGTTTAGTCCGTACACCAAGTAATTTAAAGGAAAAGTAACAAATACCAGCCCTATCCAAAATGGAAGGTTTTCCCAAAATTTATCTTCTAACCTAAACGGAACAAGGTAAATCCATAGCGTAGGAAACCATAGTCCAGGTCTAGATATTTTTATGTCTTTAATACTTATCATAATATGAAGCTACAAAGATCATCTGTTTTTATAACTTAACGGTTATAAATAACCTCCATGAAAAAGAAAAACATAGTCTTTATAGCGCGTAGTTTAGATGGTTACATTGCTGGTAAAAACGGAGAAATAGATTGGTTACATGCTATACCAAACCCAGATAATATTGATATGGGATATGGTGAACTCATGGAAGAAATAGAGGCCATTGTAATGGGGCGAACTACTTTTGAAACAGTGTTGAGTTTTGGAATAGATTGGCCATATGCTAAACCCGTTTTTGTATTAAGCACCTCTATAAAAGAAGTACCTGAGGTATTAATTGGAAAAGTGACGTTACTACATGGTGAACCTCAACAAATAATCGAAACCATTCATAAAAAAGGATATGGTACGCTTTATATTGATGGAGGTAGTACGGTTCAAAATTTCTTAAAGGAAGATCTTATTGATGAATTAAGGATAACAACTATACCTATTTTATTAGGAGGAGGATTTCCCTTATTTGGTGACTTACCAACCCCTTTAAAATTTGATCATATAGCTTCCCATGTATACCTAGATCAGGTGGTTCAAAATTGGTATAAAAGGAGGCGATAATTTCTATCTCTATTTAGATTTAATAACTTCAATAAATAATCTACTATAATGAAACAAATCGTTTTACTACTAATATCTATATCACTCATGTTTAGTTGTCAATCAATACCCAAAAAGGCAGTTGCTATTAACAATTTTGATGTCAAAAAATACCTAGGTAAATGGTATGAAATAGCTCGTTTCGATTTTAAATTTGAAAGGGGGTTAAACAACACTACCGCAACTTACACTAAAAAAAGTAATGGAACTATAGGTGTTTTAAATAGAGGGTTCAACTACGAAAAAAAATACTGGAAAGAAGCTAAAGGAAAAGCAAAATTCAGAACTAAAAATAATAATATAGCCGAATTAAAAGTATCTTTTTTTGGTCCATTTTATGCTGGTTATAATGTAATTGCTATAAATGGTAATTATGATTATGCATTAGTGGCTGGGAGTAGTTTAGATTATTTATGGATATTATCTCGAACTACATCTATCCCTAAATCTGTGAAAGATGATTTTCTAAAAAAAGCTAAAGCAATAGGATACGATACTTCTCGTTTACTTTGGATTGAACACGATAAAGCAGAATAAAACAATTATGATAAATTTTAAGGAGCAATTTATATTAGAAAATGAAAGGGTGTTACTAACCCCTTTAGTATTAGATAATATAAATGATTTACTTCCTTTTTCTCTAAACGAACCTGACCTTTGGATGTACTCTTTAGTGCCTGGAAGCGGAAAAGAAAATCTTTCTAATTATATTAAAACAGCTGTTAAGGATAGAGATCAAAACATCTCTTATCCTTTTTTAGTATTTGATAAAAAGTTAAATAATGTAGCTGGGACAACTCGTTTTTACGATTATCAACCTACTCATAATACCATTCAATTAGGTTATACCTGGTACGGAAAAGAATTTCATGGAACTGGTTTAAACAAAAACTGTAAGTATTTAATGTTGCAATTAGCCTTTGACCAATGGGATCTTGAACGTGTTGAGTTTAGAGCTGATAACAACAATAAGCGATCTATTAACGCTATGAAAAGTATTGGTTGTGTTCAAGAGGGTATACTAAGAAGTAACTGTGCTAGTGTAAATGGAAGGAGAGATAGTATAATCTTGAGTATTCTTAAAAACGAATGGATTAGTAGTGTAAAAGAACATTTAAAGACCAAAGTAGAATTGATAAATAATGTCTCCTAATTAAACTGTTCTTTTACAATTTTATCTTTGTGTTCTTCTAAGTAATCTACAAACGCTTTTGCTGCTGGTGTTAATTGCTTCCCTTTATTATATACCAAATTCCAGTTGGTTATAACTGGTAAATGGGGCATATCAAATAGCACTATTTCCTTGTTTGCTAGCTCATTTTTTAGTCCTATTAATGGCATAATGGATAGTCCTAAACCTGCTTTTACTGCTTGTTTTACTGCTTCATTAGATACAAGGGTCATCTTTTTTGATGGCGTAACAACTTGTCTTTCTAGGTAGCGTTCCATAGCATTTCGTGTAGCACTTCCCTTTTCTCGATAAATCAAAGTATAATTGCTTAGGTTATTTTTTGTTATTTTCTCTTTTTGATACTTTTTGCTTCCTGCTAGATATAATTTATTCTCCATTAACTCAATAGTATTTAGCAGTATTAGGTCTGGTAACACAGACACCAGAGCAAAATCAGTATCATTCTTTACTAAGCTTTCCACTACTGCCTGTTTATTAGAAACATCCATAGTAATACCAACATTAGGATATTTTGCCATAAAGCCTTCTAAAAAATAAGGCATTACATATTTACCTGTAGATACGATTGAAAACTTAATACTTCCTGTTAATAACCCTTTATATTCATTAATAGTAGAAGATAACATCTCTGATTCTCGCAAAATACTTTTACATACTTCAGCAACACGATTACCAAAATCTGTTATGTATAATTGCCTACCTATTACTTCGGTTAAAGGAATCTCAAATTGTTCTTGTAGTCTTTTTAGTTGTATAGATACAGCTGGCTGAGTAAGGTGTAATTCTTCGGCTGCTTTAGTAATACTTTTCTTCTCGTATATTTTTAAAAAAACATTTAATTGATGGAGTGTATAGTTCATAAGTTATGGTTTATGTTTAATATAAAAAATATAAATAAAAATATATGAATAATTTGTTAGAAATTTGTGTGTACCAAAAAACAAACAGATTATGATTATTACAATTAACTCAGGATTAACTCAACCAAAACCATCTAATGCTAATTCATTAAATGCTTGTGATGTTGAAGTATTAAAACAAACATTAAATAATATTCTTGAAGAGAAAGGAGAAAAAAACAATGCTGTTTTAAATTGGAAAGATACTGATTCAGTAGAAGTATCAGGAATATCTAACATAGCTTTACACAAGTTTATGCTTAAAGCAGAACAACTAGGTAAAGGAATTGTATATGAGAAAAAAACTATTATTAAAATCACTGATTAAATTTTAGCGATAACTCCTGATGGAAAACCTAACTAACCCAGCATTGTTATTTTTCCTACTTGGAGTTATAGCAATTCAAATAAAAAGTGATTTAAAAATACCGGAAAACTCTTCGAAATTTATTTCAATATATCTTTTACTTTCGATTGGTTTTAAAGGAGGACAGGAATTGTCGCATAGTGGCATTAATACCGAAATTGTTTTTGGTTTATTACTTGGTATTGTGCTAGCTTCTAGTATTCCACTTGCAGCTTTTTTTATCTTAAAAAAGCAATTAGGTACAGCTAATGCAGGTGCTATTGCGGCAGCATATGGTTCGGTAAGTGCAGTAACATTTGTTACTGCATCTTCCTTTTTAGAATATGAAAGTGTTGCTTATGGCGGTCACATGATAGCTGTAATGGCTATTATGGAAGCTCCGGCAATTATTATTGGAGTGTTACTCGTTAACTATTACAAACGAAAAAAGGGTGAAAACTGTAATAAATCTAGCACAGGAAAAATTCTTCGTCACTCTTTCACCAATGGTTCTGTTTTACTTATAATTGGTAGTTTAATAATTGGTTTTTTAGCTAGTGCTGAACAAGCTGAAGGTATTAAACCTTTTACTACTGATATTTTTAAAGGGTTTTTAGCTGTTTTCCTTTTAGACATGGGAATAACAAGTGGCAAACATCTTTCTGTAATGCTTAAAAAAGGTATTTTCCCTTTTGTTTTTGCTATCATAATGCCTTTTATTAATGGTATAATAGCACTTTTTTTGAGTATGCAAATAACTGATAATCCAGGTAACCAATTATTGTTTGCTATTTTAGGTGCTGGTGCGTCTTATATTGCTGTTCCTGCTGCTATGAAAAACGCCATACCAGATGCCAATCCTAGTTTATATCTTCCCATGGCATTAGGTATAACCTTTCCAATTAATGTAATGATTGGAATTCCTTTTTACTATCATATAATAACAACCTATTAGTCTTTTTTTCTACTTTTTCGTTTGTAAACTGTATCTTTCATTATGTCCTTATAATTTACTGTATGAAAGCAATAGGAATAGAAATAAGTAATAAAAGAGTAATAGCAGTTGCCATAGAAAAAAAGAGTGACCAATATGAAAACCTTAATCCAACTTTTAAATATTTAGAAATAAAAGATGGTTTAAATAACCAAAATTTAAGGGATTTTAAAAACAGCATATTCAGTCTTTTTGATGAAATTAACCCTTCTAAAATTGCTATAGTTGCTAGACAAACAAAAGGAAAATTTGCGGCATCATCTGTTTCTTTTAAGCTTGAAGCTATTATGCAATGTTATTCTAAAGTAGAAGTTGAAATCATTTCTAAACCTACTATTAATGCTTTTTATAAAAAAAATGATTTAGAAATTCCATTTAACAACAATTATCAAGAACAAGCAACTCGGTTAGTTAATTATATATTAAATACGTAATCTATTTAAAGTTTACCCGTCTTTATAAACAGATTTCTTTAAAATGACTGTACCAAAATGGATACTTCCTTTACTTGTGTTCAACTTATTTAGTTGTGTATCGCTTTGGTTTGCAAGTAATGCTGTTATGAGTGATTTAGTGTTTACCTATAATCTTGGTGAACATGCGTTAGCAAATTTAACCTCAGCAGTTCAATTTGGATTTATTACGGGTACGTTAACATTTGCAATATTAGGGTTTGGTGATCGATTTGCACCATCTAAATTTTTCTTTTTTTGTGCTCTTTTGGGAGCATGTTTTAATCTAGG
>JAHDBM010000015.1:10123-60188 GCA_020630395.1 Flavobacteriales bacterium
CACCATCTAAATTTTTCTTTTTTTGTGCTCTTTTGGGAGCATGTTTTAATCTAGGAATTATAGTAGGAGATCATACTATGTGGAGCCTTATTCTGCTTCGCTTTTTACTAGGTATTACGCTTGCTGGTATATACCCAATAGCCATGAAAATTGCTACAGACTACTATAAAAAAGATTTAGGTAAATCGTTAGGTTTTATTGTTGGTGCATTGGCGTTAGGTACTTCTTTCCCTCATTTAATAAAATCATTTACTGATGGTTTACCTTGGAAATTAGTTTTACTATCAACATCAGCTATTGCAATTACTGGCGGATTACTGATGGTATTATTAGTTCCTAAAGGACCTTTTTACAGTGTTCCAGGAAAAAAAGTTAATCAAACATCTTTTGTTACCGTTTTTAATAATAAATCGTTTAGAAGTGCTGCATTTGGTTATTTTGGTCACATGTGGGAATTATATGCCTTTTGGGCTTTCGTACCTATTATGTTAAGCACTTATAACACGATACATGAAGATGTAGAAATTAATGTTGCGCTTTATTCGTTTATTATTATTGCGTTTGGATGGATTGGATGCGTAATAAGTGGTTATGGATCTATGATAGTAGGTGCTAAAAAAACAGCTTCTTTTATATTAGTTCTGTCTATTATAATGTGTTTATTATCTCCACTAGTATTCTACATAACATCTCCTATATTGTTTATAAGTGTGCTTGTTTTTTGGGGTATGGTTGTACTGGCAGATTCTCCTATGTTTTCGACCATGGTATCGAATAATGTTAAGCCAGAAGCTAAAGGAACTGCTCTAACTATTGTTACGTGTATTGGCTTTTCCATAACTATTTTGAGCATTCAGCTACTTACTTATTTAAATACCATTATGGATACTAAGTATTTATTTTTATTTCTTGTTATTGGACCTTTAATAGGTTTAATTTTCTTAAAAAAATCCTAAACGAAAAAAGAGATTATATAAGTTATAATCTCTTTTTAAGTGATAAATATTCAGTTTATTTTATTCTTTCACTTCAAATTTAAATCCTACACCATGTAAATTTGCAATTTGGATATTTTCATCTGCTGATAAATACTTTCGTAATTTGGTGATAAATACGTCTAAACTTCTACCATTAAAGTAATTATCATCTCCCCAAATTAAATTTAATACTAGACTTCTTTCAATTACTTTGTTTTTGTTTTCAGCTAATAATTTAAGAATAGCTGCTTCACGCTTAGTTAGTTTTTTATCTTCATCTCCTATTTTTAATCTAAGGTTAACTGAATCGAACGTAAACTTACCAAGTTCATATATCCCTTTATCTTCTTCTTCAGCAATAGAAGTACCCATAGATCTTCTTAGTACAGCTTCTATTCTCATTAAGAATTCTTGATTATCAAATGGTTTAGTAATATAATCATCTCCTCCAGCTTTAAATCCTTTTACTTTATCTTCAGCTAAAGATTTAGCTGTTAAGAAAATAATAGGAACTTCTCTATTTACTTTACGAATATCTTCTGCCATGCTAAACCCATCCTTTTCTGGAAGCATAACATCTAATAAACAAAGATCATAGGTGTTTTTATTAAATTTTTGTAATCCTTCTTTTCCATCTCGGCATAAATGCACTTGATAACCTTCAATAGATAAAAAATCTTGAATTACTAATCCTAAATTAAAATCGTCTTCAACTAGTAAAATTTTTGCTTTTTCTGCCATTTGATTTTTATCGTTTTAATGGTAAAGTAATAGTAAAAACTGTTCCTTCACCTAATTTACTTTTTGCTTGAATATTTCCCCCGTGTTTTTCAATCATTTGCTTTACGTAGTAAAGTCCGAGCCCAAAACCTTTAACATTATGAACATCTCCTGTTGATACACGGTAAAATTTGTTAAAAATAAATTTAACATCTTCTTTAGGAATACCCTTTCCTTGATCTGAAATTAACACTTTTATTTCATTTTCACTACTTTGAGTTTCTATAGATATAATAGGTGCTCCTTCAGAATACTTATTTGCATTATCTAAGAGGTTATAAATAATATTGGTTATATGAATAATATCTCCATTAATAATGAAAAAATTCGCATTAAGATTACAGGATAAACTTCCTTTTCTTTCTTGAATTGGAACTGAAAAAGTTTCAATACATCCTTCTATTATTTCATGAATATCTAACTCTTCGAAATTAAGTTTTATATCTCCTTTTTCTAATTTAGCTATTCTTAATACGCGCTCAACTTGATGTTCTAACCGTTTATTTTCGGTTTTAATAATGCTGATATATCTTCCCATTCGTTCATCTGGTTCATCAGCTTGAACTAAACTTTTTGCCATTACATCTACTGATAAATTAATAGTTGCAATAGGTGTTTTAAGTTCATGAGTCATGTTATTAATAAAATCGGTTGTGATATTAGATATTTTCTTTTGTCTTACTAGAGTAGTAGTAGTATATCCAAAAAATAATACAACTGCCACAATTAATAGTGTTGCAAAAATTAATACATAAGGTATTTTATTAGGCTCGGGAATTATAGTTTCTGTTCTGTTAGGAAAATATACTCCAAAATAATAGCCATCATGATCCCATTTTTGTGGTACATATTTGCTACTATCTGTAGAACTTAATCCCACATATTCATCAAAAATTATTGAATCGGTAAAACAATCATAAACTCCTAATTTAAATTCTTCAGTAATACTGTAAATAGTAAATTTTTCGGTAATAAGATTATTAAGTATTTGTTTATTTAAGGTGTCGTAAAAACTTACTACATAATAATTTGGGTTAATTCTCTTTACAGGCTCTAGGTATATATCTTCTGTTTCTTGATTAAATGAAATTAACCTATCACGAACCTCAGTAAGCGAAATAATAACGTAATTATTAAACTCGTTTTTTTCTAGTTCTATTTGTTGTTCAAGAATAGCTTTTTTTTCTGATTGAACATCAAGATTTAATTTTAAGACAAAAAACTGTGATACTATTAAACCAAGAAGTGTAACACTTGCAACAAGAACAATTATTTTATTATTAAATCTCATTATGGAGTAAAAGCAGGTTTTATTTTAATCCCATCTGCTTTAATTTCTGCACCTCCTCTGTAAGTATAGGTAATAATTAAATTTCCTTCATCATCATATTTTTTCCAAGTTCCTTCTCTCCTACCTAACCCGTATTTACCTTCTTCTTTTACTTTACCATTTGCATAGTAATAAGTATGTTTTCCTTCTTCAAAACCATTTTTATAATTTCCTTCAAAATTTAACTGACCATTATCGTAAATATACTCCCATCTTCCTGTTTTTAAACCATCAATATAGGATCCCTTTTCTGTATGATCACCAACTTTATAAAACCATTCTCCTTCTTTTAATCCATTAAGATATTCTCCTTGGGCTACAACATTTCCTAAACTATCATATTCAACTGATGGTCCGTCTTCTTTTCCTTTTCTAAAATTTTCTCTTCTTTTTTCTTGTCCATTTTGATAATACCATATCCACTCTCCTACTTCTAGTCCTTTGCTATATTTTCCTTCTTGTTCTTTTTTGCCATTTTTATATAGATACAACCAAGAACTTGTTTTTTTATCGTTTTTATATTTTCCTTTAGCTTTTCTTTCTCCAGTAGGAAAATAAAAATACCATTTGCTTTGTTTTAATCCTTTGCTATCAATTAAACCTTTGGCTAGTAAACTATCTTTTTCATAAATAAAAGATTTAATAATGTTTCCTTCTTTATCGTATTCTTGGAAAATGCCGTGTTTCTTTTTATTATCATCTTTAGCACCAACAAAATGAATTTCTCCAGTTGGGTAATATTCTTTATATAAATCAACAAACATAAGTTCTTGAGCATTTAAATCTTCCATACCCATTTCGAACTTTTTCATTTCATCCAATTCTCCTTTGGCATTAAATGTTCTAAAAATTCCATCTTTTTTACCGTCTTTATAAACTCCTTCGCTAACTAATCTACCTTCTTCATCATATTTTTTCCAAAGGCCTACTCTTTTACCATTTTCATCAAAACGATTAATTTTTTCTTTACGAATTACTTTCCCGTTATCGTATTCTACTAATGTTATGATGTTTCCATCTTTATCATATTCTGTGGCTTTTCCTTTAGAAATACCATTTACTAATTGTTTTGTTAATCTTAATTCGCCCGAAGGGTAAAATTCTTGATATAAACCTGTAAGCGTGTCATTTATATAAGTTGATATAGAAAATAAAATTCCCGAATCGCTATATTGTTTATAAGCTCCATTTCGTTTATTTTCTTTGTAAAAAATTTCTTCTTTTAAAAATCCATCTGATCCATAAAACAACCAATTGCTATCTAATAAGAAATTTAACCTATTACCTTCTGATTTTAATTGTCCGTTTTTATAATAGTTTTTCCAATATCCTTCTGGTTTTCCATTTTTTAAATTTCCTTCACTTGCAATTATTTTACTTTCATTATCATAAAAAAAAGTATTATATCCATTTGGATTAACTGGCTGTTGCGCACGCCCCCAGTTTAAATAAAATATAATGATGATGTATAACAGTTTTTTCACTTATTGCTTAATCGTTTTTCAAAGATACCTAATTTTTAAAATTTCTATTCAATGATTATTCACAAGGAATGGAGATAATAAATAATAATAAATATTTTTAAATATATATGTTACTATTATATGGTCTGTTAATTCTGTTTATAATCTTATTTTAAAATACTTTGATGTATAATTTATTATATCTTATTAACAGTTTTTCAATAGTTTTATTTTATTGTTTTAGTATTAAACATTCTTTATTATAAAAGGTTTATAGATGTTAATTTACGAATAAGAATTATATGGTTTTGAACAAACTCAATTTAAGATATTAAACAGATTATTGTGTAATACTTTTTTGTAAAAATGATATTCAATACTCTTAATAAGATGAGTGTAATTTATGCAGATATTTTTTTTGAGAATACAATAAAAATTACAATACAATGATAGAGTTATAAATTGCAAAAATAATTTTTAGAAGTTATAATCAAGTTTAAAAGATATCCACTGTTTTTGTCTTTTTATAGATACCTATTATAATACCTGTTAACATTGAATTTTTTAAATTATGATTTTTTGATTGTTAATTACTTCAATTTTGCTGTTTATAACGTGTATATTTGACTAATAATCAAGTTATAAAAGATCTTGTTTAACTACTAAAAACACTGTAATAAATTATTATTCAGATAAATAAAAAAAGAAAACAATGAATATTGCAATAGGTTCGGATCATGCTGGTTTTGAATTAAAAGAAAAGATTAAAACATATTTTAAGGAACATAATATAGGATATGAAGATTTTGGTCCTTTTGATAGTGAACGAGTTGATTATCCAGATTATGGACATAAAGTTGCGTTATCGTTAATAGATGAATCTTTTAATTTTGGTATTGTTATTTGTGGTAGCGGTAACGGTATTAATATGACAGTTAATAAACATAGTCACATTAGGGCTGCTTTATGTTGGAATGAAGAACTTGCTGCTTTAGCAAGACAACATAATGATGCTAATATACTTACTTTACCAGCTCGATTTATTGAGGATGAATTAAGTTTAGCAATAGTTAAAACGTTTTTATCTCATGATTTTGAGGGAGGAAGACACGAAAAAAGAGTATCTAAAATTAGTTTAAGCTAATATTTGTGAATTGTAATAATATTAGCAACTAAGCATAAAATTTAACCAAATACGAATTATACAAGATGAAATATACTATTACCTTATTATTATCAGTTTTCATTATAATTTCTTGCGATTCTACTAAAAAGATAGCTTCTAATAATGAAATAAAAATCGATAAAGATTCTAAAGCATCTATTTATGCTAATACGATTACTAGAAATGAGTTAAAAGATCATTTATACATTTTTGCATCCGATAAATTTCAAGGAAGAGAAACGGGTAAAGAAGGTCAAAAAATGGCAGAAAAATATTTAATATCTGCTTTTAAGAAAATGAATGTTAAACCAGGTAATAATGGTAAGTATACACAAGAGTTTGAATTAGTTGAAACTATGGCACCTAATGCAAATATTAGCGTAAACGAAGGAACATTTTATTTTGGAAAAGACTTTTACTTTTTTCCTGCATATGCTCAATTTGCTAGCTTTAAAACTCCAGTTTCTAATATTTATGATATTACTTATGGGATTAAAACAGAAAAAAGAGATGATTATGGAGCTTTAAAAATAAAAGATAAAATTTTGGTAATGAGAACTGATGTGCCAGAAGGTGTTAATGCTGGTAATTGGACATGGACTAAAAAATTAGCTTTAGCAAAAAGTAAAGGTGCTAAGGCAGTTATATTTGTTGATGATAACTTTAACAACAGTTTAGAGAAAATGAGTCATTATTTTGAATCTCCAACCATGAAACTTAAAGGAGAAAAAGATGGTGGAAGAGCTAATTATATCCCTTTCTTTTTTGTTTCTAATAATGTATATACTCAACTTTTTATGGAAAATAGTGGAGAGGGAAAAGATGAGATGAAAGAAGAAAATAATTTTGTTTTTGACCTCAAAAGTTTAACTCAAGATTTAGTTTCTTCGAATGTATTAGGCTTTATCGAAGGAAGTGATCCTGAGTTAAAAAAGGAGATTATTGTTTTAACTGCACATTATGATCATATTGGTATGAAAGGTCAAGAGGTATTTAATGGTGCTGATGATGATGGATCTGGAACTGTTGCTTTATTAGAATTAGCACAAGCTTTTCAAAAGGCAAAAGATGCTGGCCATGGAACAAAAAGAAGTATACTTGTAATGCCTGTATCTGGAGAAGAAAAAGGTTTGTTGGGTTCTAAGTACTATACTAAGCACCCTGTATACGAATTAGAGCAAACTGTTTGTGATTTAAATATAGATATGATTGGTCGATTAGATAAAGCTCATGCTGATAATCCAAATTATATTTACTTAATTGGTGCAGATAAAATAAGTAAAGAGTTACATAATATAAGTGAAGCATGTAACAAAACGTATACTAATATAGAGTTAGATTATACATTTAATGATGAAAAAGATCCAAATCGTTTTTACTACAGATCGGATCATTATAATTTTGCAAAAAATGGTATTCCTGTGATATTTTATTTTAATGGTGTACATGAAGATTATCATAAAGCAACTGATACTTTTGAAAAAATAGATTTTGAAAAAATGGAAACCATTACTCGATTAGTTTTTCATACTGCATGGGAAGTAGCGAATAGGGATAAACGTTTAGTAATAGATTAAAGAATTAATTTTAATGAAGCAATTTCCTTTTTATAATATTTTATCCATTATAAAAGGATTACTATTATTACTTTTTTGTTCTTTTTCACTTTTATCTCAAGATGATTCAACAGTAATATTTAGTAAGGTAAGTGGAATATATAATGATAATATTGAATTAAGTTTATCAACTACTCAATCGTCAGTTATTTATTATACCCTTGATGGTTCTGTTCCTTCAAAGAAGTCTAATTTATATGAACATACCATTATTATTGACACTACAACAGTTGTTAGGGCTTTTGCTTATATTGGTACATATAAAACCAAGCCTTTAACTCGATCTTATATTTTAGAAAGACGAAAGTTTAGTTATCCTTTAATTTCAATCTCTGTTGATCCAAAAAGTATGTTTGATCCTGTTAAAGGACTTTATTCTAAAGGTTTAAATGCTTCTTCGTCTGCTCCATTTAAAGGGGCTAATTATCATAAAGACACGGAACTACCTATTAATATCGAATATTTTGATGAAGTTGGTAAACCCCAATTTAATCAATTAGCTGGATTAAAAATTTTTGGTGCATATAGTCGTATGTTTCCTCAGAAGTCTTTATCTATAATTTCAAGAAAATCTTATGGGAAAAAGAACTTTGATTATCCTATTTTTCCTAACCTACCTTATAAAAAATATAAATCTTTTATTCTTAGGAATAGCGGATCAGATAATAATAGAGCCCATTTTCGAGATGTATTAATGACTCAATTAGTAAAAGATTTAAGTTTTGATGTTCAAAGCTACCGAACAGTTATTGTATTTATTAATGGAGAATATTGGGGTATATATAATATTAGAGAAAAATTTAACGAGCATTTTTTAAAACAACATTATGATTTAGATAAGGATAGCGTTTCTGTAATGAAACATAGATCGGATTTAAAAATGGGTAAGCGTCATAATTATATGAAGGTTGTTAAGTTTATTTCTAAAACAGATTTTGCTGATAATAAGCATATAGATTCTTTAAATAAACTAATTGATATTAATAATTTTTTAGAATATAATATATCTCAAACGTATTTTGCTAATACAGATGCTGGTGGTAATATTCGGTATTGGAGATCATGGCACGATACTGCCAGATGGAGATGGTTAATGTTTGATACAGATTTTGGTTTTGGATTGGATGGTGCTAAGGCATATACTAAAAATACGATTAAAGATTTTACTAAAAAATCGAATGAAGCATGGCCTTATCCAGCATGGTCAACTTTGTTTTTAAGGGGTTTATTAGAAAATGATTCTATAAAGAATATGTATATCAATAAGTTTTCTACCTATATACAAACCTTTTTAGATAGTACTATTGTTCTTAATCAAATAGATGGTTTTGTTAATAGATTAGATACTGAAATAGATTACCAACATAAAAAGTGGGGAAGTAATCGAGATAGATGGAATAAAGAAATTAATAGGATCAAAAACTTTGCTAGGTATAGACCTCAATACATTTTTAAACATTTAAAAGAACAATTTGAGTTAGATAGTTTAATTAATATAAAGATTGAAGCACCAATTAATGGAACAATAATATTTAATGGAATTACGATTAATAAGGATTTAAAAGGATATTATTTTAATCATATAGATCAATATATAAAGGCTATACCTAATGACTGGTATGTTTTTAACGGTTGGGAAGGAATTAATATTAAAGATAGTGTAGGATCATTTAAAATAGATTCTAGCATTGTTATAAAAGCAATCTTTAATAAAAAAACAAGAAGTAAATTCTTTGATAAACTTAAATTTACTGAGTTTTGCCTAAAATGTGGGGATAAAGAAGGAGATTGGATAGAACTTTATAATAACACTGATTCTATAATAGATATATCTAGTTGGATTATACTTCGAGATAAAGATAAGCGATATACTATTCCAGATTCTACGTTTATTCATAGTAATTCTTATATTCTTTTTTCTAAAGATGATATTATAATAGATTCCATTTATGATATACCATCAGTAGATGGTCTTTTCTCATTAAAAGATACCGGATTGATTGAACTTTATACTTCTGATGGTTTAATGGTAGATTCTTTACAATTAGATTTTAATGGAAAGTCCCATATAGAATTAATCAATCTTAATTTATCTGGATTGAATAAAAGTGATTGGAATGATAATAAGAAATATACACCAGGGAGCATTAATGCTAGTCAGTTAAGCAATATTTGGTTTAATAAATTAATACTATTTGTTGTCTTACCATTAATAGGATTAATCTTTATTATTTCAATTATATTTGTTATTCTTCGTAAAAGAAGAAAAAGGCCCCATAGTTCAACTGAATAGAATATCAGATTTCGGCTCTGACGGTTGCAGGTTTGAATCCTGCTGGGGTCACAAAAAAAAGAGCGATATAGTACTATATCGCTCTTTAAAATTCAATTAAAAATTATTGTTACTTACTAACTAAGTTAAATGTAAGGTTTACATAAGGCATAGGACTTAATGTATTACTAAATGTATACGTTTGATCTCCAAAAAAACCTCTATAAAAGTCACTATTATTTGTAGCTGTTAAATCATCAATATTATAAGAATAATTTAAAATAACACCAGCTTGAATTCCCATCCAAACAAATCCTTTTAGTTGTTTTTGATAATCTAATCTTAATCTAATTTCACTTCTTCTTAATTCAAGATTTTGAGCATTCAAACCTGTATTGTATAACCTGTATGATCCACCTTCTAATTCAAAACCTGCTAATAGAATATTTCTAGAATTTATTTTTCTTCTGTAAGCAGCCCTCGCAGGGAATAAAATTTCAGTTCCCCATTTTCTGTTTTCAGAAGTAAAATTATACATGATTACGGGTATATAATTTA
The DNA here is from genome assembly GCA_020630395.1 of Flavobacteriales bacterium. Taxonomy (GTDB): domain Bacteria; phylum Bacteroidota; class Bacteroidia; order Flavobacteriales_D; family CAJJDF01; genus CATLPG01. The sequence goes on from JAHDBM010000015.1 coordinate 20,285, forward strand.
ATTCACCAGCTCTATATGTTCTTGATAAACCAACACCCCATTGTAATCTATCATGAGGTCGTTTACCCCATATTAATGTACCAGAGTATTTAGTATTGCCAATATTAGGTCCATTACTACTAGAGCCTAGTGTATAGTTTCCATTTTGTTCAGCTAATAATTGAAGGATTAGAAAGTTTTTTTCACCTAATGGTTTAAATAATGTTGTATTAAGGTTTATACTTGTTAAACCACCATCTAATTCATCTAATAGTAGCTTATGATCGTTAACTGAATCTATTTTATTTGTTGCAATATTTGCCTGATTAAAACCACCACCAACTTGCCATACAAATTTAGATAATGATATTACAGGTATGTTTGCATTAATTCTTACACCATGGTAGTTTAACTTGCTTTGATCTAACATTGGTACATCTTCATCAGGCTTGTAAGATCCTTCGTTAGAAGTTTTTAATGTACCACTTCCAGTTAAATCATATCCCACAGATATAAAACGATTAGGGCTTAGATCAAATATTTTTGGACTACAATATGTAATAATTACTCCAACATCTTCTACATCATCATACATGCTGTAATCTTCCTCTTCTTCTTGATAAGTAGAGTCTATTTGTGAAAAAATCACATTAGTAAAATTCATTACCAATGTGATTAATATAATTTTTTTAAATGATATGTAACTCATTTTATTTTTTCTTCTTTAGTTTAATTCTTTTCCATGTGTCAGTTCTTCCAAGAGCTTTAATTCCAACATATCCTCTTATGTTTAACACATCTTTATCTTTTGTAATAACACAACTATATAAGCTTCCACTTTCTGGATCATAGATTGTACCATTAGACCATTCTTTACTTTCTGCATCATAAGTAAAGTCTTTTAGTAACCTATACCCTCTTAATGGTACATTTCTCATTTTTTCGTCTTCGTTATTTTTATCTACTTTAGGTTTTTTAGTATCAGGATCAATAGGTTCTCTTAACCAAACTATCTTACCGTAATACTTTTTTCCTATTTTTTCAATTTTAACTCTGGCTTTTCCATTACTAGGTTCCCATAATCCTATTATGTCATCACCTCCACCTTTTGGTGTAGTGTTTAATGTAAAACTGCTAAATGCTACAACTACTGCAAATGCGCTTAATAATCCGATAATTTTTTTCATGATTTTGTTATTTTCTATAATAGTTAATACTAAATTTTAATTCTGTTTGTAAATTAAGATCATCATCTAAGTCTTCTTTAATTGTAGCATCTGCTACTACATAACTTTGATCTTCTAATAATATTGATTGTAATTGTTCTTGTAATTCTGCAACTTTCAAATCCACAACTTTTATATTTTCTTTTATTGGGTTTGCAACTGCAATATTTTGCATTGGAAAATTATCAGAGAATACTTGTAGATTTATTGATTCAATCAAGTTCATATTTTCTGATGAATCATTTGTTATAGATGCAGAGATTAATGTAATGTCTACAATTTCATCTTTTTTAATTTGGTGCTCATTTAAATAATCGGTTAGATTAGCACTAATTTCTGATTGGCATGTATTACTTCCTTCAAATAAAGGACCACTTGCAACTAATGTTGTATTAATGATAAATTCTTTATTATTATTAGCTTCAGGTGAGCAAGAGAATAACAACATAAGAATACAAGCAATAAAGCCAATAGTAAAGTTTCTTTTCATGTTTTAATAATTTATTATTTAACTGTTAAGTTACAATTTTATAATAAAATAAATTTCAACTGTATTATTTCTTTTATTTAATAAACGAAATATCATTTTTAGTATTATGTCTATTATGTTATAAAAATGTTATTGTTTTTAGCTTTAATTTCAATGTTAACTCTCAAATAATCATTTTAAGGCGTTTTAAGCGTGTTTTATTCCGTTATATATGAAATATATAAGGTGTATAAGAGATGTTTCGTCATATTATGTTTTTACTTTTAACTTTATTTTATTATTTAAACATAATAAAATCAAACTAATAAGTGTAAATTTACTTAATAATTTATCATTTATTCTAGTTTTTAATAATTGTTTCACGTGAAACAATTATTAAAAAATTTATAAGTTAATTGGTTTTAATATTTGGTTTTCAATTCTGAAGTTTTTCTTCAGTACTTTAGTATAGTTAAATAATCTTATATCATTTGATGTAATAAATATAATGAATCTGACAGTAGAATTCGTTTTCTTATTATTTGGTTTCGTTTTATCAAGTTGATTATATATATATTGAAAGAAATTATAAATTCAGATCATATTGATATAATGAATATGCTTAAATATATTATAAGGAGTTTCGAAAAGTAACTACCAGTTATAATTTCAGAACCCTCAGATTGAATATCTGTAATTCAAGTAGAAGTAATTTTAATAATGTTTTTATTTAATAGATGTGGTGTTTTTATATATGAATTTTATATAACTTCTGGTTTCTAGTTTAACTAAGTCCTTTTAATTTCTGTATAAGGGTTTTGTTTTTTATTAGGGTTTAATATTTTTTATAATAAGATTCATTAGTGTTTTATTATTAAATCAGATTAATATTGATGTTAATATTATGTTTCACGTGAAACAAAAAAGGCTATCTAATAATTTAGATAGCCTTTTAAAATAAGAGTTGAGATAGTTTATCTACCAAGATAAACTAAAAGCATATTAATGTCTGATGGTTTTATTCCGCTAATTCTAGAAGCTTGTCCAATAGTGGAGGGAGATATATTATTAAGTTTTTCTTTACTTTCATTAGATAAACTTCCTAGTTTATGATAATTTATATCACTAGGTATTTTTACATTTTCTAAACGAGCTAATTTATTAGCTACTTCTTGTTCTTTATTAATGTATCCACTGTACTTTAATTGAACTTCTGCTTGTTCAAGTACTTCCTCTTTTAATCCGTTATAAGAATTTATTTTAGATGTAAGTTTATCAGAAGTATGATAAACATCTTTTAACCCAATATTGGGACGAGTTATTACTTTGTCAAATTTCACTTTTTGTTTAAGTGGAGAGCTCTTTTTATTTTCTAGAATTGGATTAATCAAATGATGATCTACACTAGTGCTTTTAATTAATTGAATTAAATTTTCAGTTTCGTTTATTTTTTCTTCTACTCTATTCATCCTCTCTTCAGAAGCTAAACCAAGTTTATATCCTTTTTCAGTTAAACGAATATCAGCATTATCTTGTCTTAATAATAATCGATACTCAGCCCTAGAGGTAAACATTCTATATGGTTCATCTGTTCCTTTAGTTATAAGGTCGTCAATTAAAACAGCAATGTAAGACTCTGATCGACTCAGTAAAAATGGATCTAATTCCTTTACCTTATGATGTGCATTTATTCCAGCCATTAAACCTTGGCAGCCTGCTTCTTCATATCCAGTAGTTCCATTAATCTGACCAGCAAAAAATAGATTTTCTACAAGTTTAGTCTCTAGTGTATAGGTTAATTGTGTCGGAGGGAAATAGTCATATTCAATAGCATACCCAGGTCTAAACATTTTTACATTTTCATACCCAGAAACTTTTCGCAATGCTTCAAATTGTACTTCTTCAGGAAGAGAACTAGAAAAACCGTTCACATATACTTCTTCAGTATTCCAACCTTCTGGTTCAGCAAATAATTGATGTCGTTCTCTTTCAGCAAAACGATTTAATTTATCCTCAATAGATGGGCAATATCTTGGACCTGTTCCATCTATGTCCCCATTAAATAATGGGCATCTATCAAAACCTGTTCTTAATATATCATGTACTTCAGTATTGGTATATGAAATCCAACAGCTTCTTTGTTTTGTTAATGATTTGGTAGATGATAAATAAGAGAATTTACCAGGATTTTCATCCCCTGGTTGCTCTAACATTTTAGTGTAATCAAGACTTCTTCCATCTACTCTAGGAGGTGTTCCTGTTTTCATTCTTCCAGATTCAAATCCAAGATCAACTAAGTTTTCTGTTAATCCATAAGCAGCTCTTTCTCCTGCTCTACCTCCACCAAATTGTTTTTCTCCTAAAAAGATTTTCCCGTTTAAAAATGTTCCAGCTGTTAGAATAACTGTTTTACTTTTTATTTCGATACCCATTGATGTTTTTACACCTATTACTTTGTTGTTTTCAATGATTAATTCGTTAACCATATCTTGCCAAAAAGAAACATTAGGTATTGCTTCAAGCTGTAACCTCCAAGCCTCAGCAAAACGCTTACGGTCACTTTGAGCTCTAGGACTCCACATAGCTGGTCCCTTAGATTTATTGAGTAACTTAAACTGAATAGCAGTATTATCAGTTATTATACCCGAATAGCCACCCAAGGCATCAATTTCACGTACTATTTGCCCTTTAGCGATACCACCCATAGCAGGATTACATGACATTTGAGCAATAGTTTCCATATTCATGGTAACCAATAATACATTTGAACCTAAGTTTGCAGCAGCAGCAGCAGCTTCACAACCCGCATGTCCAGCCCCTACTACTATAACATCATATATTGGATGCATAATAATTTATTTTTTATAAAGATAAGGCTAAAAACGTCTATTATTAATTTTTTATAGTTTTTCTATAGCCTATTATTTGTAGAATTATTTCAAATGGAATAAGAAATATAAAAAAGCAAATTAGATAAGATTCAAAATAGATCATATAAGCACCAGGACCTTCAAGTTCTAATAGTATGTTTAAGAAATAATGATAAAGACTTGTTTTAAAAAATACCATAGCCAATGGTAAAAAAATAGCGGTTAGAACAAATAAAACCCTTAACCCTTTTGGAGAATTAGTTCTTCGATTATTATATTCTTTAATAAATTTCTTAACCATACTAGTTTAAATCTAGTAATAAATTTAAAGCATCTTCTTCTTTATTACGCATAATTAAAGCTTCTTTTTCTGTCTTATCTCCATTTCCTAATAAATGAAGAATGCCATGTATAATTACACGACATAACTCTTGATTAAATGATACCTTTAATTGAGAAGCATTATCAGTTACCCTATCAATACTTATAAATAAATCACCAGAAATTATACCATTTTGACAATAATCAAATGTGATGATATCGGTATAATAATCATGGTTAAGATGGTCTTGATTCACTTTTAACAAGTAATCATCAGAACAAAAAATATAAGAGATATCACCAATAATTTTCGATTCATTAGTGATAATTTTTGATATCCATTTCGTTATTTGATGTTCATTATCAAGTTTAAAATCAATCTCTTCTGAATGAAAAAATATTTTGCGCAAAGTAATAAATTTTGTCTAGTCGTACTGATTGGGATCGAAGGATTATTATAAATATATAAACACTCTTCGATAAATATCTTGTATAACACTAGAAAGAAATAAAAGACTTGACTAAATAGGTCTAATTTAAGTTGAATTTTAATTCAATAATCTTTCCTTCATTATGAAAGTTTACCTCATCAGCTAGGTGTTTCATTAGAAAAACCCCTCTTCCATTTGGTTTATCAATGTTTTCAGGATCAGTTGGATCTGGTAGACTGTCATAATCAAAACCTTCTCCTTCATCTTCTATTTTAAAGCCAATTTCTTTTTCGGCATTTTCACAAGACAATTTAACTTTTTTCTCAGGATCCATTTTATTACCATGGTTCATTGCGTTATTAACAGCTTCAGTAAGTGCGATTAATATATTACCATAGTAATCACTGTTAACACTTAATTTAGAGCATAAATTATCTACGTACTTTTCAACTTTATGAATCGATTGAGATTCGGTATTTAGAACCATATGGTCATCAATTGTAATAGCCATTTCTTTTAATATGTTTTATTAAAATATTCATTTACCCTATTTCTATAGTAGGGTAGTAAAGAAGGAGGAATCGTTTTTAATAACTCCAACTCTTTTTCCTTTTTTCTCTTATACTCTAAAAACTCGTTAGGGTTACTAAATTTTTGATTTTTTACAGCTTCTGACTCTCTTTTATTATCAAATTCCCTTTCTCTGATAGCTTTTTCGGACTCCAATAAGCGAGATAAAATATCTTGTTGTCTTTTTATAGTTTCTTGTGTAATCTTGTTGTTGATAATATCTTCTTCAACTTTTTCCATGTCTTTTTCGATCTTTTTTAGACCATTTCCTAGACCAGAACCATCTTTGTTAAGTTCTTCCCCCATTTGTTTGATAGCTTCTCTTAAAGCAGCTTGTTCGGCTGCCATTTTAGCTAATCCTTCACTACCAGAACCGCCTTGACCGTCTTTACCACTTTTACCTTCTTTACCAGGAGATTTACCTTTTTCTTTACCCATTTTTTCTCTAAGCTTTTTTAGAGATTCTGAAACTCCTCCCTGAGCTTGTTTCATACTAGGTATTAAACCAGGTTTAGGGTTAGATCCACCAGGATTATTACAGCTTCCGCTCCCTGGTTGTTGACTAGCAGCTTGTTGTTGCATTTGTTTTAATGCTTCATCAAGTAATAAGGCAAGATTATTAATAGAAGTCATAGTAAATTGTTGATTTACAATAACATTGTTAGTTCTTCTTTCTCCAATATTGTAAAGTGAATTTTTAATTCCTTTATTGATTTTATTGACTTCTTTGTTAACTATGGATTGGATTTGTTCAACTCGTTTACTTAAAGCAAATAGAGAGTCTTCAATCATTTTAGCGTCATCTTTTAATTTCTTTTGCTGTTGACCAAGTTTTACGTATCTAGGATCATTAGTAGCAGTGACTTTAAACTCTTGCATTACATCTTCTTGGTCAAAAGAAAGGGTAATAAGATTTTCTAATAATGCTCTGAGGTCTTCCATGTTTTCTTGAGTTTGCTCAGCATTATTCATACTCATCATGCTTTGCATTTGCTCAGCCATTTCTTTCATTTTTTCAGCAGCACTCTTTTGACTTTTCTTTGCTTTACTTTGTTTGCCTTGATTTAATTTATCAAGACTTTCCTTCATATCTTTTTTAATTTGTTCTTCTTTATCCTTGAGTTTATCTGTATCTCGTTTGTTTTCCATCTCTTCATTCTTCTTCTCCATTTCCTTCATTTCTTCCTCAAGTTCTTCTTGTTTTTTATTTAATTCTTCTTGCTCTTTAGCCTTTTCTTCATCTGTTTTTTCTTGATCTTCAGCAAGTTCTTCTTGTTTTTCAGCAAGCTCTTCAAATTCTTTAGCTAATTCATCTAACTTTTCATCCATTTCCATTTGCTTAAACATCTCTAATGATCGTTCAAGTTCTTTTTTAAGATCAACATTTTCTAAATCCATTTCTTCAAGGGTTTCTTGAAGTTTCTTTTTATCTAGATTTTCACTCATTTTTTCAAGCTTTTCATAAAGCTCTTTCATTTCATCACTGTTTAACTCTTCCATGAGTTTTTCAAGGTTTTTTTCTTTTTCTTTTAGTTGCTCATCTTGCTGGTTAAATTCAGATTTTTCTTGATTCTTTTTAGCATTTTCATTTTGGATTTCTTTCAACTGATTTTCTAACTGCTTTTGTTGGTCTAATATATTTTCTACTTTCTTTTTATCCTGCCAATCAAGGTTTTTCTTGTTAAGAATGTCTTCTTTTAATTTTTTTAGATCATCTTGTAGCTTTTTAGCGTCTTTAAGGCTTTCTTCTAAATTATCCTTAATGTTTTCATTTTGTTTTTCTAGTTGAGCGTCTAATTCTTCTTTAGTAGGGGCTTTAATAGTTTTCTTTTGAGTCCTTGCGGATTTAGAACCATTTACTTGATCATTATCCCATACTTGGAAGAAATACTCAATTTTTTCTCCTAATTGTAATCCAATTGTTTTGAAATCGAAATAGTGAAAAAATTGATCTTTATTAAAATTGCTATTAAATTGAACAGGAACTGACTTGTAATTTGCATCATATAAAGGCTTTCCAGTAGAATCTACTCTAATAACCCGATAATTAAATGTTAAGTTTTTAAACCCATAATCATCTGAAATAGATCCATTGAAATATTTCATTTTTTCTTGAGCAGAATCGGCTTTTTCATTAACCTCAATTTGAGGATATTCATCTGCCTTAACTCCAATATAATAACTTACAGAATCTTTATTAACTAAAAAATCGTTAGCTGTTTTTATCGTGTAAGATTCGTTTTTACGAATAGATTTTTCTAATGTATATAAGTTTTGAGCATCTTTATTAAGGTTTACAACAGAGTCTTTAAATCCAAATTGAACAGAGTTAGTGTTTTTAGTATTAAATATCCATTTAACTTTTGTTCCTTGTGGAACATTTAGATCACCAATATTTTCTAATAATTGATCTTGTATTCCAGTATAACTTGGATAATCAAGCTTAACAGAAAACCCCATTATTATAGCATTTGGTATGGTGTTTATTTCATATAGTTTAGAATCAAAACCTGAAGCTGATAAATTGAAATTTTGATCTTTTTGAATATTAGTAAATAAATATGAAAATGTATTTTTTGATGTTTGCTGAAGCTTAAACTCTTTACTATCATAATTAATAAACACTTCTTTTGGCAAAGCATCACCTGTAAGTTTAACTTCTAATTCAAAATCTTCATTTTCAATAACAGTTAAGTCTTCATTATTGATATTAAATTGAAATGGCGCTTGGGGAATAAATTCTGTAGAATAGTTTATTAATCTATCGGTACTGTCAGATATTATATTCGCGTTTATAAATAAGATAAGGATTAAGGCAACAATTGGTATTAAAGCATATTTTATATACTTTTTATTCTGATTTAGATCTATAGCTGATGAAAAAGGAACCGGTTTTAACTCTTCTATTCTTTGATTTATACTAGCGGTAACTAAACTTAAATCCTGATTAGTTTGGGTATTAGTAACATTAATTAATTGTAACGTATTTAATAATTTATCTTTTACATTACCAAAATGACTTCCAATAATGTTTGCAGCAGTTTCATGATCTATTGTTTTACCTAGTTTGTTAAGCTTAAAAAGCGGGTAAATGATATAATATCCCAAAACAGATATAGATACACCAATAAAACTATATAATAAAACCATTCTAGTGGTAGATCCAAAATTTCCAAAATACTCTAATAAAATAGTAAATAAAAAGAATAAAAACACTAAAGTAAAGGTGTAAATAATACCTTTAACTAACTGATTTTTATAATATTTACGAATAAATTCGTCTAATTTATGTAAGAGTGTATTTCCCAAAATTTTATTTTAAATCCTCACTTGCTCGCAAGTGTAGAACGATTTAAAATGACAAAAGTTTCATAAAATCTGTTAAAAAAGTAATTAATTTAGGCTATAGCTTTGATTAGCCATGAGACTCTTTTAAATTTTCATGGGTAATATCATGATGATGTTTCACATGATAGCTTGTAAAATATAACATTTCTCTAATGCATATTTTACCTAATAACGGATGAGGTAATCGTAAAGTATTTAATTCTTTATCTGTAAATTTACTTAAAGCTCTTATAAGCATATCTACAACATATTTAAGTTTTTTAATGATTTCATCTTTTTCCGAAAAAATAACATCTTTTGGTTGATAATCACTATTAGATGTATCTGTTACAGCTAATGTTTCATGATATGATTTAACTAGCTCGTCATAAGTTTTTGGGTTATTTTTTGCTTTTCCATAGGTTGTTTTAATAACAAATTTTGGCGCACTTTTTAGCCCATTAGCAAGAGGTTTAACACTCATGTAAATATGCAGTAATTGCTGGCCAGCATTCCATTTACCATTATTAGATAATTCAAAATCTTGTTTAGATAATTGAGTTAAATACTCTATAAAAAGAACATGATTTTGCTCAAGTGAGGCTATAATTTCTTCTTTATTCATATTGTAATTTACAATATATTAATTAGTTGTAAAAACAACAGTTGTTCTAAACAACTAAAACAAGTAACTTTATAAGTAATTCATAATATAGAAATATGAGAACAATAAAAAGAATATCTAAAGCCTTTAAAGTTAATATGGGAGGAACTATGCTAGATCAAGCATTACCAGATAATACCATAGATCAAATAGATCCTTTTTTATTAATTCATCATTGGAGTGATAGGTTAAAAGGAGGAAAAAAACAAGAACAGGTTGGAGTGGGTCCACATCCGCATAGAGGATTCTCTCCTATAACCTTTATTTTTAAAGGTAGTATTCAACATAGAGATTCTACAGGAGCAAATAGTATTATTAAAGCTGGAGGAACACAATGGATGAATAGTGGAAAAGGTTTAGTACATAGTGAACGACCAACTAAAGAATTAGCAGAGCATGGAGGAGATTTTGAAATTATTCAATTTTGGTTAAACGCTCCAGCAAAGCATAAATTAGATGAGCCAAATTATCAACCATTGCAATATGAGGATACCCCAAGAATAACATCAGAAGATGGAAAAATAACAGTTGGTCTTGTTGCAGGTGAATTAATGGGAAAAAAGGGAAAAATAGAGGCTAACTCCGAAGTATTGATTTTAAGAATTAATTATACCAAAGGGGGAAAACTGACTATTCCTATCCCAAATAATTATAATGCGTTATTATATAATCTTAATGGAGAAGGGTTAGCAAATAATCAAGCTTTTTCGGATAAAGACATGATCCATTTTAATAATTTAATGTTTAGTTTTTTATAACCCGCTTAATTATTTTTTCTCCAGTAACCTTATGTTCAATTTCAACAAGGTATATTCCTGGTTTTTGTTCTGATAAATCAATAAAATTGTCTTGAGATTCTATTATTAATTCACCAAGCGTATTATAACCTTTTTGTATGGTGTATTGGTTATTATTTAAGTAAAAAAAACCGTTACTAGGGTTTGGAAAGATATTTACTACATCTTGTGAAACATTATGTTGAATACTTGTAGTAGGAGGGTTTCCAAAAAACACTCTACTGTTATTAGTTCCAGCAATATTAAAGGCTACTAATTCATTCCAAATAAAATTAACGATTGAGTTATAATTTACCCTAACAATCGAATCTACAGTTGTCGGAACTTGATAAGTTGCTGGCGCCATTTCTTGATAGGTAGCCATGTAGGTTATTAATCCTGCTAAAAAATAGATGGTTGGTCTCCCGTGTGGTGCATCATCTTCATACAAAGTAGTAATTGGAATTTGGTCATAAGGAGATAATCTTAATAGGTTCGCTATAATTGGTCCAACAGGTATCATTCTAATACTGTCGTTAGGTCTTTGTAGTAATAAAGAATCATGATATTCTATCCACCAGTCATGAAAAGCTCCATCTATGTAATTGTTATAATTATTCCATTCTGTTTGATTAGGAGGAAATCCACTACTGAGATAACCTGCCATATCTGGCCAATTTTCATAAATATATATCCTACAATCAGGTTGTTGAGATTTTACCCAGTCGTTTATTTCTCGTGTACATGATACAGGAGATACGGTATCGTTATAATAATTAACTGCTGGTCCTTGCCATTGCGCAAAATTTGCTGCTGTAATTAGAACATTATTAAAATTTGCACTATCAAAATCATATTGATTATCATCCCAAGCAGGTGTAACTGTATCAAATCCCCATTGCGCAAAAGGAGGTAATTGTCTATGTTGAGGTAGGAACCCATATTGACCACTACAGGCATATGTTTTACTAGCTTCGGTTGCTAATAATGCCATCCAATGTGGAACAGTAGTTTCATCACTTGGTGTAGGATATAAAGGAGGTGTATGCACAATAAGACTATGTCCAAAAACATATTGTTTCATTTGGCTTATTTGTGCATTTATTTGTCCGCTAACGAAAAACAATAATAAGGTAAAGAATAGTAGTTTTTTCATAGTTATGTGTTTTTAATCCCTGAGTGATATCTAAATTACCCCGACTCATGAGTCGATTAGATAAAATGTACATGTTTAATACCTCGCACTCTTTGGTTGAGGTAGTTTAATATCAGTAAAACGAAACCTTATTTGTTATGGTTGCTCATAAAAAAACCTCAACTGCACAGCAATTAAGGTTTTAAAACTAAACATATAATTCTTATTTAATAATTACCAATTTTTCAGTAATAGTTAAATCGCTACTTTTTATACTATATGTGCCCTCACTTAAATGAGAAAAATCAATTGTATTAGATCCAGGCTCAACATCTACAGTTTCTACTAAAATACCTGCATTATTGTATATGCTTAAAATATCTTTTTTAATAGCTGTAATATTAGTTTCTCCATTAGATGGATTAGGAAACACTTTAAAAGATTGGTCTTTTTCTACCTTATTTACGTTTGTTGTGTTGTATTGATATTCGATCACAAAATAAAGTCTGTTGGTTTCGTTAATATCATTCCATTGACCAGCAACACCAAGCGGCCAGTTTGTTAATGCTAACCCCATTGCATCTTGGGTACCATTAAAATTATCTGGTTCGTCTCCCCAATTGTTATAAGCTCCTCCTACTGGTGTTCCTGTAGGGTAAGTGCCAGTGTAAAAATTAAATTGTAAGGTAGTATCATCTCCATCCCAAACCCAGCTTCCTTCAACATCATGGTCATGAGCTCCAAGCCAAACATAAGATGCACCACCACCATCAGGTGCAATAGTATTAGCATTACTAATACCAGCAAGTTGAACATAATGGTAAACAGAATCTTGTTCTTGTTGGGTTGTAATTTCAGCTAAACGGCCACCTCTTTCAACTGCACAATCTACAGCATCATGCCAAGTTTTAGTTTCTTTAATAACCTCATAGGTTCTGTTTTGATAAGTAAACGTATAAATGTTAGACGGATTACTAACACATTGACTATTTCCTGAAAGTGAAAAGCTTATGGTTAATAGGGATGCAATTAAGTATTTTTTAATCATATTAATAAGTTATATTTTATTGAATATAACGCTTTCTATGAAAAAATAGATTTAATAGAGGAAGAACTATTGCTGTTCTAGTATGGCTATGTTTCTTTTTCTTGGGTTTAAGATGTTTAAGTAACGTAAAGCACGTCTATCATTATAATCTGTATATGCCTTAGAAGCATACTCAATAGCTCCATCTAAATCGCCTTCAATTTCACGGTATATAGCCATATTATAATGAGCCCTTGCAGCAGTTTTTCTTTTGGTGTTTAATAGCTCCATATTCCAAAGATCAGCAGCACCAGCCCAATCACCAGTTTGTGCTCTTCTTCTGGCAATTTTAAAATTATTAGAACCTCTTACATAATATTGTCTAGATACCCTATGTCTTACAGGTAGTATTCTTCTTGCATATAAATTCCCCATATTATTACTAGCAACCGTAACTGCTTGTTTTCTTCCTTGAACAGCTTTAACTGCAGCAAGAGGAGTTAGCCCTGTACCAACTGAAGTAACTCTATCGGTTCCAATAAATTCATCATCAATTGTTTTGTTTACTGGATCATAAATTCTCCAACCTGTTTTAATAATATTAGTGATGGATGCTGTATGTTCTACTATTGGAATATTTAACCCAACAGCATTTACACTAGATCTTTCTCTAGAGCTGTAACTTGTTTTAGAATCAGTATCGAAAAATTCAAGTACGTATAGGATATCAACATTATTTTTATTGCATACATCAGTTACTTTATCCCATGATAGTGGTGCAGGGAAAATACCTAAACCATTACTGGTTAATCCAATACTATCGAATGTTTTAATAGCTGTAAATTGTTTATTAAAAGTAAGTTCTGTTTTTAATCCATTAACAGCTTCTTCAGCTCCTTCTTTATCAAGATTTTTTCCCTCAATGGTTAATACCTGATCAATTTTGTCAAGCATTTTATTTTTATCAGATGGTAAACTTCTGTTTACAATACCAACAGTTTTTACATTATTAGCAATATCAACAGGAGCAGGATCAACAACACTCAGTGTCATGTTATTTGTTGAGGCACATGAAGAAATCAGAGCAATACTTAATACAAGTAAAAGGAAGGAGTAAACATTTTTCATAATAGTGATTATTAGTTATAAAGATTATAAAACATAAATAATGCCAAATTAATCAAACGTAACACTAGTGGTTACTTCTTTGTCTTCTCTTTTAACAACAACATCAATGGTTTGTTTAGGCTCAAAAATACCTAAAGCGTCCATGTAATCTCCCATAGAGTTAATTGTTTTATCTCCCATTTTAATAACAATATCTCCTTTAATAATTCCAGCTTTAGCAGCAGGACGATCTTCTTTTGTACCGTCTATTCTCATCCCTTTTTCATCAAACATATAATCAGGTATCACTCCTAATGTTACTTTAAAGCTTCTTGCTTTGTTATCTTTTTCTTTTGTTTTTTGAAAGTCTAGCTTTTCTTTTTTGTCTAATTCAGTAACTAATTTTGTAATGAATACCGATACATCTTCTAATCCTTCGAAATTGATAAGTTCAGTATCATCAGTTGGTTTATGATATTCGCTATGTTGTCCTGTAAAAAAATGAATGACTGGAATATCAGCTAAATAAAATGAAGTATGGTCACTTGGCCCAACTCCAGATGAATCGTATTTAAACGAAAACTGTGGTTCTTTTATGGTTTCAATAGTAGGTATAAATGCTGAAGAAGTACCTACTCCATAAACAGCTAACTTTCTATTGGTATCTAATCTACCAACCATATCCATGTTTACCATAAAGTTTACTGAACCTACATCAATAGTAGCATTTTTCACAAAATAATTAGACCCCCATAATCCTTTTTCTTCTCCAGTAAAGGCAATAAATAATACATTATTTTCTAATTCTTTTGATTTTAATTCTGTTGCAATTTGAAGCATAGCTGCAATTCCACTAGCGTTATCATCTGCTCCATTATGAATTGCTTTTTCTGCATCCCCATGAGCGGCATGTAAAGAGCCTTCATCTCCCAATCCTAAATGATCGTAATGTGCTCCAATTACTATTGTGTTTGGTTTTTTATTATCAATAAACCCTAATACATTTCTACCGGTAACTTCTTTTCCGCTAAAAGCAGTATCATGAGGATGAGCTTTTGTTTTTCTTGAGAATTCTTGAAAATAAGTTTCATTATCCCCCTTGGGACTTAAACCAATTTCAGTAAAACGTTTGGCAATATAATCGGCAGCAATAATTTCACCTTGGGTTCCAATTTCTCTTCCTTCTAAAGAGTCGCTTGCTAAAAAGGAAATATCATTAAATAATTCATCTTGAATAGAAGGCTCAATAATAGTATCTTCTGTTTTGGTAGAATTACAAGCAAATAGGAGCACTAATGGTAAACTATATAGGATTTTCATTGTCTTTTTTATTTGCTACAAATTTCTTGGAAATAGTTGAGGTTTGGAAGAAAAATAGCAGATTAATTTTTATGATCTTAAACATAGGATAACATAAACTAGTTTTGTTATTTTTGATCCGTTAAATGAAAATAAAATATGAAAAAGATATATGTAATACTAGCACTTCCTTTGTTTTTCTCTTGTGGAGAAACAACAGAAGTAATTGATGAGATAGAGGTTGATTCTCCTAATGTAGTGGAGAACCCAGAATTATTGGATACCTTAAGGTATGCGCAAGAAACTCACATAAAAAACGTGAAACAATTAACGTTTGGTGGTGATAATGCTGAGGCATATTGGAGTTTTGATGATACAAAAATTGTGTTTCAAGCTAAAAATGAAGCTTGGGGAGCTCCTTGTGATCAAATATATGTGGCTAATGTTGGTGAAGAATTAAGAGATGCTCCACAATTAGTGAGTACAGGAAAAGGTAGAACAACTTGTAGTTATTTTTTACCTGGCGATTCTACTATTGTTTATGCTTCTACACATGAAGGAGGAGATGCTTGTCCGCCAGAGCCATCTAGAGCAGAAGGTTATGTATGGCCGGTATATGAATCGTTTGATATTTATACGGCAAACCTAAAAGGAGAATTGGTTAACAAGTTAACTAATAACCCTGGTTATGATGCTGAGGCTACAGTATCGCCAAAAGGTGACAAAATTGTATTTACCTCAACTCGTTCGGGAGATTTAGAATTATATACCATGAATATTGATGGGAGTGATGTTAAACAGGTTACTAACCAATTAGGGTATGATGGTGGTGCTTTTTTCTCTCCAGATGGAACTAAACTTATTTTTAGATCGTCTAGACCAAAAACTGATGAGGAAAAGAAAACATATAAGGATCTTTTAGCTAAAGGACTTGTAAAGCCAAGCAACATGGAATTATATGTATGTAATGTTGATGGTAGTGATCTTAAAAAGATAACTGATCTTGGACAAGCTAACTGGGCTCCATTTTTTCACCCAAGCGGAGAAAAAGTTATTTTTTCAACTAATTATAAGTCGCCAGTAGGAGGTAGGCCAACATTTAACTTATTTATGATAAATGTTGATGGTACTGGATTAGAACAAATTACTTATGATGATGTATTTGATGCATTTCCTATGTTCTCGAATGATGGTACAAAACTTATTTTCTCTAGTAATCGTAACAATGGTGGCACTCGTGAAACGAACTTATTCGTAGCCGACTGGGTCGAGTAATCGATTGAACCGATAAACAATTTAATGTTAGCTATTTGAGAACAGGGTGTTTCAATCCAATTCTTTAGATTTTTTTGGATTCACATTATTTACTTAGTTGATAAATTTTAAAAGCTCAACCTTTGGTTGGGCTTTTTTATTCTTATAAAAATTATTAATACACTTCTTATTCCTTTAAGAGCTGTTATGCCAAAATCTTGAACAATGCTTTTGTTTTATATGTTTATTTATTCCCTTCTATTAAGTTAAGTGCATAGGTTAAATATGCGTTTTCACCTTTGGCTATTTGTTTAAATGTAGGAATTACATGATGATGAGGAATAACACCTCTGCCAAACGGAATAGAATCGTTTACGTTCATCATGAATTGAAGTACAGGAATTTCAATTTCGATTTTTGAGTGAGGCAATATCAATGTCCTTCCATAACCACTTGTATTACCATAATAACCACCACCTGTTTCTTGACCAATAAAGGCACCAATATTATTGGTGTATAACATATTAGCTATCTCACTTGCACCCGAATACGTAATAGGACCAATTAAAACATAAAGTGATCCTTTAAACTTTACTTTAGGTTCTTTTTTGTATGCCATTAATCCAAAACCTCTATTTTGTTTTCTTTCATAGCTCCCATCCTTCATTTTGTTGTTGAACAACCAACTTTGTAGTAACCCAAAAGATTTAAGTGTAATGGGTTTATCAATGCCATTGTCTAGTTTAGTTTTTCGGGTTTTGGCTTTAACCTTTATGTATTTTTGATATTTATCTCCCAAATACGAATACAATAGATTTTCATTTCCTTCAGACCCACCACCATTTTTTGAGATATCTAGAATTAGGTGTTTAATATCTAGCTTCTTTATTTCAGTAAAACTATTTGATAAAAAGGTTTTGTAGTTATTGTGTACCTTATTTTCTTTTATAACACCATTATCAAAATCATGAACAGCTAAGTAAGCAGTGCTATCATTAATAAGCTTAAACTCTAAACATTCTTTTTTAGGAGTTGAGGTTTTTTTCTTGGTTTTTTGGCTCTTTAAATTCTTGATTATGTCTTCTTTTTTTAAAGTAGATAATTCAATTAAGCTATCAGTTAACTGTATGGTATATGAATCGAGATTACCAAAATAATAATAGTAATACCTTGCAAAATTAAAACTCCGCAGGTCACTCTTTTTCACTTCTTGAATATATCCATCCGAAGCGAATAATGCACCAATCTTATCTACTATGTCGAGTGGTTTTAAACCATTAATGGAAACAATTTTTTTCCCTACAATATCTAGCTCTTTATTTGAAGCATTTCTTAGCACATATAAATCATCTCCAAGAAATACAACCAGTAAAGGCATGTATTTGGCTTCAGTTTTCATGTAACTTATAATCGATTTTGGTAAATCAATATCAGTATGGTCTTCATTTGATAGTGCAACTAACGGAGCAATTATTTTATGAAAATGAAGCACATTCATATCCTTATTGATAGCTGCTTTAGCATTATCGAAAGCTTTTTTAACACTATCTTTTGAAGTGTACCAA
This sequence comes from Flavobacteriales bacterium, assembly GCA_020630395.1. Lineage (GTDB taxonomy): Bacteria > Bacteroidota > Bacteroidia > Flavobacteriales_D > CAJJDF01 > CATLPG01. Next base: position 38,305 of record JAHDBM010000015.1, read on the forward strand.
TACATACCCGAGTGTAGTTTTTCTAGCCCTTGATATAATAACTCCAAGTCTCTATGGAGTTTTTCTTTTTTAAGAATAGGGAATTTACCATAATCTTGAGCATATGCCTGAATACTGATAATTAGGAAAAAGAGCGTTATAATTTTTATCATGTTAGGATAGAAAAAATGGTATTTAGAGGCAAAATATAAAGAATAAATATAGGTAGTTTTTATTATTTTTTGTTGTACTTATTGTCCTTCCATTTATTAGTACCCTTTTCGCTAGAAGCTATTAGCTCGTTAAGACGTTTTAGTTGGGTTTTTTCCTGTACTGCCGAAATTACCCAATGTATAGAGAGTTTTTTATAGGATGGTGCAAGTGCATTAAAATAAGACCATGCTTTATTTTTTTTCTTGAATATACTAACGTATTGAGGAGGCATGAAGAGTTCTTTCTTGGTAAATGCATAATCTGCAGGTTTACTTTTTGCTCTTTTGTTATAAATATCTAAGCCAGCTTGTTGCATTAAACCTTGTTTGGTTAATGTTTTAACCTTCTCTAAATTAACCGGACTCCAAATACTTGTTTTCCTTCTTGGCGTAAACCGTATTTGATATGACTGTTCATCTATGGATTTTCTAACTCCATCTATCCAACCAAAACACAAGGCTTCATCTACTGATTGAGACCATGTAATGCCAGGAATACCACTTTTTACTTTGTAATACCCAACAATTAGTTCTGTTTCTGTTTTATGGTGCTGCTCTAACCATTCTCTAAATTGAGCTTGTGTTGAGAAAAATGTTGGGTTGGTCATTTGATTTTGTTTACGAACTAGTGTTTATCCACCATTAACTTATAAAGTAATAATAACCACCTAATATTGTTTGGTTACTATTACCGAATGATGAAACTTTTATTATTTTGTAATGATTGTTTACTACTTTAAAAAAGGCGGTTAAACGTCATAAGTTTAAATATACATGATCTTTTTTGTCTATACAAATAGGGTAAAACACTTAAAATCTATGCGTTATATTTAATGTGATCTACTAGTTTTATTGGGTGAATGTTATTTTAAGGGAGTTTAGTTTTCTAGTATACTTAATGTTATTTAGTTACACTCCTTATTAGGAATGCATACACCTTTTGGGTTTATATTACCAGATGGTGCTATTTTTTTTATTGCATTAACAATTGCGTTTTCAAAAACCATATCATTTTGAGCGCCAGAAATAGCTGCTGTATTATTAATAAGAAAATAGGGAACACCTCCTATACCTAATTGTTGAGCTTTGTAAGTATCGACTTTTACATTTTCTGTATAATCGTTTGATGCTAGTATTTCTTGAGCTTTTAAAGTATCTAGCCCTACTTTTTTTACTATGCTTACTAAACTGTCTTTTATTGATAGGTTATTACCATTAGAAAAATAGCTTAGCATTAATGCTTCTTTTAATTCATTTGCTTTGTCCTCTTCTTTTGCCCATTGAATTAATCTATGGGCATATATTGTGTTAAAGGAGTGAGCTTTTTCAAATTTAAAATCTATACCGTATTGTTTTCCTTGTTCTACTAATTGAGCAGTCATCATGTTAACTTGTGCTTGCGGATATCCTTTTCTGTTAACCAAGTATTCGTTTGTAGATATTGAAGTATCCTTAGGAAAACTTGGATCTAATTGGAAGCTACGCCAAATAATTTCTACTTTATCTTCGGCTTTTAATTTTTTAATAACACCCTCAATTTTTTTCTTTCCTAAATAACAAAATGGGCATACTATATCACTCCATATTTCGATCGTTATTTTTTTGTCTTGCATAGTTGTTGTGTTTGATTGAGCCATAGAGCCAATATTTAATAGCATACAGATTAGTAGAAGATTTTGTTTCATGGAAAGATATATAATGCTTACTATTTACCTACATTAAGTTACGTAATTATTATATATATCCTATTTACTTGTAGACTTAAAATAAACGCTAATTGTAAAACAGTTTACTCTTGAGATGCTTTTTTATTTGTTAAAGGTATAACCCAAGGTAAAGCCTAAGTAGCTTTTATTTAATGTTCCTATTGTTTGGTTGTTAGGCGTTTTAATATCTTTTTTTGGCACAAAATTGTATTCCGAACCAATTTTTACATTACCAATACGGACAGCTCCTCTAAATAGCATTCCTAATTGATATATTGCATTTACTTCAAATGATTGTTGAGAAATTAAGCTAGATGTAGGAGTTACTTCTATGGAATTTGCCATTACATGAACTCCAAATCCAGCTCCTATAGTAGGTTGAAGTTTTGTTTTATTAAAGTAGTAATCGAATGTGGGTATAACGGATATTACACCATTATCTGATTCTTTACCTATTTCATATTGTAAGGGGTTTTTATTGTAAATTCTTTATGTATTAATTGTTGCTCCCAGCCTTAATCCAATAGTTGTGTTTTCGGAAGATGTAAGTTTAGGTTCAACATTAAGAAAGAACCCTACATTGATGGTGTCGTATAATCCGCTAATGCCGGCTTCTATAGTTAATGAGGTGTTGTTAAGTTTTTGACCTTTTACATAATGTATTGAGCAGAACAAATACATAAATAATAGTGTTTTTTTAACCATACTATTCTGTTAGCTTTTCTATTTCTAAGCCGAAATCGTATTGTAAATCTTCGTGTAGTTTACTTATAGCTTTTTTTGCCATTATGAGCTGTCGTTCGTATAGGTTCACCATTTGTTGGCTTCTTTTATGAGCTGGTTTTAATCCTTTTAACTTCTCGCAAAAGTAGAGTAGGAGTTCGGCTTCGGTTTCTTTCTTTTTTGAGTAACGAATGTATTTTTTTAAAGCTCTTAACACTTTTCGGGAGCTTTTTTTTACATAATACAAGCTGTCATGATTCATTTCGGAAAAAGAGGTGTCTACTTCTTCTTTAATATCCTTAATGTATCGGTCTTCGTCTTCGCTATCGAATAAAATGTAGGTGAGTAATTCTTTGTTTTCTTTTTTAAACTTTGCCAGTTTTAAACATATTTCGACCAGTTCTTGTTGGGAGTGTTCTTTTAATTCTCTTTTTAATCCTGATACGTTAACTGCTTTCATGTTGATTATGTTTTAAAAATAAGGTTGAGATTATTTCAACTTCACTATACTCATTTTCGTAATGACGTTATTATTAACTTAATAATTTATTGAATTTTTGATTTAGATAATTTTTTAAGGGTAGTGAAAAAGAATGTTATCGAGAAGTAACTCATTATATCGTAAACTAGTTCTCGATACAATATCATTACAGTTGATCACTCGAACTGACTTTACAGAAAAAGTTTCCCTACTTTTTTATCCTATCTTTAATATCACTTAGTTTTTCATCTACAAGTAGTTTTCCATCTCTAAATACCTCTCTCATTTCTCCTTGTTGCTCTTCTTCCCAAGTGGCTTGATCGTGTAATATATAAGTTCCGTTTTCTTTGGTGATTTTTATAAGTCCTTTTGCTGATTTTTTTGTTCCGTCATCTGTAATGGGGTCTTTATATATTTCTCTACCTTCTCCATCTACTTCTCCATAGGTGGCTTTCATTGCAAAACCAAAGGTATCTCTAGTATTGTATTGATAAGTAAACGAACCAATACCCAATACTACATTCGTAGAAGCAAATCCATTTTCTTTTAATCGTCTACAAATATCTTCAGCTCTTTGCAGGGTAATACTATCGCCATAAATAGCGCCAATATGTGAATCCAGCTCCTTATAACCTTTATCGTTTGTAGTGCCTCCAAATGTATCCCAAAGTAATTGTATTACTCCTTTTTGTTCTGCTTCATGTTTACCATTTGGGTTTCCACATATAATATCAACTGGATCACCACTATCTGGACGAATAACAACTTTACCATCTCTAGCTAATACTTGTTCTTTTAAGTTTGGTAAATACTCTGTTAGTACCTTCCATAAATCCCAGGTGTCAGATACGATAGAAACTATTCCAGTAGGATACACTTCAGTAATTAAACGCTCAAATGTTTCTTGTTCTCCTGTGTTTGTTCCCATACACATTACAGAATGCTCTGTTGCCGCAACAGATCCTCCAATTAGTTCATGATTGGAGTCAGCATTGTAATAGGTTTCTAAAAAGTCTACTACTGGAATGGTGTCACTTCCCGTAAAACTTAATAAATGACCTGCTCCACTTATCATAGCAGCTTCTAAACCAGCCATTCCCCTCATAGAAAAATCATGCCCTTGCCAATCTACAAACTCAGGTATAGAAGATGTTTCTACAGCATATTTATCTAATAATTTTCGATATTGCTTTGCAATAGTTGCTGATGTACAAGGCATCCAAACGGTAGTTGAAATTAATGTTTCAAAGTAGTTGGTTAACCAGAAAAACTCAGGTTTTGTATTATACATAGTAAACATTGGCACACGAATAGGTACTGAAACACCCTCTGGTAATGCTTTTAATACCATAGGCACATATCCTAGATCATGTAAATCTTCTATATGTTTTGTTCCAACTGCATTTGGTCCTAAATAATTATTGATTCTCTTCTCATATTGTTTAACAATCTCAGCTTTTGGTTTATCAAAGAAGTTTATTTGAAATTCATCTAATATGTACTTCTTAATAAAGTATTGTAAGCCAAAAAACACCACTTCATCTATACCTTCTATTCTGCTTTTTCTTGGTGTCCAGTTAGAGTATACTAGTGTTGTATTTTCTGGGTATTGTCTTCTATGGTCAACTTTGTAACCATCTGTTAGTTTAAGTGGGTTCATAATTTAGATTTTAGTGATTTATAAAAATTGTTGCTTAGTTCTTCAATATCATTTTTTCTTGCTAGATGTATTATCCAGTTTAAGTTTATTTGATTAATGCCAAAATACAATCCGGAAATCCCACCTACAACACATGCGGTTGTATCAGTATCCATTCCTAAATTTACTGCCTTCAAAACAGATTCAGAATATGACCTTGAGGTTAAAAAACTCCAAAATGATGCTTCTAAAGTATCTAAAACATATCCTCCGGAATTAATTTTGTTCTGACCCAATCTATGAATCTTTCCATTTAAAATTCTGCTAAATAATTTAATCTCATTACTGTTAAAGTTATTATGACTTTTTTAATAAAGTCATTAACTTTTGTAATGGTGTTCTTATATGCTTTCTTCTTTTCAATTCCATTTATAAGTTCTATCGTGAAAATCGTATGGATAAAACAGGAAAAAAAAGATCTAAAGTGAGCATGAGTAACAGAAGAAACTGCTTTAACTTTTTCAAAAATAACATTAATATCAGTTTCATTCATCAAGAAAAAAGCCATAGGTATATTTCTCATTAATGACCCATTTCCATTATCTTCTTCAAATAAGTTTCCTGAAAACTTGGCAGATTCGCCTTTTAAAATTCTTTCTAAAGAATGCCTTGTAGTCCCTCCAATATCAAAAACTTCATTATGTGCTCCCCAATATCCATCTTTAAACCATTTTACAAATAGCTCTCCTATATGTTCAATATCAAATCCTTCAGATAAACAAAATGTCATTGAACTGTCATCAGACCAAGTCCCTTTGGGTTGATTCCAAGACATGTATTCTAGCATATCTCTAACTGGATTTTCTTTTAGTTTTTCTCTAGGTTTAAATTCAACTGGAACTTCAAGTGCATCACCAATTGCTAGCCCTAAAAAAGAAGCTCGAATTTTATCTTTCAACTTTAAGTCCATACTTTTATTTATTTCTTCCCTTTTCATCAGGGTATAACTCTATTAATTTATCTGACTGAAAGAGTTCTTTAGTATTAATTTCCATGCAACTTAATTTCCCAGTAAATGCTGCTCCTGTATCCATATTCCATAGGTTAGCTTTGTTAACTGGAATTAAAATTCCATAATCGGTTAATGCTGTATGTCCTATGTAAATTTCTCTAAATAGTTTTAATCGTTTTGGGTAAAAAGGATCATTAATTTCCATTTTTGTATCCATTGCTTTAACTGTTTCCCATAGTGTTCTATCCCAAAAAAAATTTGTTTTGTAAATTTCTGCTTTAGGTCCTTTCATAGATGTAAATCCAGCATGAACAAATAATCGGTTTTCCTCATCAACAACATATCTTCGCATACTTTTAAAAAAACGAATGTGTTTTACACGATCTTGTTGAAAGTAAAACTGGTAACTATCTACCGTTTCAGCTCCACCATGTTGTCTCCAGCTAGGATCCATTCGCTCCCCCATTAACCAATCTTCACACATTTGATCATGATTCCCTTTAATAAAAACACATTCATATTGTTTATCAAGCTCAATTAGTCGATCAATAACTTGTGCCGATTCGCTCCAACCATCCACATAATCACCTAAAAAAATAAGTTTATCTTCTGTGACTAAATCTAGTTTTGCTATTACTTGATCAAGTGCTTTCAACCCTCCATGTATGTCTCCAAAAACGAACGTTCTCATTATGTAAAATATTTAGGAGGAACTTCATTGGTTAACCATACTCCGTTTGCTGAACAATGAAAATCGAATCCATCTTGATGCATCTTTCCAGATTGAATGGTTAAAATAACAGGCTTTCCTCTTCTCTTCGCTACTTTAATAGCAGTTTCTTTGTCTTTACTTAAATGTACGTGCTGTCTATTCATTTTTTGCAATCCACTTTCTTGAATAGCTTCCATAAATTTACCAACTGTACCATGATAAAGGAATTGAGGTGGTTCTACTACTTCAAAATCCATTTCGATAAAAGCTAATGAATGTCCTTGATTTGCTCTTAATTTTGTGCCGTCTTCATTAAATGAAAAACGTTTTTTATCGTTTGTTGCAACTACTTCCTCTAATTCTTCTTTATTAAATCTAACATGTTTAGCTGCACATTTTTCTATAAGGTCATTTACCTCTACCCAGCCATTAACATCCATATCAATGCCAATTTTACCAGGATTATGTCTAAGTACTAAACTTAAAAACTTGCTTATTCTTTTTATATCTATTTCTCTCATTATATTTTTTTACTAATCATGCTTATTAAATATTCAGTAGCATGATTTAAATTATTAAATAATGGTATGTCAAATCTTTCACATACCACTTCTACGTTTCCTTTTCTCCAAAATCCATCAGGGCAACATACCAACATTTTTTTGGTATTTGCATAAAGTCCAAGTTCTAATAAAGAGATTGGTGATTTCGTGTTTGGAGAAAAGTACATGAAAATTATATCTGCAGCATCAAGTGCATCCAACTCAACTCCCAATCAACCTGCTCTTTAAATAAAAGATTCTTAATTGATTGCTCCCAACTTGCATCCCAAGAAGTTCTTCTAGGGTTAAAAACTACTATTGGTTTTTCAATCTTACTAAGCCTATTGGTTACATTTTCTTGCCAATCTTCTGCGGTTCCATTTTCAATTGAGCCTGCCAAAAATATTCGATTAAAAGAGGTTAAGTCTTCTTTTCTAAAATCATATGGTGGTTTAAAGATCTTCATTAGCTCAATAAATCTTGATTAAGGTTAATTTGATGAACTCCTTCAATATTCTCAATCGTTTTAAAAGAATTTGTTGTGTAGATCTGTTTAAAGTGTTTCAATAAATCATTTACTCCTCTTTTAAATATTCCATGACTAACGGCAATGTATAAATCACCTGCTTCTTTTTGTTTTAGCATCTCAGCAAGCCCCATAAATGTTCCTCCTCCATCACAAATATCATCTACAATTAAACATGGTCTATTATTTAAAGTATCTGTATATACTCTAAAATCTTTTAGTTTACCTGTTTTAACATCTCTCGACTTAGAACATTCTACTACTTCATAATTTTGTAAATAAGCTGCCACTTTATAAATCTTTTTCAGTGCTCCTCCATCAGGAGAAATTAAGATTAAATCTTTAGGTAAATAACTTACTACCTCTGCAATGAATTTATGATTTGTTACCGATCTATTGTTATTTAACAAAGCGGATGTAACCTCAGAATGAGGATCAAAAATGATAACTTCATCTAATTTCAAAGTGTTTAGTATATCAGCATATACCTTAACAGATAATGGTTCTCCAGGTATCATTAACCTATCCTGACGAGCAGCTGGAAAATAAGGAATACAAGCTTTTATTGTTTTTACTCCCATTCTTCTAACTGCATCTACCGTAATCATAAATAAGCCTAAATCATTGAACGAAGTTAACCTATGTGTTATCATAACTTCATCATTATCAATTAATTGACTCTTTATTTTAATATGTGGCTCACCTCCAGAAAAAAGAAATGATTCAAACTCAACTTTCTCTTCTTTACCAAAAGGATTAAAGTTTATATCTAGGTTAAGTGTTTTCATTTTGTGTTATTTATACACAAATATAAATTACAATTTATTATAAAGCAATTTTATTTGCGTAATTTTTACATTAATTAATTTCAAATTGTATTCCTGCTTCTTCTAACTCCTTATATTTCTTCTTGTTAAACCTAAAAAGTTTGGCTGGTCTCCCACTTCCAATACTTAGTTTTTCTCCTGTTTCTTCTAAAAAACCAAAGCTTAAAATCTTTTTTCTAAAATTTCTTCTGTCAATATTCTTTTGCAAAATAGTTTGGTATAAGGTTTCTAAATCAGAAAAAGGAAAAGATTTATTTAATAGATCAAAACCGATAGGTTGATACTGTAATTTTGATTGAAGTCTTGATAAAGCGACAGTCAATATATCGTTATGATCGTAAGCAAGCTTAGGAAGATTATCTATCCCGAACCACTTAGCATCCTTAGCATCCGTATCTGCTTTTAAAACTGAATGCTTAGGATTTACCAATCCAAAATACGCAACACTTACAACACGCATTCTTGGATCTCTATCAAGATCACCAAATGTATAGAGTTGTTCTAAATAATTAGTTTTTACTCCTGTCTCCTCTTTTAGTTCTCTTTTTACTGCTTTAATAAGTGTTTCATTATCCTTAACAAATCCACCAGGTAAAGCCCAAAAATCCTTAAACTTCCCATATTTAGGACTTATAAGTAAAACCTTTAATCCTTCTTTATCATAACCAAATACAATGGCATCTACAGCTATCTTGATATTTTGTTTTATTTCCATAATAACATGTTTCGCGTTTAATATACGCAAATTATTATGTTCTAAAATAGAATAGCTAAGAGATTAAGTCAATAATACCAACAATCTTCACTACCTTTGTCCTTTATAAATAGGAGGTAATGAGCAGAAACGATAAAAACAGAAAAGGATTAAATAAGTTTGATAAAAAGAAATCTACCGATTCTTATAAGGGTAAGAAGAAATTTGATGGAAAAAAACCATTTGATACAAAAAAGAAAAATACATCAAGAAAAAATGCTAAACCTGTTGCTGCTAAACGATCAATTGATGGTAAAATAAGGCTAAATAGGTTTTTAGCTCAAGCTGGAATATGTTCAAGAAGAGAAGCTGATGTACTTATTGAAACAGGTATAATTGAAGTTAATGGTAAAGTAACCACAGAACTTGGTACTAAAGTTGATCCGTATAAAGATGAAGTAAAACACAATGGATCTAGAATAAAAGTAGAAGGGTTGAGGTATGTTGTACTAAACAAACCTAAAGATTTTATTACAACAGCAAAAGATCCAAAAGATAGAAAAACGGTAATGCACTTAGTTAGTAATGCATGTGTAGAACGAATTTATCCTGTAGGGCGATTAGATAGAAACACATTGGGTGTATTATTATTTACGAATGATGGTAATCTTGCTGAAAAATTAACTCATCCAAGAAATGGAATTTCTAAAACGTATGTAATTGAGGTAGATAAGTCTATTTCTTATGATCATATTCAGCAATTAAGAGATGGTGTTGAACTAGAAGATGGAACTATTCAAGTAGATAAAATTTCATACGTAGATAAATCAAACAAACAAGCAGCTATTTTAACAATTCATTCTGGTAGAAATAGAATTGTAAGAAGAATGTTTGAGCATTTCGACTATAAAGTAAATAAACTAGACCGAATGGATTTTGCTGGCATTAGTAAAAAAGGACTAAAAAGAGGGCAATGGAGACATTTAGAGGAAAAAGAGATTGCTTTTTTAAAAATGATGTAGATTTCTTGAAGGAATAAAGGGAAAAAAATATCTTTGCAATAATAAAATTAAACACAACATGTCAATAGCAGATGTATACGAAAGTGGTGAGCAAAAACAAAATAAGGCTCATTTAGAAAATTTAATATCAGTAGCATTGGCTGATGGTAACCTTGATGATTCAGAAAAAGCTCTTTTAGAAAAATTTGCTGGTAGGTTAAGTATTAGTTCTACTACTTTTAATGAAATGCTTAAAGGGGTTGATAAATACGCTATTAACCCTCCTACAGATAAAGAAGATCGTTACAAAAGATTATATAATTTAGTAAGTATTAGTTTAGCTGATGATGTATTGGATGACAAAGAAGCAAAATTATTATCCAAATATGCTGTTGGCTTAGGTTACAGAGAAGATCAAGCAAATGAACTTATCAATAAAACACTAAAATTTGTAACCGATAAAGTTGATTTTGAAACAGCTTATGAACAAATTTAAAACAAAAAACTCTATTAATACAAAGCTCCTCTAATAGGAGCTTTTTTTGTTTAATATGAAAATCATAGAAAAAATTGACAATTCGGCATTAAGCATTACCAGAAAAAAATACGGTAAAGGATTTCAGTATTTTGATGATTCGGGTAAAAAAATTACGCATAAAAATACACTTAAAAGATTTAAAAAATTAGTAATTCCGCCTATGTGGACTGATGTTCATATTTGTAAATTTTCTGACGGTCATGTTCAAGCTTTTGGAAGAGATCTAAAAGGTCGCAAACAATATATTTATCATTCTGTATGGGAAAAAAAGCAACAAGAGAAAAAATTTGAAAAGATGATTGATTTTTCTCAAGCTTTACCTAATATGAGAAAAGTATGTATTGAAGGATTAAAGCATAAAAAATGGGATAGAACTAAATTATTATCATTAATTATTTTAATTCTAGATGAATATGGTTTTAGAATAGGTAACAAGCAATATGTAAAGAAAAATCAAACATTTGGACTTACAACTTTAAGAAGAAAACATTTAACGATAGAAGATGATGAACTCATCTTTAATTTTAAGGGTAAAAGCAATCAAGAACGAGAAGTTCATATAGACGATCCATAGTTAATACCTTTTATACTAAAAAGTGCCGAACTTCCAGGTTATGAAATATTTAGATACAAAGACAAATCAGGAAAGTTTAATGATATTGATAGTTCTGATGTAAATGAATTTATTCATAGTTATATGGGTAATAATTTTTCAAGTAAAGATTTTAGAACATGGGTCGCTACTCGCTTAGCTATAGAATTTTACCCAGAAGCACTAACTCTATATCAAAATAAGTCTAAACGTAAATTCAGCAACATTGTCATAAAAATGGTTGCTGAAGAACTAGGCAATACACCTACAGTATGTAAAAATTATTATGTACACCCAACTGTATTTAGATCTATTGATAAACAAACTGTTCCAAATCCAAATCCTTTTTCAGAGCCTAAAAATGAAGTGAACTTATCGGCCTCAGAGCAATTAATAGCAAAGCTAATTTCATAAAAACGAAGATTTTTTCCTTAAAATAAGTGTAAAAAATGCACGTTTATATTTTTACAGTAAATTTAATTAACTGATTATTAATTTCTTGTTTTTTGGCTTGGTTTTTTCATTACATGATTATAAAAAAATTATGAGACTATTATCAACAGAATATATTAAAAATTTAAAATCAAGAGAAAGAGATTATAACATTTCAATTTTTATACCAACATTTAAAGCTAACAAAGATGAATTAAATAGAATTGGATTCAAAAATGCTATTAAAGAGGTTAAAGAAAAATTAATGTCAGATGATTTAGATGATTATAGAATAGATTCTATTATAAAAACGATTTCTAAAATAGAAGATGAACAAGACTTTTGGAGTTATCAAGCCGAGGGGTTAGCTATATATGCAAATGAACATATTATGGAGTTTGCTAGATTAACTATACATTTTAAGCAATTTATTTATGTAGGTAATGAGTTTTATTTTAAACCAGTATTACCTTTATTGGAAGAAGATAATAACGCTTATTTAATGGCTGTTAGTCCCAATAAAATAAGGTTATTTTCCGTTTCTAAATATGAAATCATAGAACATGATATCTCAAGTGAATTTCCAAAAGATATAGATGAGAGTCATTGGTTTATGGATCGTGAAAAAACTCTTCAAGGACATAATGCAGGTCGAACCATTTTTCATGGACAAGGGGGTGGTAAAGATTCAAAAGAAGAAGATGTTAAACGATTCTTCAGAGATGTATATACAGGTTTAGAAGATTTATTTAGAAATGAAAAAACTCAATTAATACTTGCTGGTACAGATGAAACTGTAAATTTATTTAAAGAATCTTTTCATTACAACTTTACATGCGAAGAACATATACCAGGTAATCATGATGATACTAAAAGTGAAGAATTATATAAATCTGCAATGAGTATTTTAAACGAAAAAAGAAAACTCAAGCTCAGAAGCGAAATTTTAAATATTAAAGATCTAAAGCACACAAAAAAAGTAGAGAGGTCAATAAAAAACATTGTTAAATCTAGCATTAATGGTAAAGTAGATAAATTATACATTAAACAAAACGAAACTAAATGGGGTTATTTGAATACTGATGATATGAGTATTAAGCTCGAGAAAAGTAAAACTAATGGCCAGTTAGATTTATTAAACACAGCTGCTATTGAAACATTAATGAATGGTGGTGAAGTAAGTATAATTCAAGATGAATTAAAAAATGAAATTGATTCTAGTGCCATAGCTTTACTGAGATTTTAACCCCCTCAATAATGAACATTATTAATTAAGCTCCTTTAGTAGGAGCTTTTTTTGTGCATTGAATTTCAATTTATACCTTGTAGGATGCTTAAAAATAACTAATTCATGAAAGCAAACTTCAAGGATAAATTAAGGTATCGTTTCGAAAAGTACTTAAATAAAGGAGGTTCCTCTATTTTTGTTAGTCTTTTTGTGCTATTTATGGCTTTGTTCCTGTTTATGGTGCTAATACGATTTATTATCGTTTCCATTTGGCCAGATTTAGCTTACACGGATAATTTCTTTGATGATATTTGGTACACTTGGCTTCAAATGACCGATCCTGGAAACATGAATCAAGATAATGCTTCGCCAGTTTGGTTAAAAATAACTACTATTTTATCTGGTATTATTGGAGTTATAATTCTTTCTATGCTTATCGCCTTTATTACAACTGCATTAGAAAAAGTGTTCTATAACTTTAGAAAAGGAAGAGGCAAAGTGCTCGAAGATGACTTTACTCTAATTTTAGGTTGGAATGAACGTGTGGTTGATATTATAAGAGAACTTATTTTAGCTAACGAAAGTGAAAAATATGGCTCTGTAGTAATTCTTGCCAGAGAAGACAAAGAAGAAATGGACGATTTATTGGCTAAGCGTATTCCAAATACCAAAACAACTAGAATTATAACAACCACTGGAGATTATGCCAATATTAATGAATTAAAACGAGTAAATATTCAATCTGCAAAATCTGTAATTTTATTGGCAAATTGCTCCGAAAGTGCTTTTGCAAAAGAGAAAGATGCATCTGATGTACAATCAGTAAAATCTATTATGGCAATTATTTCTTGTCAAGATGGTAACAATGAACTTCCCATCATTGCAGAAATTTTTAATGAGGATAAAAGAGAACTTATTAGTTATTTTGATGATGAAAATATAATAGCCTTAGATTCATGGGATATAATGGGCAAATTGCTTGTGCAAACGTCTCTTACCAGTGGTTTAGAGATGGTATATAACGAAATGCTCTCTTTTGATGGTTGTGAGGTATATTTTTATGAAGCTAACTGGAAAGGTGTAGAGTTTGGTAAATTACCTTTTTACTTTAAAGATGGTATTCCACTAGGTGTGTATAACGAAGATGACGGTCTTGTTCTAAGACCCGGAAGAGATTACAAACTTAAGGATGAAGATCAAATTGTAATACTTGCTGAAGATGACTCTACAATTAATTTTGAATCTGCACCATTTTACAAGCCAAAACATATTCCATTGGTTGATACAAAATTAGATCAACAACAAAAATCTATTCTTATTCTAGGGTGGCACAATGTAGCTGAGATATTTATTAATGAATCTGCAGATTATCTTAAAGAAGGTTCAAATTTTGATATTTATTTTAATAATCCAAATGAAGAATTAACAAATAGAATAAATGAACTTAAAACTGAATATCCTGATTTTAATATATCATTAACAAATGCTAACCCACTAATAATTGAAACCTTAAAAAAAACGAATCCATTCACATACGATAATATCGTTATTTTATCTCAAGATAATAACGAACAAAGTGCAGATAAAATTGACTCTGATACGTTAATCATTTTATTATTATTAAGAAAAATTAAATCTGGTCTAGAAAATGTTACTACAAAAATCATTACGCAAGTTTTAAATTCTGATAATCAAGAAATCATTACACAAACAGACGTAGATGATTTTATTATTAGTAATAAATTAATAACCATGATTTTGGCTCAATTAAGTGAAGAACCGTTAATAATGAAATTATATGAAGATTTATTTTCTGAAGATGGAAGTGAAATTTATGTAAAATCTGCAAAATTATACTCAAATAAATTTCCAATAGAAGCAACATTTGGTGATTTAATTCAATTAGCTGATCAAAGAGATGAAATATGTTTAGGTATTAGAAAGGGAAGTGAAAGTAAAAATGCGCAAGAAAATTTTGGGGTAACGTTAAACCTTAACAAACATCAATCAGTTACACTAGAAGAAAATGACTTTTTAGTTGTACTTTCTGAGGATGAATTATAAAACAAACATTTTTATCACCTATTTAATATGACTCCCGAAGCAAAACTATCTATACTGGAAGCTATAAATGCTATTGATAAGCAATTAAAAGCCAATCTTGTCACCAATCAAGAAAATGGAAAACTCTCAGCTAAAAAAGGGAGCCTTCTTTTTGATCTAGAAGAGCATGAAAAAGCAATAGAAGCATATAAAAAGGCACTGTACTTTTATAAAAAACATATACTTAATATTAACAAAAGAAATGTAGGCACTGCCTATTATAAAATTGCTCAATCTTATGAAGCACTAGATCAAAAAGAAGAAGCCATAATTTATTATGATAAAGCCTATAATGAATCTGGAAAAGAAATGATGCTATTATTAAAAGCCAGACTGTTAGAAGCTATTGGTGATGAAAAAACTGCTTTAAGAACATTTCAAAAATATGGAGCTTTATTAAATCGTAAGTTTGATCTTTCAAAAGATCCTGCACCAATGTTTAAGCGACTTCAATTAAACATAGAAAGGAAACAATACGAACAAGCTTTATTAGCGATAGATAGTTTAAAACATAAGGCAAAACAATATGATGGGATTGAAAAACGCATAGCAAAATTTGAAAAAGATGTTATGACTAAACTAGAAAATAATTAATAAAATTATGGGATTATTTGGTAACCTTTTCGGTAATAGTAAAAAACAAGACGAACCTGGTTTTTCGAATGAAGAATGTAATCAAGATTACGATTTAAAAGTAGCTGGTCTTGAATATATATTAGGTAATATGTACGGCATGGTTAATCATGCTATTATTCCCTTTTCAATTGGTGGATCAGTAGATATGTATTACTTCGAAGAACATATTGAAGGAACAGCTTTTGTTACAATGGAACTATTAGATCCTAAAGGAGAAGGTCCTTTACCAAATAGATTAGGAACTTATGAATTAATTTCATTTACTAAACATGCTATTAACACAAATCCAGAAATAACAACACCATTTAATGAAATTGAAAGACATGCTTGTGGGTTTTTAACCAATATTGGAAGATACTCCTCTATGGCAGTATTAAATCCTAAAGACACTATAGAATCTCCTAACGGAGAAAATGAACCTACGACTTGTCTTATATTTGATCATTATAACCCCAATAACAAATCCTTTAAAATTGGCGAAAGAGAACATCATCTTTTATTAACCATGGAGGTATATAGGGAAGAAATGGAGTTTGCAAGAGCTAATGGAACTCAAGAACTAATTGATTTATTAAAAGAAAAAGGTCACTATCCATATAGCGATATGGACCGAAAATCAGTAGTATAAATGTTACCTCCATTAATATCTGTCAAGGAACTACAAGCGATTTTAAATGATAAAGACCTTATTATCCTAGATGCAAGTCAACAGGCTGTTGAGGAGATTATTCCTGGAGCAAGATTATTCGATATCAAAAATAAGTTTAGTGACATAAATTCAAATTATCCAAATTCATTTCCATCTACCAAACAATTTGAAATCGAATCACAACAATTAGGAATTAATAACAAATCTAAACTGGTTGTATATGATAATAAGGGAATATATAGTAGCCCAAGGGTTTGGTATATGTTTAGAGCCATAGGGCATAAAAACATAACGGTATTAGATGGTGGTTTACCTGCCTGGAAATCTGAAAATCTACGAACAAACCAACACTCAAAATCCAAATATAAAAAGGGTAATTTTACGGCTAACAAATCATATAACAATACTATAGGTTATCAAGAAATTTGCAAGAATATTGTTTCAAAGGATTTCCAACTGGTAGATGCAAGATCAACAGGTAGATTTAATGGAACCACTCCAGAACCAAGGAAAGGGATAAAAAGCGGGCATATTCCAAATTCAATTAATATACCGTATCTTACTTTATTAAAAAACAATCACTTTAAGACTAAGGGAGAGCTAAAAGAAATATTTAAATCATTAACTAACATTAATAAACCAATCGTTTTTTCTTGTGGGTCTGGAATTACAGCTTGTATATTGTTACTAGGGTACTATATTGCATATAATTTAGAAGCAAATTTATATGATGGCTCATGGACAGAATGGGCTATAAAACAACAACTATTTAATGAATAAACAAGAAAAAATATTAACCCTACACCCTCAAGGAAAAAATGGAGTAAACATTGATAAAGTCAAATATGACATAATTAAAGATTATATCCTTAAGACTATCAGAAATCATGAAGAAATTACCTATCAAAGACTTAACGATTTAGCTGTTTTAGAACTATCTCCAACATTTGATGGAAAAGTGGCTTGGTACCTTGTAACAGTTAAATTAGATCTTGAAGCTAGAAACATAATAGAACGAATACCTAAAACGAGTCCTCACAAACTAAGAATAAAATAATCATGAATAATAAACTACTTATTAACGAGAGACAATCCAATCTAGGTAATTTTATGGTTGGTAGGTTATTACCTTTCAAAAAAAAGCGTCAAGTTGGTCCATTTACTTTTATAGACCACATGGGACCATCTGAAATAGGTAACGGAAATTATCTTGATGTAGACCAACACCCTCATATTGGATTAAGTACACTTACCTACTTGTTTAAAGGTGAAATTGAACATAGAGATAGTACAGGTAGTATACAAATTATATCTCCAGGTGATGTTGGATTTATGACTGCTGGTAAAGGTGTAACTCATACTGAAAGGACACCAAAAAATAAGAGAAATGGAGAGGTTTTTACTATGCACGGTTATCAAATATGGGTTGTAATCCCAAAGCAACTATCAGAAATGGATCCAGAGTTTACTTTTATACCGAAAACTAATATTCCGGT
The DNA here is from genome assembly GCA_020630395.1 of Flavobacteriales bacterium. Taxonomy (GTDB): domain Bacteria; phylum Bacteroidota; class Bacteroidia; order Flavobacteriales_D; family CAJJDF01; genus CATLPG01. The sequence goes on from JAHDBM010000015.1 coordinate 56,033, forward strand.
ACTAACTCAAAATGATCTTACAATAAAGGTTGTTGCTGGAGAAGCTTTTAGCGTTAAATCTCCTTTAACAGGATTATCTCCTTTGTTTATGGTAGATATAAAAGCTAATAATGAAACTACTTTAGACTTAAAAAATAAAATTAAAGGAGAAGTAGCGTTTGTTATTGTTAATGGTTCTGTTAAGATTGGTGACGATTGCGTAGAAGAAGGGCAAATGCTCATTAGCAACACAAATGAACAATGTGAAATTTGTCTCACCAAAAACACTCAAATTTTACTGTTTGGAGGAGAACCTTTAGATCAAGAATATTATTTATCTTGGAATTTTGTTTCTAATAGCAAAGAACGATTAAAGAAGGCAAAGGAAGATTGGGATAACAAACTATTTCCAAAAGTTCCAGGAGACGAAACTTACATCCCTTTTCCTATTTTAAAAAAGAATTAACCTTTAAACCTATGGAAGAAGGATATTATAAAACAAAAGAATCTGTTGAGGAGTATGTCAAACTATCAGAAGGTTTTAACGGAGCATTGTTAATAGAGAAATTTAAAAAAGTACTCAATATAAATTCTAATGTACTTGAAATTGGCTCTGGACCTGGTACAGATTGGAACATACTAAGTAAATATTATAATGTAACGGGTTCTGATAATTCACCAGAATTTATAAATCATTTAACATCTAAAAATCCTAATGGTAATTTTCTTGAATTAGATGCTTCAACACTAAGTATAAATGGAAAATTTGATGGTATATACTCTAACAAGGTATTACATCATTTAAATGATAATGAATTAGCTAACTCAATAAAAAGGCAATACGAAATACTGAATACAAATGGTGTTATTTGCCATTCATTTTGGCTAGGTGAGGGTTCAGAAGTTTTTAAAGGTCTTTTTGTTAACTACCATACTGTTTCAAATCTACAAGAAGTATTTTCGAAACAATTTGATATTATATCAATTGAAAAATATAAAGAGTTTGAGAATGACGATTCTTTATTACTAATAGGAAAGAAAAAAGCGAATTAATGCATATTATTGTGCTATCTAAAATAGCATAACATGGAAGCAAAAAAGGTTTTAAACTTTACGAAAGATGTATTAGCAAATATGCCAACAGGATGGTTAAGCATAACCACTCATAGATTAGATATTTACAATGAAAAACTAGCTAAAACGCAGTTTCTAGAACACTTTGAAACACTATACAGAAACAATAACACTACTGCTGCTGCTTTAGAAATACTACCAACAGCTTATGATTATATTCGTTTAGGACATCCTTTATCTTGCGTATTAGAATGGAACATAGCTAAACTAAATAACTTACCTACAGAACAAGTGATTAGTTTCTCCTCTATTACAATTCCTGTTTTAGCAGTTCTTAGAACAAACCTATTAAACAACAAAAAAACACAACTAGTATATCAAGAAAATATTCCATCAATATTTGATATTGAACTAGTAAACTATATATACGGTTATAATGTTGAGTTAAAAAGGGTAAACAACCCAGATGAAATTGAAGTATTTGAAGGAAGTACGATCTATTTCGGTTCAAAAAATGACTTATTCAATGTAAACCTAAACTCAAACATTGATTTTTATATCAATTCACATAATGAACTTGGGAGCATTTTATTAATCAATAAAGAAGAGAATAAATCCTACGTATCAGATATTCAGCATGTACGTAGAAGAGAAACAATTGCCATGACTCCTATTAATTGCATTGCTGCTTTAAACATGTTAATAGATGGCTCAACCAATCAATATAATGCAAAAGAAGTTGAGGGAAATAAAACAAAAGTGTTAGAATGTATTAATGAAGTTACCGGTACAACCTCTAAACCTTTAGTTGGATCAAGTGGGTTGTCTATTCAATATGCTATTATGATGGGCTTAATTCATCATGCACAAAAACATCATAAAGGAAAGGCTATAAAGTTTATCGTTCCAACCAATTGCTATGGTGGTACAAACGATCAAGCAAGAAGAGTAGCTGCGTGTATCGAACATGTTGAGGTAATTGATTTACATGTTGATGGAGATAACGATATGGTGCAAAGTATCGATACTGTATTAACTAACATTGCTAATGAAGATGCTGTTCCATATATAATTGCTGAAATCCCTACTAACCCTAGAGTTGAGGTGCCAAATCTAGAAAAACTTAAAGAAACGCTAGCCAAAGAACGAAAAACCTCAACAGGAGAAACAGCAATTGACCCAGTATTTATTTTAGACCAAACGTTTTGCCCTAATGTGCTCTTTTTAGGAGAAGGTAAAATACTTTCATCAGTTCGAGCTATTTCTTATGCAAGTGGCTCTAAATTTCCTAGCGGAGGAAAATGTACAGCTGGATATTGCGTAGCAAACAATAAAGCAGAAGCACTTATGAGTTTTATTGATAAACACTTAACTTTGTGCGATAATGAGGCAACTGCTCAACAATATGAGTTCTTAGCTGAGCAACTTCCGTCTATGAACCAAAGAATTGAGGATGCGTATAAAAATACCAGGTCATTTGTAAACTTCATACAAGAAGAATTACCTGACGCAAAAATCAATTTCGTTTCAGAAGAATTGGCAAGTCAAGGATTTACTCCATCTGTTTTCTCTTTAGATTTACCAACAAAAGGAAATACTCCCGAAGAAAAAGAAGCATATAAAAGAGCTCTTAATCTAAAGCTCATTAACTTAATGATTACTGAAATTCCTGACGAAAGTAAATACTGTGTTAGTTATGGTCAACTTAAAGGATGCTATTGGACAATCCCAGCAACCTCAACTCAAGGAACTACAAAAGAAGGAGATAAAGACTACATTGCCCGTGTTGCACTTTCAGGGTATATGGACCTGGAAAAACACAAACAAGTGTTTGCAGAATTTGTAAGTAGTATTTAACACTCTTTTATTTAATAAAACTAAACCTTATTCGTATTTTTAATAAAGAGTGTAATTAAGTATACACGACTGTCATCCTGAACTTGATTCAGGATCTATAGCTTATAAGATTCCAAATCAAGTTTGGAATGACACACATAAATTTATTATTAATATAACGCAATGGCATCTAAAGCAAACTGGACTACCGTAAAAGAATACCAAGACATAACCTTTAAAAGAAGTGGAGCTGTTGCTCGTGTAGCATTTAATCGTCCAGAAGTTCGAAACGCATTTAGACCTCATACCACAAGCGAACTTGTAGATGCTTTTTATACCATTCAGGAAGACCCAACAATTGGAGTAGTTTTGCTTACTGGAGAAGGGCCATCTCCTAAAGATGGAAAACATGCCTTTTGTAGTGGAGGAGACCAAAAAGCAAGAGGACATAGAGGATATGTAGGCGAAGATGGAAATCATAGGTTAAATATTCTAGAAGTTCAAAGAACAATACGATTTATGCCTAAAGTAGTAATTGCGGTTGTTAATGGATGGGCTGTTGGTGGAGGCCATAGCCTACATGTGGTTTGCGATCTTACCCTGGCAAGCGAAGAACATGCTATTTTTAAACAAACTGATGCTGATGTAACTAGTTTTGATGGAGGTTACGGATCTGCTTATTTAGCTAAAATGGTTGGACAGAAAAAAGCCCGTGAAATATTCTTTTTAGGCAGAAATTACTCTGCAAAAGAAGCGGAGACCATGGGAATGGTAAATGCTGTTATTCCTCATGAACAACTAGAAGACACAGCTTACCAATGGGCCGAAGAAATTCTAGAAAAATCTCCTACTTCAATAAAAATGCTGAAATTTGCCATGAACCTAACAGATGATGGTATGGTTGGTCAACAAGTATTTGCTGGAGAAGCTACTCGTTTGGCTTATATGACAGATGAAGCTAAAGAAGGCCGAGATGCTTTCCTTGAAAAACGCGATCCTAAATTTCCGCACGATAAATGGATAAGTTAACGTTTTTTGTTGAATTGATTATTACTTTTATCTAAAGTAGTTAAAATATGTTTAGACAAAAACAGTAAACTATCACTTTAATAACTCAGGAAACTTTGCTTTAAACTTTTCTAATCTAGGTATAGAAACGCTTTTTACATAAGGCTGATTAGGGTTTAATCGTTCATAATCTTGGTGATAATATTCTGCTTTCCAAAATTTCTTTAGCTTTGAAATTTCAGTAGCAATAGGTTTAATA
>JAHDBM010000077.1 GCA_020630395.1 Flavobacteriales bacterium
CCTATTTCTATTAGCGTATCAAAAATAGAAGCTGTTGCCAAGCTTAGCCAAAATAAGACTAAAGAAGAAATTAATTCTATTATAGATGAATTAGAGAATAGTAATGATACACTAAAAGAAGAGCTTGCTCTATATGAATCGTTTGTAAACAAAAAAAGCATCAGTAAATACTGATGCTTTTAATAATGTTAAAGAATGGAGCTTATTGTCCCATTCCACCCATAGATTCTTTAAACTCTTCCATAGTTGTTACATCATAACCTTCAGGAATTTCAAATTTACTATCAGCAATTTTTTGCTTTTCTATTTTACTAACTGTCATAGTTATTCCCATTCCATTTTGATTCATAGTATATTGCATTGGATATCCAGGTACTTTAGATTGAGCATTTCCTGGTTGTGAAATATTAGGTAAATCTTCAGTATACCATATTTCAATTTCAGTTCCATCTTCTCCAGTAACTAATGCTTTTTTGCATTTATAACCAGCAATTGTTTTAGATCCTTTTACGGTTTTAACCTCAGTTTTAACTTCTTTATCATCTGTTTCAAACGTTTCAGCATCCATTTTAATCGCTTTCTTTTGTCCCATCATATCCATTAAAAGAAAACCAGTTTTATTTTTAGTATCCATAACAGTGATGTTTGTTCCCATCATGGTACTTTGCTCAATTCTTAATTTCTCTCCTTTAATAAGTTGAGTCATTTCTTTAGGTAACATAGATTCGTATTGCTCTAATTCTGGTGGAAGATCAGAGTATTCCATTTCTAAAGTTACTTTACCTTCAAATTTTTGTCCAAATGTTAATGTAGTAGCCAAAGCAACCATTAACGTTAAAAATTGTTTTTTCATTTTTATAATATTCTATTTATTAATAATATCCGTATTGGATTTATTCAAAAGTAGGTAAAAAAAGATTCGTTACTTGTTAACGAAATGCTAAAAAGTGTTTAATGGTGCAAAAACAGGATTATTGGCGTTCGAAAAGGATGCGTGAGGCTTCGAAAGGAGTTATGTTTCCTTTGTTTAGTTCATTTTTTAACTCTTCAATTAATAGACTGTTTTCTTTGTCAGCTTTAAAACGAGTAATAATTTCTTCTTTTAATCTTTGTTCAAACCAATACATGTTTTGCCTTTTTCTATTTTTTTCAAAAAAACCGTTGATAGAAGTTGTATTTACGAAGGAGTCAATCATATTCCAAGTTTCTTTTATACCTTCTTGCTTAATTGCCGAGCAAAGTTCTACTTGTGCAATCCATCCAGATTCTTTGGGAGGAAATAAATGGATAGCATTTTTATATTCTCGTTTTGCAAGTTTAGCTTTAGGTAAATTATCACCTTCTGCTTTATTAATAAGAATAGCATCAGCCATTTCCATAATGCCTCTTTTAATTCCTTGTAATTCGTCACCTGCTCCAGCAATCATCAGTAATAAAAAGAAATCGGTTAAGTGTTTAACTTCAATTTCTGATTGACCAACACCAACCGTTTCTATTAAAATAACATCATAACCAGCAGCTTCACATAGTAAAACGGTTTCTTGCGTTTTTTGAGCTACTCCGCCTAATGTATTTCCAGATGCAGATGGGCGTATATATGCATTAGGATTAACAGAAAGCTTATCCATTCTAGTTTTATCACCCAATATGCTTCCCTTAGAGTCTTGACTAGTTGGATCTACAGCAAGGACTGCAATTTTTTTATGAATGGAAGTAAGGTAGGTTCCAAATGATTCAATAAATGTACTTTTACCAACTCCAGGTACACCAGTAATTCCTATTCTAATTGATTTTCCGGTATAGGGTAAACAACCAGTGATAATTTCTTGAGCCAGTAGTTGGTCACTAGCCTTGGTACTTTCTATTAATGTAATGGATTGACTTAGAATTACTCTATCGTGATCGAGTATTCCTTTTATATAATATGAGCTTGTATGTCGCTTCACACCTTAATCTAGTAGACCTTTATAAGTTTCGACCCACTCATCATCTTGCATATCTTTAAATAGTTTAAACATGCCATCTCCATAAAAGAAATCATCAACATTATTTACTCCATAAAATTGCAAAGCAAGAGTTTGTTTATGACTTGGTCTGTATCGTGTAGTCGCCCAGCCTTTATCTTCATCAGGAACAACACTAGCTCCTCTACCATAGGTAGGGTGTATGCTGTATTTTAATTTCCAAATATCATAAATAGGCAAACATAGAGGCTTCATTTCTTCATGCATGGTATCTTGAACAATTCTACCACCTTTCATAATAGGATCATCTAGCATTAAACCACAATCAATTTCGTATTCTTCAAAATAGTTAATTTTTGTAGGGTTAGCTTTAGACTTGTATATGCCCTTACAATACATCACAAAATTAGATTCTGTCATGAATTCATTTTTTACGATTTTTTTTGTGATTGTATCAACACCAATCATAGCATACGTAACTACTCCAGTACCAGGAGAAGGATTAATACGAAAGGCTAAATAATATTTAATATCATTAGCGTTATTTTCTTTAAAACTTGTTAGTAGAGTAGTCGTAATGATTAACATTAGACTGATGAATAGTTTAAGTCTCATCTGTAAGTGATTTTATAGTCTTTGCAGAGGAGTGCAAACTCCATCTACACAACTGTAGCATTTTAATTTGTCTTTAAATATAGACGATTTAAAGACAGATTTATTGAGTAACATACGTACACATTCTTGTATTCCTTCAATAATAGAAGGATGCGGATGAACTAATTCAGCTAATTCTTCAATACCTTTATTCATCTTTATAAGTAGAGCAACAGCTTGTATAGCACTAGATGCATGTTCTCCAATGGCTCTCATACCTAAGATTCTCATTTCACTATCATTAGTAACAATAATTTTAAAGAATCCTTGTGTTTTACGCATAGCAATAGCACGAGCAATGATAGAGAAATCAATTTTTACGACTTTAACAGGAATGCCTTTTTCAATACATTGTTTCTCATTCATACCCACTGCAGCAACTTCTGGATCAAGAAACATAATGCTACTTATGTTTTCATAGGATAATCGTCCTTTATTATCTTTACAAATACGCTCAACTGCATGTCTGCCTTCTAATTCTCCCATATTCACTAGAGCAATTCTACCCGAAACATCTCCAACTGCATAAATATTTGGGATATTTGTTTGGGTATCATCATCTCCAATGTGCCTTCCTCTTTTACTCATGGAAACACCTGCATTATCCATACCAATTCCTTTAACATTTGGTGTTCTACCAACTGCTAAAAGTGCTTTTTCTACACGAATTACCTCTCTGCGACCATCTTCATAAGCTAGTTCATACTCCACTTCATCATCAATCTTTTCTAGTCTAACTAAATCTGCTTTATGATGAATAGTAACTCCATTTTTACGTAAATTGGCATCAACTAAATCACTAATATCATTGTCTTCAAATGGGAGAATCCGATCTGCTTTGTCAATTAAATATACCTTTGTTCTACCGTAATTGGCAAACATAGTAGCATACTCACAACCAATAACACCTGCACCAACAATAACTAAACTTCTAGGAAAATCATCCATGTGATGAATTCCATCACTAGTCATGATTATTTTTTCATCAACTTGAATGTTTGGTAAATGTCTAGGACTACTCCCTGTAGCAAGAATAATATGATCAGTTTCAACTGTATATTCATTACCATTTTTACATTTAATAGATACTTCATTAGGAGATAGCATAGTACCTAAACCTCTTTCATACTTAAAGGAATCTTTAAGCTTTGCTTCGAGCATTTTAAGGTGTGATGAATATTGAAATTTTCGTTCAAAAATAGCCTCCTTTTCTGTTTCCTTAACATCATCCCATGTCACATCTAGTCTTCTTCGACCAGCTTTGTATAGAGATTTGTTAATGGTAGCTACCTTCTGAGATAACTCCCACATAGTTTTAGAAGTTAATGCACCATTGTAAATACCTGCACCACCAACTTTACTTTTCTCAACTAAAAGCACTTTCTTACCATAATCAATGGCTCTCATAGTAGCAGCATACCCTGCTGGTCCGCCTCCAATTACTACTATATCATATCTGTCACTATTGTTTTCCACTGTTTGTAAAAGTATATTCGTATTGAAAATAAAGAAATTTCCTGTTAATTCGGACTAAAAGTAAAAAATAAGCACTTTAATTAACCTTGATTTTTTTAATCTATGTTAATTTTAAGTGTAGTAAGTTATTAATCAGAAATATGGAATATGAGCATCATTTAAATAAGGCAAGGCAAAATAGTAAGGCTTATGCAAAAACTATAGCTAAACTTAAAAAGAAAAAAAAAGGAGTAGATGACTTATTTCATAAAAAGCACGAAGAGGCATTTCGAGAAATTGATTGTTTAAACTGTGCGAATTGTTGTAAAACAACTAGTCCTATTTTTAAAAGAACTGATATTAATAGAATTGCTAAGAATTTAGGAATGAAACCGACTAGTTTTATATCAGAATATTTATTTCAAGATAATGATGGAGACTATGTGTTACAATCAAGTCCGTGTACGTTTTTAAATGACGACAACACCTGCTTTATATATGATTATCGCCCACAAGCTTGTGCCGAATACCCACATACCGATAGAAAAAAGATGACCCAAATATTGGATTTAACATTAAAGAATACGGAAGTTTGTCCTGCTGTGGCAAAAATTGTAGAAGAAATTAAAGAGAATATTAATGAAAAATAGCGTATTAATAATGATGATGTTTTTGTGTTTCTCTTGTGGAAATGTAGATTCAAAAGATTGGGAAGGATGTGAGTTAAAAGAACCAACTTACACACCAACACTTCATGAACCTTCTGAATTAGCTGTTTTAATGAATGAGATGTATACGCTTAGTGATTCTGTTAAGGGTATGTTACAAAACGATTCGGGTGTTGTTTTTGATCGTACATTTGAAGAAATTATTGGAGCTCAATCGGTAAATGATCGAGTAGAGGAAGAGTCTTTTACGGTAATGGCTAATGCATATATTAATGCTATTAAATCATTTAATGAAACTGAAAGGGGCAATAAGAAAATGAAGTTTAACTCAATGGTAGATGCATGTATGAATTGTCATGAGCAAATTTGTTTTGGACCAATGAGTAGAATTAAGAAATTATATATAACTCCATAATGGAGATTAATTATTGATAAGATCAGAGAAAAAATGAATCAGATGAAAAATAGTATTGTAATTGTGTTATCATCTTTAATATTTTGTTTTTCATTTATAAATGAATCGCCTAACGAAATGATTGATGAGCCTGTTAAGCTAAAGAAGTTAATGAAAGAAATATATAGTGTAACTGAATCTTATAAAACAGCAATAATATTAAAGAAAAACATACCAAATTCTAAGTTAGATCAATCTGATATATTAATAGCTAAGACCTCTAAAAATAAAAATCCAGATCATTTTAAATCAGTTGCAAATAATTATTTAAAACAATTAAGTACGCTTAAGAAAAAACAAGATAAAAAGAGTTTTAACAATATGATTGATGCTTGTTTAAATTGTCACGAACAATATGCTAAACTTTGGACTCGAAAAATTAACAAATTATACATCAAGTAATGAATGAAGATGTATTAGATCAAGATAATAAGCCAAATAAAGAGCCAAGAGAGCAAAAAGTATTTAGAAATGTATTGTTTTCTTTAGCCTTTGTATTTGTTTGTGCTGGTATGTTATTTAGAATATTACATTGGCCATTTGCTAATTTACTTATTTTGTTTGGACTAGGTATGGCGGTAACTTGGATTGTTTGGGAAGTTATAAGGAATCTTGCTAAAAAGTGATTCTTTGTGATTTAGTCTGTTCGAGTGACTTTGAGGGGCGGAAAATTGTATCGAGAACTTATTCATTGTAATAGAACAACTAGTTTCAATTGTTATATCATACAACAAAACTGTCATTGCGAAAATGAGTAAAACGAATTTGAAGTAATCTCAAAGTCTTATAGCTTAACATACAGATTGCTTCGATTTCCAACCGTAAATCTCGTAATAAGCGGATATATTTTGTAATTCTGATAAGGATCAGTATCTAATGTTATAATTTACGAATCAATTTTTGCATATCAATTATATGCCTGTTCGAGTGTCTTTGAGGGGCGAAAAATAGTATCGAGAACTTATTCATTGTAATAGAACAACTAGTTTCAATTGTTATATCATACAACAAAACTGTCATTGCGAAAATGAGTAAAACGAATTTGAAGTAATCTCAAAGTCTTATAGCTTAACATACAGATTGCTTCGATTTCCAACCGTAAATCTCGTAATAAGCGGATATATTTTGTAATTCTGATAAGGATCAGTATCTAATGTTATAATTTACGAATCAATTTTTGCATATCAATTATATGCCTGTTCGAGTGTCTTTGAGGGACGATAAATTGTATCGAGAACAAATACTTAAACCGTCTTTTGAGGATTAAAAGGCAATTTACCGAATAATAAATCAAAATACATTCTAAAATCGCCTAAAAAAGACCAAAACGGATATTTAAAGGTAGCTGGCTTATTCTTTTCATAAAAGAAGTGACCAACCCATGCAAATCCATAACCTGCAACAGGTATCAAAGCAAACATCCACCATGTTTGTGTGATGAGTGTATATGCAATTATTCCAAAAATTAAGGATGTCCCGATAAAGTGAAGTGTTCTACAAGTGTAATTATTGTGTTCACTTAAATAAAATGGGTAAAACTCATTAAAACTTTTAAATCTTTCTTCTGCCATAATTAAAACAATAATAAACTATCTTTACTAAAGATACAAGATTTTGAACAAACGGACAAAACATATTACTCCACTAAAGGAAGCAATTGATAAATTACTCAAAGCGTATAAGATTTCTGATAAATTAGATGAAATCTCTATTCAACAAGAATGGGAGAAGTTAATGGGGTCAATGATTGCTAAGCGAACTAAAAGTATTGCATTAAAGAACAATATACTACATGTTAAATTAGAGTCATCTGTTTTGAGACACGAACTAAATTTTGCTAAAGCAAGAATTGTAGAAAAATTAAATAGACAAATAGGGAAGAGAGTTGTTAAAGACGTTCTGTTTTATTAGTTCGTTTAGCTTTTAACCATTGATTAGTAAAAACAAGTGCTAATATTCCTGCTGAGGCTAAGTAAAAACTAATGGACATCTCTTCTTCAGCTCCAAAAATGAAATATCCAAGTATAATTGCGTAAACAATCTCTAAATTAATAGTGAGGTTAACAGTAAATGGTGACAGTTTTTTCATGACTTCTACGCTTATTACAAATGGTATGGCAGTACATAAAATGCCTAAAACCAATAAATAGCCTATATCATTAGTAGATGGAGTAAGTAGATGATTAGGAACCTCAAAAAATAGTAACATAGCAAGCGTAACCCATACATTAGCCGATAGTAGTTCAACAAAAGAAATATTAAGAGCTGTTGTTTGCTCAATGAACTTTCCATTAAAAGTTGAGAATATGGCAGCTGTTAAAGCAGCTATCATTCCTAAAAGAATTCCTAAAATTGGATTTTTTGCTTCATCAATGTCTAGTAAAGCAATAGATAGTATGGTAATGATAATAGCGATTCCTATGGCAACTTCTTTCCAAAATAGCTTTCGTTTATAAACCAGAGGTTCAATAATGGCTGTAAATAAAGTACCAGAAGATATCGCAATCATAGCAATGGAGATATTCGAAACTTTAATAGCAGCAAAAAAACAAACCCAATGGATGGCAATTATACCTCCAGTTCCAATGAGTTTTAGTGATAATGCTTTTGATATGGTTAGTTTACGTTTCGTAAATAAGTAAATCCCTACAAAGCATAGATTAACTATAACTAATCTCCACCATACTAATGAAATAGAATCGTAACTAATAAGTTTCCCTAAAATGGAGGTAAACCCAAATAGGAATACGATTAAGTGAAGGAGAATTAATGCTTGGCGTGTTTTCAATAAATAAAAATTATTTAGACAACAAAACTAATGTTATTTTGGATATAGTTTCCTTAATGTTTTTATATTCTCTTTCGCATTTTTAAGCTTCTGATTAGGCAGAAATATGTTGGTAAAGTATAACCTATGATGCTCATCTTTGCGGAGGGCAATTAAATATTTTTTACCTTTTTCAAATCTGTATCCACACATTCCTGCTTGTTTATAAGTGGCAATAGTTATATTTTCCTTCTTCCATGCTCCATTAAAATTTTCGATTATTTCAATTTTAACTTTTTGAATCTTAAGTCTTGAGAATATATTTTCTCGTACAGTTCTAATATTTAAAACTCTACCTGTTAAAAAAGTAGTGGATTTATCGTGTAATTCAGATTTAATACTATCTGGCAGGAAAAAATTGCATACACATGAGTACAATTGTGAAGTGCCAATGGTCATTAATAAACAAATGACACTTGTTCTGATAATCAATTTCATTTTTTAAGTAGATAGCTAAATTTATTGTTAATCTTTAGACTACGCTTAAGATGACAGCTATATTCATCTGTTTTCTATTGTTATGCTGAACGGAGTCGAAGCATTAATCTATGACAACTAAAAGAATTAAATTATTTCTTTAAAGCCTCATAAATCTGACTTAAATTATACCCTAGCCCAAAGGATAAGCGAAATTCATTGGTTGGTTTTATACTTGCAGAAAGTGTATTAGCGGTTACATATTTTGCTTGTAAAAACAAATGAAAATAATAGTTAGAGTAATAGTTAATTCCACTAGTTACATTAATCATTGGTGCAATTACGTTTTCTGGTAAATCTCCTTTTGTTTGCATGGCTTTAAGTCCAGGTTGTAGCCCTATATAAAAGTCAAAATTGTTAATGATTTTATGAGTATTCCCGCCTAGTGAAAGTTCCATGTCATATTTGATATTGCTATTATTTGTAGACGTTAAGAATAAGCTGTTTTCGCTCACTACGCTAAAAGAAGTGTTTTCAAAATATTCAATACCATGTAACATATAAATAGTATTATTATTTGATGGGGCTATTGATATTCCTTGCTTGGCTGTAACAAAATGGGGCTTTACAATCTGGCTGTTGATACTTAATCCTATTAAGCAACAAGTCAAAAATGATAAAATGTTGGTTACCATAGGTCAATAAGTTTATAGTTAATACTAGCAGTAATTAATATATGTCCTTCAGATGCTAATCCACCACTACTGTGAGAATGGCTGTGATCATCAAATGTTAATGTTTCTTTTCCATCTACAGTTATTGTTTTAGCATGGATATCATCACCAATATGCATCATATATTGAGCTGATAGGGATAAATCAAATCGTTTTGATAAATAAAAACTATTGCCAAGTCCAAATTGTATAGCAAAACTTTTTCTTGATTTAGACGATTGAGCTTCATCATAAAGGCTAATCTGTGCATAATCGAAACAATGACCAGCTAATAAATATGGAGCAACTATTTTGTTTGTTTTTAAAGGATAAAATATAACAGACCATCCAATGTGAGTCGTTTTTCTATTACCTAATCCACCAAGATCGGTTGAGATAAAATCGGCATACCATTCTGTGTTCAGTCTGTTTGCTAGCCAAATTCTAAATTGACCTCCAGCACCAAAGCCAGAGTTACCATCATGTTCAAATAAACTTAGGGTAGATCGAGTGCCAATTTCAAGTTTTCCTGCATTGTTCACAAGCTTAATAAGTACATCAGTTTGGTTTTGATCTACTTGTGTTTTTCCAATGCTCGACAATAGCACCAGAGAAACGAGGAGCGTTACCTTTATCATATGTTCTTTTTTGTGTTAAAAGTAACAGTATCCTCATTTTTTGTGATTTTAAAAAGATATAACAAAACTTAACAAGCTTTTATTGTTTTAATCGTTTCTAAGAAGTTGTTTAAAGTGAATTTCATTTTTATAAAATTGATTCTTTTTTCATCTCTTGTCGTTATTTTTTCGATCCGTAGCTAATGGCTATGCATCTTAAAAATGCCTAAATAGTTAAAAAAATAATTCAATTCTATTTTAATAAACTAACTTTAAATAACTTCAATGTTAAAATAAAATATCTTTACCAAGATGAAATTTTTGTATCCACAGTTTTTATGGGCATTGTTTGCTATTGCAATCCCAATTATAATCCATCTATTTAATTTTAGAAGGTTTAAAAAGGTGCAGTTTAGTAATTTAGCCATGCTTAAAAAAGTTGAGTTACAAACCAATAAACGATCTAAGCTTCGACATATATTGGTGCTTTTTTCAAGAATATTGGCAATTGCCTCTTTAGTAATTGCATTTGCACAACCTTATTTCCCTACAAACAGTGAAGTAATAGTTGCAGGAAAAAAATCAATTTCTATTTATTTAGATAATTCTTTTAGCATGGGAATGGAATCACCAGATGGAGATTTATTATACTTAGCTAAACAAAAAGCAATTGATATTGCGAATAGTTACAAGCCAACTGATGAATTTCAATTATTAACTAATGACTTTGAAGGTAAGCACCAAAGGTTTGTTTCTCGTGAAGAATTTATTGAGTTAGTTGAGGAGGTTTTGGAGACCGCAAACGTAAAAACGGTAAAAGAAGTTAAAAGTAAACAACTCGATTTATTAAAAAATAATGGTAGTAGCTCTAGAACATTATATTGGTTAAGTGATTTTCAAAAATCAACAAGTAACTTAGAAGTGCTAAGCAAAGATTCATCAGCAATAATTAACGCTATTCAATTAAAAGGAAATAAAGCTACCAATGTATCAATTGATAGTGTTTGGTTTGAGAGTCCAGTTAGGCAACTAAATAAAGATGAAGAAGTAAAGGTTAGGGTATCGAATCAATCTAATGAAAATGTACAGGTAAGAATTGAACTAGCTATAAATGATAAAGTGAAAAGCTTTGCTAATCTATTAGTTGAAGCAAACTCAATAAAAGATGGAGTGCTATCTTATAAAGAGCGTACTGAAGGAATTAAAAATGGCAGAGTATCCATTAGTGAATACCCTAATCCTGTAATAGACTATGATGATAGCTATTATTTTGGCTATATGCTGAGTAAAGAAGCAAAACTACTTACTATTAATCCAGATGATAGTTTTAAGGATACGAATAAAGGAAGTATTAATCAATTGTTTAATGCTGACGCCTATTTTTCATTAGATAACCAGTCGGTTAGTAAAGTCAATTACAATACACTTAAATCGTATAATTTAATCATATTAAATAATATAAATAAGGTTGCATCAGGTTTGCAAAATGAATTAATTAATTACCTAGATGGAGGCGGAAGCATTGTATTATTTCCTGGACCTCAATTGGATGTTAATAGTATAAATGAATTACTCTTATCCTTTAATATTGGTCGATTTAGTAAAGCATCTTTTACAGATACTAATAAAACTAAAGTAACGTATATCAACTTGCAGCATTCATTATATAGCAATGTGTTTGAAGATAAAACAGAGAATATGGATTTGCCAATTGTTTCCAATTACTATGCTTTAAATGAAGCAGGAAGAGCAAAATCAGAAAGATTATTGAGCTTAAGAAATGGAAAGTCTTTTTTATCTAAGTATGGATATGGTAATGGGAATGTGTATTTATTTTCAGTTCCACTGGATAAGCAGTTTTCTAACCTAGAAAATCATTCCATTTTTGTCGCATCTCTTCTTCGTATAGCTGAAATGAGTGGTTTTCAAAGAAAAATAGCCTACACGTTATCGAATGAACCAGTGGTTATAAAAGATGAAAATTATCAGTTAGAAAATATTGAGATAAGTACTTACGATAAGCAAACCTCCTTTATTCCAGAGTCTCAGAGACAAAGAGGAGAAGTTCAGCTATATGTGAACGAACAAACAGATGTATCGAATAATTATGTAGTTGAATATAATAAGAACCCGATTGGCGCATTTGGACTTAATTACGATAGAAAAGAAAGTGATTTAGATTGTTATGAAGAAGCTGAATTAACCGTAATTTTGGCATCAAAAGGTATCACATTAACTACTGTTGCTAATAAGGCAGAGATAACCACACAAGCTAATTACGAATCCACATCAAAAATATGGAAGTGGTTTATTATACTAGCTTTAATATTTTTAGCTGTGGAGGTTATCTTAATAAGAGTGTTAAAATGAGTAATGAGGTAGAAATCTTGTATGAGGATAATCATATCATAGCGGTTAATAAACGGTCTGGAGATTTAGTTCAAGGAGATAAAACGGGAGATGAACCTTTAGTTGATAAAGTTAAACGATATATTAAGAATAAATATAACAAGCCTGGAGAAGTATATTTAGGTGTTACTCATAGAATAGATCGCCCAACCAGTGGATTGGTTTTGTTTGCTAAAACGAGTAAAGCCCTTACTCGTATGAACAAGATGTTTCAAGACAAAACTATTCAAAAAACATATTGGGCAGTTACAGAGAAGAAAACGCCTAAACAAAAAGATAGGTTAAAACATTTTCTTGTTCGTAATGCTAAGCAAAACAAGTCTTATGCATATCCTAATCCTGGGAAAAATGGAAAAGAATCTGTATTAGAATACGAAATGAAAGGAGCAGGAGATCGGTATGCCTATATTGAAGTGCATCCTAAAACGGGTCGTCATCATCAAATAAGAGTTCAATTAAGTACTATTGGTTGTATTATTAAAGGAGATCTTAAATACGGAGCTAAACGTTCTAATAAAGATGCAAGTATACATTTACATGCCAGAGGAGTAGAGTTTATTCATCCTGTAAAGAAAGAGCCTATTTCTATATTGGCTAGACCACCTAAAGATGCACTTTGGGATGATTTTCATGAGCAATTTGGCTAATTTTTGT
>JAHDBM010000078.1:0-11503 GCA_020630395.1 Flavobacteriales bacterium
TCTGCCATAATTTCTTTCTCCATAGAATGGCAAATTGAGCTAGATATATTCTCAGCTCCCCATCTATTGTCTGTCGTTCATTAGTTATTTGAATGCTATCCAATATTTTTTCTAGTAAAAAATCCTCATCCTTAGACGTAAAATTCTTGGTGCGTAAAGCTTTCACATCATATTGAACTTGTTTTTCAAGGATGGTAAATAATTGGACATACTTTGGCTTTTTATTTTTAGCATTCATTTGACTAGAGAGCGTAAATTGCCGTTTTTCCGCCTTTGTAAGGCTGTGAATTAATTGATAAATGTTCATAAGTTGGAGTTGGGTAGCAATAAAAAATAATTTCCTATTTTTTACTGTTACTAATTTAGCTAATATGCTCCAATATAAAAACAAACAAACATATACAAAAATTAATTTAAAAAAATATCACATCTTAAAATTCCCGAATTACATAAGTAATGCACTAAAAAAACAATGCACTTTCAATATAACACTTTAACTTTTATTCACTTATACAATATCCTTCCATTAACTTCTTTCTTTTAAGTCTAGTTAGATTTCCCCAATCAGCTCAGGCGTGTCTTTGCCATCCTATTGTTTATAAACTACCTTTACAATTGTAAGCATCTAGCACATAATTATATATCACTAAATCTGCTTACTAAATATAGTTTTTTTCTAAGACAAAAACCAAAAAATATGGAAAATACTACACACATCAAACAGCTATCGTTAGTTTTTATTTTACTAATAATAGGCAATTATTCGACTTATGGACAAACGGATAATACGCTATATGGTATAGGTGCTGGTGATTCGATTACGACGGGGGATTATCATACCCTTATTGGTAAAGACGCAGGACATAATATCAAAAGTGGTATTAGTAATACTTTTACAGGATATAGGTCTGGCTATAATACTACACATAGTTACAATAGTTTTTATGGTTATGGGACTGGTTTTTACAATACGACTGGGGAGCGGAATAGTTTTGTCGGTCATGAAGCAGGATACAATAATACTACAGGTTATAGAAATAACTTTTTTGGGTTTCGGGCTGGTTATAACAATACGGGAGGAGTACATAATAATTTTCATGGTTATGAGGCTGGTTATTCTAATACGACTGGTCATAATAATGTTTTTTATGGTTCAGGATCAGGCTATAATAATACTACAGCAGACAATAATAGCTTTTTTGGCTATCAAACTGGTTACAACAATACTATAGGTGAACGGAATATCTTTTTAGGCTATCGAGCAGGATTCAGCAATACAGAAGGAGATAATAACTGCTTTTTAGGAATAGAGGCTGGATATCATAATACAACAGGTATTGATAATGTTTTTATTGGTATAAAGGCTGGTCATGTAAATACAACTGGAAGTTATAACCTTTTTACAGGTTTTGCTACTGGTATGCACAATACTACTGGCAGTAGAAATACTTTTCTAGGTCATTATGCAGGTTATGAGAATACAACTGGTAGCTATAATGTATGTGTTGGTCCTTATACTGGGGCAGCTAATACAACAGGCAGATCTAATGTTTTCATAGGGGAAAGTGCAGGTCATGCAAATACAGTTGGGGGATATAATATATTTTTTGGTTACAGAGCAGGATTCCGTAACACAGAAGCGAATAATAATGTTTTTATAGGAAGAAGTACTGGTTATAGGAATACTAGAGGTTATAATAATGTATTTTTAGGTCAATATGCTGGCTATAATAACATAGAGGGTATTAGCAATGTATTTATAGGATCATATGCTGGTTATAACGAAACAGATAGCAACAAATTACACATTGCTAATAATTACACAAAAACACTTATATATGGCGAATTTGATAAAAACAGAGTTGGCATAAATACAGATACCATTCCAGACGGCTACACCTTAGCCATAAAAGGAAAAATTATAGCTGAAGAATTAAAAGTAAAAGATTTTGATCGCTGGTGGCCAGACTATGTATTCCAAGAAGATTACCCTCTACTACCCCTCAATGCCATAGAAAAACACATTGATGATAAAGGACACCTACCTGGTATTCCATCTGCCCAAGAAGTAGCGGAAGAAGGCATTAGCCTAGGAGAGTTTTCGGCAAAATTACTAGAGAAAATTGAGGAATTGACCTTGCATATTATTGAGCAAGATAAGGAGAATCAAAGCTTAAAAGCTAAGGTAGACCAACAAAATAAAGATTTGGAAGAATTGAAATTGCTGAAGCAAGAGGTTCAACAACTACAAATACAACTGGGAGGTATAACCGATTAAACAATCTTTCAAATACACATCACTTGGATTTCGCTGCTATTTTATTTAGAAAAAACTTTTCAAACTATTGAATGATAATACTTGTAATGTGCGACCCTGCTAGGGTCGATGGGTTGAAGGACTTCTATTTTGGCTAACATACTTTGACCCTGATAGGGTCATTAAGAAAAAATAAAGCAATCCAAACCTCAGCAAGATTAAAGTATAAGCTTTTTATAATAAGTATTTTCTCATTCAATAATCAGCAAAACCTAAAATATCAATAATAAATAACTAACAATCTTAAACTAACTCAACATGATACATACTATTCATTTTAAACGACTAGGCATTGTACTAATTTTATGTCTGCTGAATTATTATGCCACCTATGGTCAAATAGGCAATACCCTATATGGTTTAGGTGCTGGTGATTCGATTACGACGGGGGATTATAATACTTTTATTGGGGAGGATGCAGGACATAAAGTAACATCAAGTGTTAGTAATACTTTTACAGGGTATAGAACTGGTTATAATAATACAACAGCTAGTTCCAATAGTTTTTATGGCTATGGAGCTGGTTTTTATACCACCACTGGTGATAGAAATACCTTTATTGGCTATGAAGCAGGATATAATAATACAATTGGTAGAAGAAATAACTTTATTGGACTTCGAGCAGGATATTCTAATACTACAGGAGAATTGAGTAATTATTATGGTTATGAAGCAGGATATAATAATACAACAGGATCACTTAATGATTTTTATGGTTATAAGGCTGGATATAATAATACAACTGGAAAAAGTAATAATTTCTTTGGATGTCTAACTGGCTATTACAATACAACAGGCACTAATAATACTTTTATGGGCTATCAAGCAGGGAAAAATAATACTGAGGGAAGGAGTAATAGTTTCTTTGGAAAAGAAGCTGGTTTTTATAATACAACTGGGAGAGATAATGTTTTTGCAGGCAATTTAGCTGGTTATTTAAATACAACAGGTAGTAATAATGTTTTTGTAGGTTTTGAGGCAGGAATAAGAAATACGACAGGTAGTAATAATGTTTTTGTAGGACAGTATGTGGGTTATCAAAATACAACAGGTCACCACAATGTTTTTCTTGGTCCATATGCTGGTTCTGCTAATACTACTGGTAGATCTAATGTTTTTATAGGACAAGATGCAGGTAATGAAAATACAATTGGAGAGTATAGGCTATCGAGCAGGAGGGTATAATACAGAAGGAGTTCATAATATATTTATGGGTAAATATTCTGGTTATAATCACACAATAGGTCATGATAATGTATTTTTAGGCAAACATGCTGGTTTTCATAACATAAAGGGTATTAATAATGTATTTATAGGAGAATATGCTGGTTATCATGAAACAGATAGCAATAAGTTATATATTGGAACTAATTACAATAAAACCCTCATCTATGGAGAATTTGACAATAATAAAGTAGGTATTAATACCGATTACGTTCCAGAGGATTATACTTTAGCTGTAAAAGGAAATATTATAGCAGAAGAATTAAAAGTCAGAGATTTTGACACTTGGCCAGACTATGTATTCCAAGAAGATTACCCTCTACTACCCCTCAATGCCATAGAAAAACACATTGATGATAAAGGACACCTACCTGGTATTCCATCTGCCCAAGAAGTAGCGGAAGAAGGCATTAGTTTAGGAGAATTTTCGGCAAAATTACTAGAGAAAATTGAGGAATTGACCTTGCATGTTATTGAACAAGAAAAAGCACATCAAGCCTTAGAATCTGAGCTTCGTCAAGAAATTCAGAGCCTAAAAGAAGAACTTAATCATCAAAAGTAAATACATCACTACACAGTCTATTTAGCTAATCAATAACTATTATGACTGAGAATGCGCCCTATTTTATTTATCATTTATTCGGTTAACCAGCCCAATATTGATTATTGATCATAAGCTATGGGCTTTCAAAATATAGTAAAAATGAATATTTCAAAACAGTCTTACTTCATATTAGTCCTTTTTATCCTTATTAATAGCTTTTATTTACCATCTAGCTATGCACAATTAGCCATAGATACGATGTCAAGATATGATGTAAATATATTACCTGATATATATGGAAATTATGGAGTCTATATTGGCACCAAAGATACTAGCTGTGCCATTCGCTATTATCAAGATTCACTTGATAATTCCTATATCAGTATGAAAGCTTTTAATGATACCTCCAAACAAGGCTTTTTCTTAAACTCTTATGGAGATATTGTCATTGGAACTGAAGACCCTTGTGAACGTATGGGACAGGGGAAAGTACATATTAAAGGCGAACAAAGTCAGGTAGCCTTATATATTGATGGTACCGCTTTTAAAACAGATGGTGGTGCTTTGTGGGAAACATTATCTGATAGTACCTTAAAAACCAATGTCAGAGCTTTGGGTGATGATTGTTTGGATGAATTGTTGAAGGTAAAATTATACGAATATACTTATAGTAAAACCCAAAAAGATGCCTATGGTATTATGGCACAGGAAATGCAAAGTATTTTGCCTGGTAGTGTCCAATTCAAGGAATACGATGATAAGGAAGTCTTGACTTTCGACGCTAGTGATCTCTTCTACCTTCACATTAAAGCGACACAAGAGTTGGCAGCCAAAAATAAAATACTAGAAGCCGAAAATAAGACATTAGAAGAAGAAGTAAATACTATGAAAACCCAATTAAATGAATTGCAAAAGCAAATAGGCTTGATTAGCGAATCATTACAAAAAGTGACACCCAATAATAATGGTTCAGCCAAAATAGCTCCTAGTACTACAGAAAACCCGACGCACATTAGCTCAGAAGAACCCAACACAGAACAACAAGCTATTCAAGCCTCACCAACATCACCCTCTACAACTATGGGACAAGAAGCACTAACAGATACTCCTATAGCCAAACTCTATCCTTGTCAGCCCAATCCATTTACTGAAGAGACTCAAATTAGCTATTATCTACCTGAATATATGACATCAGCAAGCCTTTCGATTGTTAATATCAATGGTCAGGAAGTGAGTCGTTTTGCATTATCAGGGGGTGGTAAAGGCTCAGTAAGCTTTCGTCCCAAAGCTTTAAAATTGGGTAGTGGGACTTATTTTTATCAGTTGATAGTGGACGGGAAAGTGATGGCGAGTGAGCAGATGGTGGTGATGGAGTGAGTGTAGCGTTTTCCTAGCAAGAATAGAAGATTAGTATCTACCAATATCCTCTTTTTTTGAGGGTATTGGTAGGAATTAAGCGCATTTTGTAATACACACGCTCTTTTTATTAATTTGATTTTATTATCCCCTAGTTTTCCTTGTACAAGCAAATTATTCCTAATATTTCTCAATGCCATTTGAAGAGTTAATCATTTCGTTTCTCCCCTTTATTCTATTGTAACAAATCCAGTCATTACAAAAATTGATTTAGTTTAGTTTCATACTTAATATATAGTTAGATATTCAAGAAGGCCTTCTTTTTTAATTCACCCTTTCAATAAGTCATTAACCATAATACAATCTATTACACTAGCTCTCTCATCTAATGATGATGAGATACGGGCAAAAATATTTTAATTTCATAACCTTTAATCTTATTACCCATGAAAAACCTTAAAAATTCATTTCAAAGCACATGCAATTTCAAAAAAATCACTTTGCATGTATTATTAATCCTATGCTCACTTTTTGTCCCCAATTTAAGCCTCTTTGCCAATGCACCCATACCCCTCCAAGAAGCCGTCAAAAACAATAGTGTCCTGATTCAATTGATAGATGAATGGGGAACACAAAATGCCACTCCTTACTTTGATAGTCATGGAGTAATGACGGTAGACTATGTAGCTCCTGAAACTGTAATACCTGGTCAACAGTCAAACCTAGATGTTGTTCTAGTTACAGCCAAGCCTATTTTAATAGACAAACAAGGCATAACTATTCGCATTAACTTTATTTTGCCTACTGGTTATTTCCCCAGAATAATCCATAGCAGGACTGGTTTACCTACAAATTCTGTACTAGGAACTAATGCAATCACAATCATCAAACAAACATCTAATTTGAATACTCAATGGGATATTGTTGTTAAACCAGATCCGACTATTGCGTTTATTGATAGTGGTTTGCTTTGTAAGACGGATTATATTATTGAGGTGGGGTCTATTGGAAAGATGGACAAAAATACACCATTACTAAACACTTCGCCTAGTACTCCAATTCTATATGATTATAATCCAAACTACAAACAGACCAGTTTGTATATTCCTCATTATGCTTCAGACCGCTTTATGCAGCACCTAGCGATCTACAATCAAAATGGGCAATTACTATATGCCTCATCTATTCACACCAATGCCTTGGTTATTGATTTTCAAGAGCTGGGGTTTGGAATGGGGGTTTATATTTTGGAAGTGGTGTTGGATAATGGGGATTTTTGGAGGGGGTTGGTTGGGGTGGTTTAAGTAGTATTTCCCCAATTAATGATGAACAGCCACTCTTATTTTAAGAATGGCTGTTTGTTTTTGATTAAAAGTTACTAGAAAAATAGCCCTATCTTAGCTTTTAGCCATTCCAATTCTTCGATACAATTCATTTGATCCATCAAAGCTAAAAGGTCTACTTTGGTTATTTTGCAATTAGGATTGTCTTTTTTATCTATGATCTTTTTTAAAATAATAATAAAATTTCGATTAGCGATTAATTCATTTCCTAAGTATATTTTATGCCTATTTAAATAACTCTCAAATGCATGAATCGTATTTTCTATGTCTACATCTTCCAAAAATTCTAAATCTCCCAATACATCCAATTCAAATAAGACTTTAATTTCTAAACACCTTATAGCCGTATTTGTACTATACGTTTTCCCCTTATTGATACTTCGTACAACAGCTAATGCCTTTTTATATTGCGCTTTATAAAAAGCAATTTCTGCCAAAGTAAAATTTACTAAAATATCATTTTTATCCTTCGGTTGAATATAAGCCAAATGATCTACAATAAAATGGTCTATCCAATTTAGTTTGTTTAAGCGCAAGGCTGCTAAAACTATATTTCTAAAGTGTTGTAATGGTATAATAAACCCATCCTTTAAAAATATTCCTTGCTCAAATGCAAACTGGTACCAATAAAAATAGGCTTCGAGAGCGTCTTTTGATTTATCTAATGCTTTACATGCCTTATTAACATTATATTTTTGACCATAATAATTAATGAGTAAGGTACAAATATTTAATAGTTCATTTCTACTAATTTGAAGTCTAGGAGCTTTAAGCAATTGCTTTAAATGATCCAACATTTTCTTTTCTACTTCTCGCTTACCATTTTTAATACTGCTCATTAATATATATAAGTGAACATAAATATTTAAAACGGGATCACTATTAAGTGAAATACTGTTAAAATAACTCAGTAAATGATTTAACAACTCATCTTTTTTTGTACTTACCTCCTCTTTAGTAAAAATAATATCCCTATTAATAATACAACAAGCAAAACGCATCCGCTCAACATGATAATAATGATCTAAATCACCAATAACAGCTTTTAAATTCGTATTATTAGGGAGTTTCCCTTTCCTTGATATATGAAAAGAATGTCGAAATTTTTCCCAGAAAAATAGACGATAATAATCATTTGTTTCTTTATCTGCCTTATTTGTAATAGTATTGATTTTCTTATCCAATTCTTTATTTAATTCCTGATCTATTCTTTCATCCTTTCTTTCTTCTAAAGCACTCCAAAACAATTCATCTTGTGCTTCTTTGTCTGACTTTAAGAATTCTATTTGTACAAATGTTCTTACCAGTTTACCTAACTTCTTAATAAGTCCTTGTACTTTTTTCCTATCAAATAATTTATTGCCAAATATTACTGTATACACTTCTTCACTAGTAAGTTTGCCTTCTGTTAATTTATTATGCTGTTTTTGAATAAACTCACTTAAAAAAATTAGTTTTTCATCTCTATTATGATAGCGGCATTTTACAAATTCTACAAACTGTTTTATTTCTTTTTTAGAAAAAGATTTAAGAATGGTAATACATTGCCCTTTGAGTGGTTTGCCTGTCATTTCAGTAGTTTTTTAGGTTATTTCATTTTTTTTCACTCCTAATATTTCATCTTTTTCACTTTTTCGTGAATGGCTATAAAACATTGAAAAAGAATAGATTGACATACAAAAAGGATACTTACATATACCTCCACTATATTCAAATCCAATTGTTTTTTTAAAAAAATCGTGTTTTCTAAACCAGATAAAATCTTAGATATTGCCATTAAATAATCAAGGAAAGGAAAGAATAGAAAAGCAAAAAACAACTAAATAATTAAAAACTTATTACTAACCAATAAAATACTACATTATGAATTCTTCTTAATTCAAAGAGTCATTACCTTTCTAGGAAAGATAATGACTAAGCTTTAGCTGCAACTTACAAAGGGCAATTTGTTGAGTTGCAATATCCATCTATTTAGATGAAAATAAATTACATTACAAAGTTAAACAAAAAATCATGAATTTTTTCACAAAATGCTTTTTTTTATTATTTGCTTTAGGTATGCTTATGTTTGCTTCTTGTAAAACAGATAAAGAAGAAATTACTCCTGAAAAAGAAGAACTTGTTATACAAGAAGATATTGTTGATAATGAAACAGATGGTATACAAAAAAGAAAGTATAAAAAAGAGATGACAATTACAGATGGTAAAGGTAGTAGTGTATTAATAAAGGTAGCTTCAGATAATAGAGCAGCACTAGAGGAATACGACGAACAGTCTTTTATTCTAGAAGTAGCTCATAATGAAAGTGAACTTAATTTTGAAACTACTAGCAATGAGAAACCAACAGAACAAGGTGAAGACAATACTGAAAAGGACAATATGAAGGAAATTGATATAACTATACTAGAAGAGTCCTTAGCAGATGGAGTACTTGCTTACAATTTAACTATATCAGAGGATGTCAGATGGAGTGGAGCCTACTGGTTTCATGGTTATTATGCCAATAGAGGAATAGCCATTTATGATCCTTATTACTGTACCTATTTTACAAATTACTACTGGTATAATAGTCGTATCAATTATTGGAATAATGGTTATGTATGTAATGGAGCTTATGCTTGGGGGAAACTTTATTGTTGTCCTCTTTCCATGTATGTCAGTTCTGGTCAGAATTACTCTGTTTGGTACTTCTAATAATGACAGTTTAGAGGACATTTTTAAGCAATAAAAATAACTCCCTAAACTAATTACTTGTGCAAAGTAACTTAGTAAGTGGGTAGATCAAACCCGATACTATAATTACTCATAAACAGCTTGGATAGCTTACTATCCAAGCTGTAAATGTTACTTACTAATGAAAAAACTATTTATCTCCTTATTTTTACTACTACCAATACACTCATTTGCTCAAATTCTTCAAGAACGAATCATTCAACTAGTCTCGAATGATGTCCAAGATGATTTTGAACAAGCAATACAACAAATAACGCCTTCTTTTCAAAGGCTTAGTCCAGTATGTCCTGACCTAAATATCTATCTTTATAATTGGTATGAACTCGATTCGCTTAGTACCATTAAAGCAATAGATCAAAGTCCTTTTGTTGTGGTTTCTCAATCGAATAAAAAAGCTAAGTATAGATATCCTAATGATCCTTTATTCACTCAACAATGGTCTTTATTTAATAAAGGTGATTTAAATGGTGGCTTTGATGCCGATATAGATATATTGGAAGTCTGGCAGACAACAACTGGTGGTCTAACCAATTCAGGAGACACCATTGTTGTGGCTGTTCTTGATAGTGGCATCAATTTAGATCACCCTGATTTACAAGGAAATATTTGGACTAATAAGCATGAAATTCCTAATAATGGATTAGATGATGATGACAATGGATATATTGACGATTACTACGGATGGAACTTTAAACGCCAAAATAATGACATTACCAATGGAGGTTTAGGTGGTTTTCATGGTACACCTGTTGCTGGAATTATTGGTGCCAAAGGCAATAATAGTATTGGTATTGCTGGGATTAATTGGCAAGTTAAATTAATGAATTTAGTCATTAATATTAGAGAAGAAGCAGCTATTTTAGCGGCCTATGATTATGTGCTTCAAATGCGTAAACGTTATAATGAGACGGATGGCAAAGAAGGTGCATTTATTGTTGTCACCAATGCTTCCTGGGGGATTGATTTTGGCAAGGCAGCCGATTCTCCTATTTGGTGTGAAATGTATAATCTGCTTGGCGAGCAAGGCATTTTAAGTGTCGGAGCTACTTCTAATGATTATATTAATGTAGA
Source organism: Flavobacteriales bacterium (assembly GCA_020630395.1). GTDB lineage: Bacteria > Bacteroidota > Bacteroidia > Flavobacteriales_D > CAJJDF01 > CATLPG01. The sequence continues at coordinate 10,589 of JAHDBM010000078.1, forward strand.
TGTAGATGGTGATCTCCCTACCTCTTGTGATAGTAAATATTTGATTACTGTCACCAACACAACTCGTCATGATGCATTTGCATTTTCAGGTTATGGTAAAAAACACATCGACCTATCGGCCCCAGGTTCTCGTACCTTGACCTTATCTAATGAAGGGGGATATAGTCAATTTAATGGTACCTCTGCTGCTGCCCCTCATGTAGCAGGTGCAATAGCTTTATTGTATGCTGCACCAATTGAAGCATTAGGAACAGCCATCAAAAGCGGTCCACAATCTGTTGCGATGAAAATCAAGGCAAGTATATTGAATGGTGTTGATCGTTTAGAAAGCTTACAAAATATTACTTTAACTGGTGGAAGACTCAATCTCCATAATAGCCTTAAAAAGCTCTATCAAATATATTATACTCCAGAAAATACGCAGTTCTATCCTTTTATTGCCAGTATATATCCCAATCCTACTACAGGCTCTTTTAATATACGTTTCAATATTGATGAACAAGATGCATTAATTAAAAATGGTGACACATTCCAAATACACATTTATAATAGTCAATGGAAGCTCATGTATAATAAAAGTTATACTCCTATTGATGATGGCATTCATGAGCAACCAATTGATGTAGATTGGCCAGCAGGAATTTACTATGTGAGAATTCGTTTGGGAGATTATTTGCAGGGGGAGAAGTTTGTGGTGATAAAATAAACAGCTCAATTAAGAACATACCTTATTAGCTGCCTACTGCACCCCATTTCCTACCCCAAATAAAACACCCACCCCACCTAATACGATATAAAAAACCATATCGTAAACCAGAAACCCCTATGCCTATAACAAATAAATATCAAAAACTCAATCCAGTCCCATACCCCTTATTTTTTCACACTCATAAAAAATAAAGCGGATGAAAATTC
>JAHDBM010000078.1:11603-12802 GCA_020630395.1 Flavobacteriales bacterium
AGTCCCATACCCCTTATTTTTTCACACTCATAAAAAATAAAGCGGATGAAAATTCTATCTCTTATTTTAATTATGCTAACATTGACTTGCCATTCACTAGTAAGCAAAGCGCAAGTTGATACTATGAATTCAAATCATTTTTACATAGAAAAAATATCTTATGAGTCTAAGCCCGACAGCATAGAATTTGGCATATTTGATGAATCCTATGAAAAACAGGTGATTAAATGCTATCCTCTAGTAGCTCATATAGATACTTTAACTCAAATACATTGTATAATTGAAAAAATTGAGGCTAAACTATCACTTGATCCATCTAAAAATGGTCTATTGGTCTATATGCCTGGTTTTAAAGGTTCCGATAAAGGATCTATGAAGAAAATAATTCGAGCCTTTAATGAACACTATGTTAATGATACTATTGAAACAAATATAGGGGCAACACTTTCTCTTTGTTGGGAGATTGAGGAGTGGTGGTATCCTAAGTGGTGCCAAAAAGCTTATGAAAAAGGACAGGAACTATTCCATTTTTATAATCTCCTTCAAAAGGAATTGTACAAGCGTTAGCAGGATAAAGGAGAAGAAATCAAAATCTACCTATTTCTACACTCTCTTGGTGCACGCTTTTTTACTGGTATGGCTTCTGAAGACATCAACAATGAACTCAAGTTTCATCAAATTATTGCCTTATCACCAGATATTTTACTAGATTCTACAGCATTAACTCCATTCATAAATGCATTAGACACAACACCTACAACTATATTTCACCATCCCTGTGATAGGGCTTTTTGGGCTGCTCGTATTTTTACTCGTGCTAAAGGCCAACGGCTTGGTCAAAAAGTCCTTGATACAATAGCAGATAAAAAGCATATAACTACAATCAATATGAAAGAGTGTCCAAACACACGTGGTTGTAGGCCTAGCAAGCATTTTTGCCACTTTAATAATAAAAAAACCATTAAAGCGATTCAAAAATTACTCCGTAACGATAGCGTAAATACCAAGCCAATAATCGAGCAACTCCCCCTCATATCACCTCAAATAATACTCCACCACCATCCCCAAAATCGACTGTTCCCCGATCTTCAACATAGAAAGTATACCCAAAATCAAAATCAGCACCAGAAAAGTGGCGACTAAACCATATCTATCAGACAGGTTTTGACTTTCTGATAAGGTACTCCCCACCCTACTCC
>JAHDBM010000016.1:0-20352 GCA_020630395.1 Flavobacteriales bacterium
GCTCTTAATCGATCTCCTGCGATACCTTTATTTTCTAGATATTTTTTAACAGCTAAAGCTCGCTTTTTAGAAAGTAATAGGTTTGAGCTTGCAGAACCTACCGCATCTGTATGACCAGCAATACCTAGTTTCCACTCTTTTTTCTTATTAAGCACACTAGCTAATTCGTCTAAAGACTTATAAGATGTTTGTTTTATTATATCTTTTCCATTTTCAAACTCTAAATTTTCAAATGCTTGTTTTAACACCTCTTGTTCTTCCTTTTTAATTTCTGGACAACCATCATTTGCTGCAACACCAAATACATTAGGACATTTATCTTTATCGTCAGTGATACCATCTTTGTCTTTGTCTCCAAAAGGACATCCGTCATTTTCTGTAACACCAGCAATTTCAGGACATTTATCTTTATCATCTGTTATGCCGTCACTATCCTTATCACCCCAAGGACAACCTTCATTCTCTATAGGACCGGGTTGATTTGGACATGGATCTTTTTTATCCATTACACCATCTCCATCTGAATCTGGACAACCATTAAATTTAGCAATTCCTGCTACTTCTGGGCAATCATCTTCTTTATCCATTATTCCATCTTCATCAGTATCAGGACAACCATTAAACATAGCCAATCCTTTAATATCAGGACAATTATCTTCACTATCCATAATACTATCTCCATCCGTATCAGGACAACCTTTAAAATCAGCAATTCCTGCTACTTCTGGGCAGTTATCATCTTTATCTACTATTCCGTCAGCATCCGTATCGGGACAACCATTAACCTTACCTGGAGTTTCTGGACAGGCGTCATCTTTATCTGGAACACCATCAGCATCCGTATCAGGACATCCATTAAACTCAGCTAAACCGAATACATCTGGGCATTCATCTTTTTTGTCTTTAATGCCATCTTTATCTTTATCCTTGTCTTTTCTACCAAATGTTAGGTTAATTCCTGTATGAATATGAACATTTTTAGCTGTAGTAGGATATACAAATGCATTACTACCATTATCAGTGAACCCTGTTAAGTTTCCAGCAAGTAGGTTATCTGCAACTGCATAAACTTGAAGTGCTCCTAAATTTATACTTAACCCAGCACCTACGTTTTCAAAACTAGAATTAATGATAGAGTAAGAAACAGATGCATTTAACCATTTACCTACAGATTGATTATAAGATAACGTAAAAGAAGGCCTTAACCTATTTTGATAAATCTCTGTTTGAACCAATAAACCTGCTTTACCTCCCGATTTTTCCTTTTTATATAACTGATAAGTTCCACCTAAATGAATTCTAGTCAATAAAGGAGAGCTGTATGCAGCATTATCTGCTGTAAGTGATGTTTGGTTTTGAAAGTCATTTAACACTCTGTCACCAAGTGCTTGTAAAGAATCATCTACATTTGAATCAGCAGTATAAATAATCTCAGTAAAATCTAGACCTGAAAACACAAAATCAGCTTCATTTGTTTTAAAGTTGTCGTTATATTGAGCCCATTTAATAAAACCTAAATCAATGATACTTGCATTTACTTTTATTTTTTCATTTACCTGATAATCCCCACCTAAATCTAATCCTAACCCATGGTTATTTCTTTTAAAAAGATAAGCTCTTGTATTATTTCTTCCTGAGGTATCACTTATTTCTAGTTCTTCTCCCTCTATTTGAATGTTACCATTAGCATCAGTAAATACTCTTATTGGTAAACCAGAAGTTCTAATATCCATTCTTCCAGAAATAGTCCAGTCATAAGTGTCTGGATTGGTTTGCCATGAGTAATCACTTTTTTTTGTATAAATATTTTCCATTCCATACAAATACTTAATCTTGGCACCAACATTTAATTTATCATTCCACTGTCTTTGCCAGCCAAAGCCATACTCACGATAGTGTGTCATATTAAGACCATAATTCTTAAAATTTAATTCTCCTCCATGATCTTCAAAGTTCGCATTTCCTGAAAGAGGAAGTTTTAATAAGCCTTCAGGTAAATTCATTCTAAAAAACATGTTTTCAGTTGCATTAAAACTGAAATAATTTTTTTCGCCAACCCTAAAACCAAAGGATAATAAATCAATTTTTGCATTTAAACCTAAGTAGTTATTTTTCTTTATTTCATTTTTAAATGAATTCAATTTAAGCACTGGATTTGGACCATCAGTATTAAATAACGCTTTTGGGGTTAACGTAGTGTTCATATGATCTATGTATATAGATGACATTAGGGGTAAACCAATATTTACTTTAGCAGTTGGTCTAAACGCAGGATTTTGATACATTCTTTGAGGAATGTTATCCATATAATAAATAGTTAAGTCCTGTTGGGCTTTAATGTTAATGAATGAAATTGCTGTAATAGCTATTAATAGTATCTGTTTCATTTCTCTTTGTTCTAGTAATGGAATATTTAAATTTCTATTTAGTCTTTTATGGTCTTAACTGATAGGTTAAATCAACTTTAGCTGATAATTTCATTTTAAGATTATACTCTGGATAAAACTTAACACTTCTATTTGGCGCGTCATTTGTTAAACCATTAGCAACATATATTAATTTTTTAGCACCATTGTTAACTAGGTTATTAAACCTTGTTTTATCCATAACTATATCTGTAATTTTTCTTTTTGCACCAGTAAGTGTAACTCGTCCATAATTTGGATCACCAACAGGAACAGAAAAATTAACTGTAGCCTTTTTAATTATGTTTTGCCCTCCAGCTACATCAAAAAGCGAATCAATTATAACAAAATTTGTATCACAAAAGTAGGCTTGAACAAAAGCATCAATAGGTAATCCATTGTCTACGATTAAACGTAAAGTAAACGCTTCAATATTTTCAATATCAGCACTATCTACATCTACGACACCTTCAATATCAGCATCAGTAGAGTCTCTAAATTGAAAATTGTTACCCCAACCATTTAAAGGAAGTACTAATCGGGAATCTCCCCAAACTCTAGATTCGCAAGTAACAAAACTGGAAGGTGTACCAGCTCCTGGGTTAGTTTCTGAAGTAGCGCTATATATAATTTCTGATGGACCAGCATCTACCATATCAGTTAAAGTAGGAGAAGTATTAGTATTGTCTATTAAGTGAGGTGTAACAGCTGTATCTCCAGGATTGTTTGCTCCAAGTATAGTAGGTAAATTTAATCCAGCACCAGATAAAATACTGGTTGGACCACTTGCAGGATCAATAACACCTACAAAGTCAGTTTTTACATCAATTCCTGCCGTATTAAATACATTAATCTCAATTCTCGGTTCTTCAACATGAACTTGACCTCCATATAAATTTTCGAAAAAGTCTATTGGAAGAGTATCTTGAGATAGAATGTTTGTATAAGATCCAAAATAACCAAAGGCACTTTGTAATGTATCAATTACCACATCAATAGTAAAACGAATTTCATCTGAACTGCTAACACCAGCACCACTACTCGTTATAGTAGCGTTAAAAGCAAAACGTGAAGTGTTATTAGTTGTACCTCCATCTGTCATATCCAGTTTATACCCTGCAATATCAAATGAAGCAGTATTAACAACAGGTGTAGTGCCAGAGTAAGTAAAGTTGATTGTCTTATTAAAAGCACCACCATTTTTAGTTAAAGAAGGTATTACTACATCAACACTACCACTGTGCATGAAATCAGAAGATAAATTAATATCAAGTGAACCTTGCTTAACCGTTATAGAGTCCATTAATTCTCCATTTGGCGCATTAAAAGTAGTAGTTGATTGATGGTAAAAGTTAACAGTTGTGCCTGCCCCCCCACCAACAAGAGTAGATTGAGCTCCTACTGGCATTCCAAAATTTGCAGATGCGCTTGGATTAGGAAACTGTATCATATCAGCAACTTTTAAATTGAAAAGTTGCTTGGGATATATATACTCTAGTAATCCAGTTGTTTGGTTATAAATGAAAAAGTCATCAGCAAAATGGCTTTCTATTCTTCCTAAGTTAAATGTTGCGCCACCAATAGGAAAAGCAAAACTTGGATCTATTACTTCACTTTCTAATTTTTGTAATTCTATTTCTTTTTTAACACAACCTGTAAATAATAAGCTTGATGTAGAAATAAGAAATAAACTTTTGAAAATAAACTTCATATCTATTTAATTTTGCACGAAAATAATAATAATACCACCACTTCAACTATTAATTTCTTAAAAAAACTAAAAATGTTATGCACGCATAACATTTTTTTTTATATTTATTCATTGAAAATTATAAAATTGAAACCAGAAGAAACAATAGATTTTACTATACGCTCCATTTGGCATAAAATTGCTAGAATGTATAATGTACAAGCTGCTGAGTATGGTGTTAGTATGGCTACAGGTATGGTTTTGCTTAATATTGATTCTAAGCAAGGAACTCCTTCTACAAAACTTGGACCTAAAATGGGTATGGAATCTAGAAGCTTAACACGAACGTTAAAATTACTAGAAGAAAAGGGTGTTATATATCGTGAGGCAGATAAAAAAGATAAGCGCATGGTTCGTATTTTTTTAACTGATTTGGGTAAAGAAAAAAGAGAACTTTCAAAAGAAAAAGTATTAAAATTCAATTATCACTTAAGACAGCACATAGCTCAAAAAGAATTAGACTGTTTTTTTGGTGTAATGGATACAATAGATGAATTAATCGATAACAATAATATATTTAATAAATAAAAAACAAGGCTAACCAAATGAAAAGAAACATTAGAAAAGTAGCAGTAATAGGATCTGGAGTAATGGGATCTCGTATTGCTTGCCATTTTGCAAATGTTGGTTTAGATGTTTTGTTACTGGATATTGTTCCAGGAGATGCAAAAGAATCTACCGACAAAAAAGCAAGAAACAAAATTGTTAATGACGCATTAAAATTTGCATTAAAATCTAATCCTTCTCCTATTTATAGTAAAAGCTATGCTTCTAGAATAGAAACTGGGAATTTAGATGATGATTTATCAAAGATTAGTGATGCTGACTGGGTAATTGAAGTAGTAATTGAAAGACTTGATATTAAACAACAAGTTTTTACAAATATTGAAAAACACAGAAAACCAGGTTCATTAATCACTTCTAATACTTCTGGTATTCCAATTCATATGATGTTAGAAGGTAGAAGCGAAGATTTCCAAAAGAACTTTTTTGGAACTCACTTTTTTAACCCACCAAGATATTTAAAGCTTCTTGAAATTATCCCTACTCCTAAAACCGATCCTAAAGCGGTTGAGTTTATGATGGATTATGGAACAAGAATACTAGGTAAAACCACTGTACTTTGTAAAGATACTCCTGCGTTTATTGCAAACAGAGTTGGTGTATTTTCTATCCAAGCGTTATTCCATACGGTTGAGGAAATGGGATTAACTGTTGGTGAAGTTGATAAATTAACTGGTCCGGTTATGGGTCGTCCTAAATCTGCTACATTCCGTACATGTGATGTTGTTGGATTAGATACTTTAGTGCATGTTGCAAATGGTGTTAAGGATAACTGCCCTAATGATGAAAAGAAGGATGTTTTCGCTATACCTGGTTATGTAACTAAAATGGTTGAAAACGGTTGGTTAGGTTCTAAATCTAAGCAAGGTTTTTACAAAAAAGCTAAAGATGAAAATGGTAAGAAAACCATTCTTGAACTTAATTTAGAAACATTAGAATATCAGCCAAAAACTAAAGCTAAGTTTCCTACTTTGGAAATGACTAAAGCTATAGATGATTTAAAAACAAGGACTAAAATGCTTTATAATGGCATGGATAGAGCAGGAGAGTTTTACCGTAAGTCGTTTAATGGTGTATTTAACTATGTTTCTAATCGTATTCCTGAAATTACAGATGAAATCTATAAAATAGATGACGCTATGCGTGCAGGTTTTGGTTGGGAGTTAGGTCCTTTCGAAACTTGGGATGCTGTTGGTGTTAAAGCTGCAATAGCGAAAATTGAGGAAACTGGTGAAAAACCAGCTCAGTGGGTTTACGATATGCTAGATAGTGGTGCTGAATCTTTCTATAAAGTTGAAGGAGGAGCAAAAAAATACTACGACATAGATTCTAAAACATATAAAGTTATACCAGGTACCGAGAATTTAATAGTTCTTGATAACCTTAGAGAAACAAATACGGTTTGGAAAAACAGTGAAGCTTCTTTAATTGATTTAGGAGATGGAATTCTTAATGTCGAGTTTCATTCTAAAATGAATACTATTGGGGGTGGAGTTATTGAAGGATTAAATAAAGCTATCGATCTTGCAGAAACTGATGATAAATGGAGAGGAGTTGTTATTGCCAATGAAGGCGCACAATTCTCTGCAGGTGCAAATGTTGGAATGATCTTTATGATGGCTATTGAGGAAGATTGGGATGAATTAAACTTCGCAATCAAGAAATTCCAAGATACCATGATGCGTTTACGATACTCTTCTATTCCTGTTGTTGCTGCTCCTCATGGGTTAGCACTAGGTGGTGGATGTGAAATGTGTATGCATGCCGATAAAGTTGTAATAAACTCTGAGACATACATGGGTCTTGTTGAGTTTGGTGTAGGTCTTATCCCTGGTGGAGGTGGTACCAAAGAGTTTGTTGTTCGTTTAAATGACAGTTTTAAAGAAGGAGACATTAGAACAAATGAATTAAGAAATAAATTCTTAACCATTGGTCAAGCTAAAGTATCTACTTCTGGACAAGAAGCCTTTGAACTAGGTTACTTAAGAGAAGGAATTGATGAAGTAATTGTTAGCAGAGAGCATCAAATTGCTTATGCAAAGCAACAAGCAATTTTAATGGCTGAGAAAGGATACGTTCAAAAACCCCAAAGAACCGATATTGAGGTTATGGGTAAAGAGGGAATAGGGATCGTTTATGTTGGTGCTCACTCTATGGTGTCTGGTAACTATATGTCAACACACGATCAATTAATTTCTGAAAAATTAGGAACAGTTCTTTGTGGAGGTGAATTATCAGCAAGAACTAAAGTATCTGAGCGATATTTATTGGATTTAGAAAGAAAGAAATTCTTAGAACTATGCAAGCAACCGCTTACTTTGGCTAGAATTGAAAGTATATTAAAAACAGGTAAAGTTTTACGTAACTAAAATAGATTAACGGATATTCAGATTTATAGATTCTCAGATGCACAATTATAAAGAATTGAAAATATGGCAAAACGCAATTGATTTATCAGAAAAGATATATCAAATTGTAGCTAATTTTCCTTCTGAAGAAAAATTTGGTTTATCCTCTCAACTTAAACGAGCTTCTGTTTCAGTTGCTTCAAATATTGCGGAAGGTACTAGCAGATCATCTGATAAAGAATTTAATTATTTTTTATCTATCTCATTAGGTTCTCTTTTCGAAATTGAAACACAAGTAACAATTGCTTTTAGAGTTGGGTATATATCAAAAAATGAACTAGAGAATTTATATTCTGAAATAAAACAATTAATTAAAATGATGATGGCTTTTAAGAAATCAGTTTTAGTCTGAAAATCTGAAAATCCAATAGTCTAAAAATCTTATAATAAAATGAACGAAGCATATATAGTAGCAGGATATAGAACTGCAGTGGGAAAAGCCCCAAGAGGAATGTTTAAATTTTACAGAGCAGATGATTTAGCTGCAGACGTTTTAAAGCATATAATGAAAAATACGCCTAACGTAGCACACGATCAAATTGATGATGTAATTATTGGTAACGCAACTCCAGAAGCCGAACAAGGTTTAAACGTAGGTAGAATGATCTCTTTAATGGGATTGGATACAGAAAAGGTTCCAGGAATGACAGTAAACAGATACTGTTCTTCTGGATTAGAAACAATTGCAATAGCATCTGCTAAAATTAAAGCAGGAATGGCCGATTGTATAATAGCAGGTGGAGCAGAAACTATGTCGCCAATTCCTTTCGGAGGATGGAGATTAGTTCCTAATGCTGATGTAGCTAAATCTCACCAAGATTGGTATTGGGGAATGGGATTAACTGCTGAAGCAGTTGCTAGACAATATGGTGTAACAAGAGAAATGCAAGATGAATTTGCAGTTGGTTCTCACGCTAAAGCAGAAGCAGCAATTGATAGTGGAAGATTTCAAGAAGACATTGTTCCTATTTTCATTAAAGAAACGTACTTAGATGAAAACGAAAAAGAACAAACTAGAGATTACGTAGCAGAAACTGACGAAGGTGTTCGTAGAGGTACAAATATGGAAGGGTTAGCAAGATTACGTCCTGTATTTGATGCTAAAGGAACAGTTACAGCAGGTAATGCATCTCAAACTTCTGATGGAGCTGCATTAGTAATGGTAGTAAGTGAAAAATTCATGAAAGAAAATAATTTAACGCCTATTGCAAAGCTGGTATCATACCAAGTTGCAGCATTAGAACCAAGAGTTATGGGAATGGGACCTTTATACGCTATTCCAAAAGCATTAAAAGCTGCTGGTTTATCATTAAACGATATTGAACAAGTTGAGCTAAACGAAGCATTTGCTTCTCAAGCTGTAGCTTGTGTAAATGAATTAGGGCTAAACCCTGATATCGTTAACGTTAATGGTGGAGCTATTGCACTTGGTCACCCACTTGGATGTACTGGAGCAAAATTATCGGTACAATTATTAAACGAAATGAAAAAACGAAACCAAAAGTATGGTATTGTATCTATGTGCGTAGGTACAGGACAAGGTGCTGCTGGTGTATATGAATTATTAAATTAAAAAATAGAATTTTTCAGATGTTAGATGGCTCGTAAGTCTATAAATCTGAAAATCTAACATCTAAAAATCTAATTAAAAAATGGAAACTTTGGAAGAAAAAAAAGCAATTAAAGGAGGAGAATTTATCATTCGTGAAACAAAAGCGAATGAAATTTTTATCCCAGAAAACTGGAACGAGGAGCAAAAAATGATTGCTCAAATGTGTTACGATTTCATTAAAACTGAAATCATGCCTAATATAGAAGATATTGATAAAATGAAAGAAGGATTAATGCCTTCTATAGTAGAAAAAGCTGGGGAGCTTGGTCTATTAGGATTATCAGTACCAGAAGAATTAGGAGGAATGGGTGTTGATTTTAAAACATCTTTATTAGCTACCGAAGCATTGGGAGGTAGTCATTCTTTCTCTGTTGCTTTTGGAGCCCATACAGGTATTGGTACCTTACCATTATTATATTATGGAAATGAAGAACAAAAAGCAAAGTACATACCTAAATTAGCTACTGGTGAGTGGAAAGCTTCTTATTGTTTAACTGAGCCAAGTGCAGGCTCTGATGCGAACTCGGGTAAATCTAGAGCTAAATTAACGGAAGATGGTAAACATTATATCCTTAACGGACAAAAAATGTGGATTACCAATGCAGGTTTTGCAAACTTACATACTGTATTCGCTAAAATTGATGACGATAAAAATTTATCTGCGTTTTTAGTTGAAGCAGATAGTGAAGGAATTACACTAAATGCTGAGGAAAAGAAATTAGGTATTAAAGGTTCTTCTACTCGCCAAGTATTTTACAATAACGTAAAAGTTCCTGTAGAGAATTTGTTATCAGAAAGAGGTAATGGGTTTAAAATTGCCATTAACATTCTTAACATTGGCCGTATTAAATTGGCTGCTGGTGTTGTTGGTGCTGCAAAAGAAACTGTAAATGTTGGATTAAAATATGCTAACGAAAGAGAGCAATTTGGCCGTCCAATTTCTAAGTATGGTGCGATTCGTCAAAAATTTGCTAAATCTGCAACTTACATTTATGCTGTAGAGGCCGCAACTTATAGAGCTGGTCAAAATATTGATGATGCTATTGCTTCATTAATTGCTGGTGGTATGGATAAAGGACAAGCAACTTTAAAAGGTATTGAGCAATTTGCTGCTGAATGTGCTATGTTAAAAGTAGCTGGATCAGAATGTTTAGATTACACAGTAGATGAAATGTTACAAGTACATGGCGGAATGGGTTATTCTGCTGAGTCCTTAATTGAAAAAGCATATAGAGATGCTCGTATAAACAGAATCTTTGAAGGAACAAATGAAATCAACCGTATGTTAACGGTAGATATGATTCTTAAAAGAGCTATGAAAGGAGAATTAGATTTAATGGGGCCTGCAATGAAGGTTGCTGGTGAATTAATGAGTGTTCCGGAAACGGTTGAAAGAGAAGGAATCTTTGCTAAAGAACATGGATACGTAGCAAACTTTAAGAAAACTATCTTAATGGCGGCTGGATCTGCTGTTCAAAAATTAATGGCAACATTAGGTAAAGAACAAGAAGTTTTAATGGGTATTGCTGATATGAGTATTGATACTTATTTAGCAGAATCTGTTTTATTACGTGTTGAGCAATTAGTTGAAAAAGTAGGAGAAGAAGCTGCTGCCGATCAAATAGCATTAGCTAAAGCATTTATTTATGATGCTGCTGACCGTATTAACAAAAACGGAAAAGACACGCTTAATTCTTTTGCAGAAGGTGATGAATTAAGAATGATGTTAATGGGACTTAAGCGTTTTACAAAACATGATCCATTAAACATTAAAAACATTAATCAACAAGTAGCACAAACCTTAATTAATAAGGGAGAGTATGCTTACTAGAATCAATTTTTAATTAATTCTTAATCCCATCATAATCAATATGATGGGGTTTTTTTATTCATAAGTAGGGGTATTTGATTTTTCGGTTGTTTTAAGAGTAAACAAACTAAACAACATCAAAATCATGAAAAATCTATTAATCTTAATTTCTATCATAACATTAGCTGTTAGTTGTAAAAAAGAAAAACCTCAACAAGAATTAAGCAGAATTGAATTAATAACATCTAAAGAATGGGTTATAAAAACCTATGATGATATCATAAAAAGATGTTCAAATGATACTATCATATTAAACTTAACCGATAGTTCAAATCAAAATGAGCATTATAGAAGAATGAAATTTAATACTGATGGAACTGGATGGCAAGAAATTGGTATGGGTGGAAGGTTTAATATTGAATGGAGATTAGAAAATAATGACGAAGATCTAGTAATCGACTATGTATATACTTCATCAGTAGCTGAGCTTAAAGGAAAGATTTATACCCTTAATAAAGATAAATTTGAATTTTTACTAAGCGATAAAGATGAGTATTGTGTTGATTCAACTGCTCATTATTTCGAAAGAAATTATATTCTTAGTGAATACTAACCCTAATAAAAATGCAACAAAAAATATTTTTGGTGCATTTTTTAATTATAAATATTAGCCTATTCTAACCTAAAAACCGAATCACATTTTCAATGCTTTCTAAACCGTTATCTACTTGCCATTCGGTATCAAAAAACTTAGAAAGGTACTTACTACCATGATCAGAAAATATTACTACAATAACATCTTCTGGGGTAAAATCGTTTTTTTTACTTCTCATTGCTTCAAGAGCAGCTCCACTAGAACCACCAGTCATAATACCTTCTGTTTTAGCGAGATGAATGATGTTTTCTACACTACGCTCATCATCCACCAACACAAATTCATCAATATTATCCATAGATACATTAGGAGGAATAATATCTTTACCAACACCCTCTAACATAGTTTTTCTTTTTAAAGTAGTATCATATTCTTCAGTTTCATGATACTTTTTTAAAACAGACCCTTCACTATCAGCTGCTATTACCTTAATAGTTGGATTTTGCTCTTTCAAGAATTTACCAACTCCAGATATTGTTCCACCCGTACTCGCAGGAGAGAATATATAGCTAACTTTTTCATTAGTTTGTTCCCAAATCTCAGGTCCAGTAGTATTATAATGAGCGTGTTGATTATATAAATTATAATTTTGATTAATATAAAACCCGTTATCAACTGTTTCACTTATCGTTTTAGCTTTTTGATAATATGATTCAGGATTATTTGGTTTTACACCAGAAGGACATAACACGACTTTAGCTCCCATTGCTTTAATCATGTTTATTTTCTCTTTAGATGCTTTATCTTTAACAGTAACAATACATTTATATCCCTTAACTGCACAAATCATAGCTAAGCTATAGCCAGTATTACCAGATGATGCTTCAACAATAGTTGTTTTTCCAGGAATTAGCTTCCCTTCTTTTTCGGCTTGTTCAATCATAGAAAGAACGGTTCTATCTTTTACCGATAAGCCAGGGTTTATACCCTCTAATTTTGCGTAAACATTACAATTTAAGTCACGGCTTAAAGCTTGTAGTTTTACGAGTGGAGTATTTCCAATTACTTCTAAAATAGATTCTTTTGCTTGTAAAGTCATGTAGCAAATGTACTACAAATAAGGTGGAGTTGTATAGGTCATACGTCCTGTTGAGGTATAGTGTAATAGTAAGAAAAGTTAATTAACTTTATATAAAGAAGTATTATGTTAAAATGGAATGATGTAGTTCATTATGCTCAAAAGGGTAATTTATCTCCTGATCGTAGAGTAGAAAAGACAGAAGAAGAGTGGAAGCAACAGTTAACAGAAGAAGAATTTTATATAACTCGTAAAAAAGGAACTGAAAGAGCGTTTAGTAGTGATAGTTGTACACTTTTTGAACCAGGCTTATATAGTTGTAGATGTTGTGATGAGCAATTATTTGATGCTAGCGAAAAATTCGATTCTGGATCTGGATGGCCGTCTTTTACACAACCAATAAAAGAAAATGCTATCGCATATATAAAAGATGTTTCTTTTGGTATGGTTAGAGTTGAGGTAACTTGTAATACTTGTGATGCTCATTTAGGACATGTCTTTCCTGATGGTCCAAAACCTAGTGGGTTAAGATATTGTATTAATGCTTTGTCTTTAGTAAAAGAGGAATAATTATAGTATCCTCAAGCTCAAAATAGCCGTATCGTCTAAATACGGCATATCACCTTTAAACTCATCCATTGCATTTATGATAATCTTGTTCATGGTTTTCATTTTAGCATCAAAATTATTGGCTACAACATTTATTAAACGTTCCATTTCGAATTGTTCACCAGCTTCATTTTCGGTTTCAACAACACCATCTGTATAACACACGATTACCGTATTAGGTTCAATAGTTAAGATTTCTTCTTCTAAAACAGGAATCTCGGGTAGCATACCCAAACCAACGCAACCAACTTTAAGCATTTTAGCCTCTCGGTTTTTTATCATGACTGGGTAATTATGACCTGCATTAATATATTTTAACTTTCTGGTTTTTTCGTTATAATAACCAATAAATGCGGTTACAAACTTCTCTCCATTTGCAGCATTAGTAACGTTTCTATTAAGTTCAATAACCAATTCTTTAAGGGTTAAATTCTTATGGTTATATTGAACGTTTGCTTGTACATTAGCTTGAAAATTAGACATTAGTAAAGCAGCACTTATTCCTTTCCCAGATACATCTGCAATGCAAAAGAAATATTCATGCTCACTAAATCGAATAAAGTCATAGTAATCTCCACCCACTAACTGTTTAGGAATATAGCGAGCTGCAACATCTACTTTATCATCACTTGGTAAATCAGTAGGGAACAACATAGCTTGCATTTCTGCAGCTACATGTAAGTCTCTATCGGCAATTTTACGTTCGATAATTTCATTTGCAAACATTTTGTTTTCGATAGAAACCGATACGATATTTGCGATTGTTTGTACAAAGCCTAAATGATATTTAGTAAAATCGTCATCATATCTATCTAAGCTGCCTAGCATTAAAAATGACAGAGCTTTTTCTTTATGAAACACAGGAATAAGAACATCAACTCCATTAAAAATAGGTTCTGGACGATCTTTTACAATAATGATTTTATCAACTTTTAGACTCAAGAAATCAAAATGGTCACTAACTTCATCAACACCATGCTTTAAAATACATTTCCAGTTGTCATGATGATTAAAAAAAGCAAATTGTTGAACTCCAATTTTATCAGCTAGGATTCTTCTGAAACTTCCTAGAATTTGATGAATTTTTGCATTTTCATTGATGTCATTAGTTAAATCTAAAAGAAAACGTAGTTTTTCTTTTTCAATTTCTAATTCGTCTTGTATGTTGGTTAATGGCATTTTCTAAGTTAATCAATAATTAGATTAACGCAATAAATTTACATGACCAGTTAATGTTTTTTGCTTTCCTGAGTATTTAGCTTTTCCAACAACTTTCCATACGTAAGTATCTGTTTTACTCATTTCACCTTTAAAGATTCCATCCCATCCTTTGTTAAGAATATCTGTTTGAAAAACAAGTTGCCCCCATCTATTAAACACATAAAAGGTGTATTCGTTTTCTTCAAAACCTCTAGTAGCAGGATAAAATATATCGTTTTTACCATCACCATCAGGAGTGAACGTATTAGGAACGTAAATAATCATTTCTTCGCGTATTAGAACTTCTCTAGCAAAAGTGTCTTTACAACCTTCAATATTTTCTACTATTTGTGTTATGATGTATATGCCCGAATCTTCATAAAATATGGTAGGATCTTGAGCTGTAGAGGTAACACCATTTCCAAAATCATAAAAATAATTAACAGAATTTAATGAGCCATCTGATACCTGTATCATGGTAAATGTATGTACATCAAATTGAGGATCGAAATTAAAGTTCGCAATTGGTAACGCATGTACAGTTACGTAACCTTGTTTATAGACAGAATCTACACAGTTATTATTGGAAGTTCCTATCAATTTTACACCATATACTCCAGCTGTATTAAAGCAAATAGTTGGATTTTGATCGGTAGAAACATCTCCATTATCGAATACCCATTGATAACTTGTTATAGCATCTGGGGCATTAATTGTAGAAAGATTAGTAAAATCAATACATTCGTTTTCACAAATTGAAACTGTATTAGCAGTAAAGTCAATATTAGGTATTGGATGATTATCAATAATAACAGTATCCATTGCTGGAGGGCAAGTACCATTTTTAACTGTCCATATTAATTCATACCTACCTTGTATTAAACCTGTTAAGGATGTAGAGGGGTTAGTAGGATTATTGATTGTAGGAATATTTGGTGCATTTAATAAAGACCAAGAGCCATTGGAGCTTCCTAGTGGAATATTACCATCCAAAATAGTAAAAGACATACCACACAAACTTTGATCTAAGCCTGCTTTAGCAATAGGCATATCGTATACATTAATAATAACGGTATCGGCTACAGGTGGACAAATTCCATTGCTAACTGTCCAAACAAAGCGATATGTACCTTCAATTAAGCCTGTTACTGGTGAATTGTATAGTGTATTATTTGTTATAGTAGGAGAGTTTGGACCAGATAACAATTGCCATTGACCTGTTGCAGTTCCTGTAGGCAAATTACCATTAAAACTTGTAGTGTATGTTGCACATAAGTCTTGATTGGGTCCGGCACTACTAATTGGTTGGTCATAAATATGTATAAGAACTGTATCTATTGCAGGAGGACAATTTCCATTACTCACTACCCATACTAATTGATAAGTACCTTCAACTAAAGAAGAAATAGTAGCATTTGGTAATGTGGAATCATTGAAAATAGGTGAATTAGGTCCTGTTATTACGACCCATCTTCCAGCTGCTGTACCTATTGGTGTATTTCCATTTAGTTGTGTTGTGTATACATTACATAGTGATTGATCTACTCCTGCATTACTTATAGGTTGGTCATAAACGTTAATTTGAATAGTATCAGAAGCAGGAGGACAAATTCCATTACTAACCGTCCAAATAAATTTATAGCTCCCTTCTTGAAAGCTATTAATACCAGTCACTTCACTAGTAGGAGAAACAATTGATGCAGTATGGATATTGAAAGATAAATCTTGTGTCCATATACCAGATGCTGTACCTTGTGGTGTATTTCCAATTACTAATGTATTGTAGGTATTACATAAATCTTGATCGTTACCAGCATTAGCAGATGGTTGATCATAAACGTTAACTACCATACTATCTACTTCAGGAGGGCAATTACCATTTTTTACAGTCCATTTAAACACATAAGTACCTTCAATAAGATTAACAATAGCAGTATTGTATTGAGATGAATCTACAATGGTCGGATTATTTGGTCCGCTTATTATTTCCCATTCACCAAAAGCTGTTCCATTAGGTTGATTACCGTTCATGATAACAAAATATTGGTTACATAAATCTTGATTAGGACCAGCATTAGCTGAAATAGGGTCAAAAACATTAATAGTAATACTGTCTATGGCAGGAGGACAATTTCCATTACTAACCGTCCAAGATAATAGATATGAACCTTCTATTAAATTACTTAAGGTAATATTGGGTTGTGTTGTACTCGATAGAGTCGGAGCTGATGGACTACTTAACACTTGCCATAAACCAGTAGCTAAACCTTGAGGTACGTTACTGTTAATAGATGTGTTATATTGATTACATAAATCTTGATCGGGTCCTATTGAGCTAGTAGGTTGATCGTATATATTAACTATTACAGTATCAGCATCTGGAGGGCATATACCATTACTTACAGTCCATACAAAAGAATATGTTCCTTCAATTAAATTAGTAACAGATGAATTATAAACGGTATCAACCACAATAGTTGCGTTATTAGGGCCAGACAATTGTGTCCATAATCCGCTTGAAGTACCTGTGGGTTGATTTCCTGATAATGAAATAGAGGTTGTATCACATAAATTTTGATCCAAACCAGCATTAGCTGATACTGAATCGTATACATTAATCATCATGGTGTCTTTAGCAGGGTCACACATACCATTGGTAACAGTCCACTCTAATTGATATGACCCTTCAATTAAACCACTAATTTGGGTATTATATAATGAATCATTAGTAAAAGTAGGTGAGTTGGGTCCAGATAGTAGAGTCCAATAGCTATTCCAATTTGGTTGCGGTTGGTTACCAGCTAAAGTTGTTGAGTAGATATTACATAAATCTTGGTCAATTCCAGCTATACTTACAGGTTCTCCATGAACAATAATTTGCATAGTATCATAATGATAACAATGAATACGATCTGTTTCTAACACATAAGTTAAGGTATCGTTTGCATTGCCTGGAGGATAAGTAAATGTTGGGTTAGAAATATTAGGGTTATTCAAATAAGTTACAGGATTCCAAGTATAATTATATCCAGTTACAGGGTTCATTCCTATAATAAAACTATTATTAGCACATGTTATGGTATCATTAATAGTGTTATCAATGGTTAAATTTATTGGTGTTTGAGAAGGAATACATGTACAAGGATTGTCAGATGTATCTATTACTGCAATTATTCTACAAGAGTTACCAGCAGGTATATCAATGGTATCTTTAAACCTTACCACTCCTAAATTAGGTATAGAATCAATAATACTGTCGTTTGCAAACCAAATATCAGATGCAGAGAGTATACCATTATTATCAGCATCAAAATAATAGTTTACAATGGTGTTAATTCCATAAGATATTTTTTCACCCGTATTAAAAATATCGAAATTAATATATCCAACTTCTCCACTTGGAGGGTTAAATGTGGCATAAGAACTATCGTTTAAAATGCTAAGATATCCTTTGTAAGTAAATATATTTTTTGTTGTATCACTAACCACAATATTTATACTACAAAATGAACTACTGGTGTTACAAAATGATCCACCAAAAGATTCTGAAGATGCTCGAATTTGAAAAACATCACAATTAACTTTATTAGGATCAGCATTAATAGTAAAACTAAATAGAGAGCTATCACCTACTGAAATTCCATTTGTTAAAGGCCATTTAATATAATTAAAAGTGCCATTTGAAGATTGAACGTTAGTCGTTCCAGGAGGATTATATATACCAACAAAGGAACCATTTACATAATCAATATTTGCTGGCAATTGAATAAGAATTGAATCTTGACTATAGGTAGAATCGGGACCATTATTAATGATAGTAATATCTACTTTTGTGTTTTCTAAACAAGGAGTTAAATAGGTAGTATTTATTTTAATAGTTGTGTTGTAAGAAGGTGTAGCATCTCTTATATAAAGAGGTTTGGTACCTATTGTAGAAAGATTTGTTGGTCTTCCACAGGGTGAATTTCCTCTATAACCAACAGTAAAAATATTTCCTGATGTAAAATTACAATCTGTTAATACTCTAAATTTAAGATATGCTTTATTTATAGTAGTATCTAATACTCCATTGAGACCATTCGTATCTAAATATTGCTCATTAGAATCTAAATCCCATCTCCAAGTAGATCCAAAGGTATTGGTTGGATCGTTAATTAAGTTAAATCCAGTAGTATCAAATAAGCTTAGATATGATGATCCTGGCAAAATGGTTATACCAGGAGGAAGTGAAGCAAAAAATTTAAGAGCATATACAGTTCCTCTTTGAATACTTTCTGCTTCTATTACGTAAGTAACGGTATCGCATAAATTAATTGTATCGGGTTGGCCTATTAGTTTAGTCTCTAAAGCACCAAGAAGAGGAGTAACCTCAAGCTTTATTGAGAGAGGGTCACAATCTATATCTGTCACAGAACCCGGATGACTGCCACAGTTCCATCCTATAGCAACCCTTAAACTATCGGATGTACAATTAGTAAAATCTGCAGTAATCTTAAATACTCTGTTTTCTTGTTCATAAACGGTATCTCCTAAAAAGAATCCATTAGCATTTGTAGGTAGGAAAACACCATTTTTAACATCATAAATGCTTAAAATATTTACGCCCGAAATATTTCCTTTCCTAAACCAAAGGTTTGGAGCATAGGAAACATTGGATAAATTATCTATTAAAACATCCCATGTAACCGATCTATTAGGTGCAACTAATGATGGGTTTGTAGATTGTACTTTTAATCTGGGATAATTATATGTTAATGATGATGATGCATTTGTTTGCCTAAAAGAAGAATCAACAATTCCATTAAAATTTTGAGCATGCATGGTCCAATAAGGAACTCTAATGGTAGTATCAGGTAAAACAGCACAAGTTGGTTCTACAATAACATCTAAGTAGCCATGAAAGCCATCATCACTTAATAAGGCAGGTCCTCCAAAATCATCATATAGAGAAGTATCTAATCTAAAAATGATGGAGTCATTGTTAGTAGATATTGGTGTGATATTTTTTGGCAAGCTCCAAGCACCACCACCAGTACCTCTGGTTCTATATTCTCTAATGGTACTTTGTATTATATTATATCCATTAGGTAATCTAAGTCCCATGATTTTCAACCTAGAAAAGTTTCGATATTCTTTTCTAAATTGATTTCCACCTCCGTAATTATTACAGCATGGCCCAACACTAAAGTAATAGTACTTACGAAGAAGCCTTTGGTCACATGAATTTACTTTATAAGCGCCTCCACTCGAAATAGTAGTGTAATGATTAATGTTTTGAATATTACCCAGTGGTGTAAAACAATCAAATTTGTTGGCTTCAGAAACAGGAGTTATTGTATCACTAAGATATATCCTTAGGTTATTTGATATTTGTTGAATATTACCAGAAACATTATTCTCAGCAAAATATTTAATAACCAAGGTTAATGAATCTCCATGTTTGTATTGAAAAGTACTTGGTAAAGAAGTGTATGGTGAAATAGAATCTACACTAAAATCAAATAGAATTTCTTGATTATTACCTGTAAGTGTATTAATAGCAACAGGAAAATTTGGATACGTATAGTTATTTCCAAAAGTATCGGTAATAATTAAATCTGCGGTTAAAAAGGATAAATAGTTGTTATTGGTTAAGTGGCTTCTACCAAATAGGTAAATCCAATTAGAAGCAGAAGAAACTTTACCTGTTACATAACTAATAACGGTATCACCATAAATTATTTTTTCTTTTTTTACACTGTCTTTGTGAGCAGGTGTAAGAGCATCAGGTATGCCATCTTCATTATAATCTGGCGGATCAAAATTAAATCGTTCAAAAGAATATTGATTTATCACAAATCCTTCACACGGACCAGGACAATTAATGCTTATTGGTACACTGGTATTGCATGCAATTTTTAATTCACAAGAACAATTGATGTTAGGTATATAATATATATCTAAACTTACCCCTCCATTACCTCCTGAACAGCCGTTACAATCAATTACATAGTTAAAATCTAATGTACCTCTACCCAAGCCAAAAGGTATAGGGCCTTGAAAATAAGCAATTAAAGAATCTCCTGTGTCAAAAGCACTATCGGGATACCAATTAAGTAAACCAGTTTGGTTTGTGAATTTTAATCCTCCTGTAAATACCATGCAAGGACTTTTTCTAAAGACTATTTTAAATAGTCCATTGGTATCAGCACCAAGCCTGCCAACTCTTAAGTCGTTAATAAATAATGAAAATGTGCCGGTACTTCCATTAAAAAGAGAGGGTGTATTCCCATTGTCAATTAAGCTAGCCCTTGTGTAACCATATTGTCTTCCACTTTTATT
>JAHDBM010000016.1:20452-23553 GCA_020630395.1 Flavobacteriales bacterium
TCCCATTGTCAATTAAGCTAGCCCTTGTGTAACCATATTGTCTTCCACTTTTATTTCCATTATTATAAACACCCCCACAAACATTATCATAGGAGATTCGATATCTCCAATCGTGATAGTTTTTTGCTCCACAATTCGATTTACAGCATAGTGTTACATCCCATTTAAGGCGAATAGTATCTCCTGCAGCAAGTGAAGGAATTGTTATTATAAAACCTCCTTTAGATCCATTACAGGAATAAATAGGGTTAGGATGTTTATTATAGGAAGAATCAATGGTAGGATAAACAGTGTCACCTAATGCATCAATATAAAAAAGACTATTAATATCAATATCGGAATAAAGCGTACTAACATATCCAAGACCAGAAGAATTTTGAAAAACATCAATTTTAACATTTATTGCTTCTCCAGGTCCATTATTACTAATAATTAATTCTTGTTCACTTGCTTGATCAAAACAGTTGTTCATAGATGCATTTACAGAACTTACTACATCTGGTATTGTATTTGGGAAAAAGGCATTAGAAGTTTCAAAAGAACTTTGGCAAGTATCTCCATTACAACCCCAATAGGCTAAATATTCTGTTAGTGTATTATCACAATTTGTAAGCGTAACATCTTCACATATTACAATTACTTCTCCGGTTTCAAAAAAGGCATCTCCATCTCCAATACTTGCAAAATGAGTACTGTTTAGTACCACTTCTTCTATATTACCATTATTCGTCCAGTAACCTCCTGTTATGTTTGTAATATTAATGCCGTTTCCATGTGAACTAGTAAAATTAAAGGAAGTTAATGCTCCAGTACCTCCATTAGTTATAGAAATACACCTTTGATAAGAGTCTCCAACATTACCTGAATATACTTGATTGGTAATATTTGTTATAGACACATTGGGAGCTTGAATAATAAAAGGGTTACCTTGTTTTTCATCATAGTAAGCAATAGAATTGGCAGTATAGTCTGCTCTGAATTTAATTCTAGGGACTCCCCCGTTTTCTAAAAAAGGTATAATGTTGCAGTTTGGCTCTATTGTTAAGGTTAGTGTATCAAAACCATTAACAATACTATCTATAAGAAAAATAGGATGGCTTGGGTTTGTAACATTTTGTTCGATACCACCAATTATAGTTCCAAGTTGATAATCTAGCCCTACAGGCATATCTATATCAACCAATACATTTTTTAACGTAAAAGGAGAGGGGTTCTCAAAATAAATTTTTAAATCAGTTTGATTATAGCATACGTTTAAACCTGAAGGATCAGTGGCGTTTATAATTAAAATATTACCCACAGTTTGACTCTTTCCTGTAAACGAAAAAAGGAAGATAAAGGAAAGAAAAATAAAGTGTCTAAAAAAGTACATTTATTATCAGTAGGGAATAGGTTTTAGTTCGTTAATTCAATATACGAGTAATAGCTAGTTTTAGTTGCTAATTTAGCTGTAAATTATACGTTTGTATAAAAAAGCTAACCTTAGTTAATAACAGATGACAACCATCTAGTCATTTTTTCTTCAGAAAATGATTTTCTATTTGCTATATCTCTTACCTGATCTTCTTGTATTTTTCCTAGGCCAAAATATTTTGATTGTGGATGAGCATAATAAAAACCACTAACAGATGCAGCTGGCATCATAGCAAGAGAATCAGTTAAGGCTACATCAATGGATTGGGTTGCATTAAGCTGATTAAACAATGTAATTTTTTCAGTATGATCTGGACAAGCAGGATAACCAGGGGCAGGACGAATTCCTTGATATTTTTCCTTAATTAATGATTCGTTATCAAGTGCTTCATCTTTAGCATAACCCCATATTTCTTTCCTAACTTTTTCATGCATTAGTTCGGCAAAAGCTTCAGCTAAACGATCGGCAAGGGCTTTTATCATAATGGAATTGTAATCATCTTGATCGGCTTCAAAACGAGCAATATGTTCTTCAATTCCTAAGCCAGTTGTTACCACAAAACCTCCTAAATAATCTTCAATCCCTGTTTCTTTTGGTGCAATAAAATCAGCAAGTGATAGATTGGGTAAATTTTTAGCTTTTTCTGTTTGTTGTCTTAATTGATGAAATGTAGCCAGTTCTTTACCATTTTCATCCGTGATAGTAATATCATCTTTTCCATTAGAATTAGCTGGCCAAATAGCAATTGTTCCTTTTGCTTGTAACCAGTTTTTATTGATTATTTGTGCTAACATTTTCTTAGCATCATTAAACAGATTTGTTGCTTCTTTACCTACAACCTCATCTGTTAAAATATTAGGATAGCGACCTGCTAATTCCCATGTTTGAAAGAAAGGAGTCCAATCTATATATTCACTTATTTCTTCTAACGAAAAGTTTTCGAATACTTTTGTGCCAATAAAATTTGGTTTAACAATGTCTTCTTGTTTCCAGTCTATTTGGAGTTTGTTTTTTAAGGCATCTTCATAAGAAACCAATCTTTTTTGTGCGCGTTTTTTTGCATGATTTTCTCGCACTTTGTCATAATCAGCTTTCAATTCATTTACAAAATCTGTTTTACGATCTCCTAATAAACGTTCAGCTACAGTTACTGATCTAGATGCATCTAAAACATGAACCACTTGTCCTTTTTTATAGTGTTCTTCAATTTTAACAGCAGTATGCACGCGAGATGTTGTTGCACCCCCAATAAGTAACGGAATATCTAACCCCGCAAGTTCCATGTCTTTTGCAACATCAACCATTTCATCTAATGAAGGGGTAATTAATCCACTAAGACCAATAATATCAACTTTTTCTTCAATAGCCGTTTGGATAATTTTTTCTTTAGGAACCATAACTCCTATATCTACAATATCGTAGTTGTTACACCCAAGAACAACCCCAACTATATTCTTGCCAATATCATGAACATCACCTTTTACAGTAGCCATAAGTATTTTGCCATTAGCCGATAAACCTTCAGTTTTTGAGGCTTCTATAAACGGATTTAAATAAGCTACCGCTTTTTTCATTACTCTAGCAGATTTAACTACCTGCGGCAAGAACATTTTACCAGCACCAAATAAATCTCCAACAACATTCATTCCGTCCATTAAAGGACCTTCAATTACTTCGATTGGTTTTT
>JAHDBM010000016.1:23653-58256 GCA_020630395.1 Flavobacteriales bacterium
CCAACAACATTCATTCCGTCCATTAAAGGACCTTCAATTACTTCGATTGGTTTTTCAAACATTTGACGACACTCTTCTGCGTCTTCTTCAATAAAATCGGTAATACCTTTTACTAATGAATGAGTTATTCTTTCTCTTACAGGATTGCTTCTCCATTCGAGTGTTACTTCTTTTTTCTTTCCAGTTCCTTTAACACTTTCAGCATAATCTAGTAATACCTCAGTTGCATTATCATGTCTATTTAATAGAACATCTTCAACTTTATCGAGTAACTCTTTAGGAATTTCATCATAAATCTCGAGCATTGTTGGGTTAACAATTCCCATGTCCATTCCGTTTTTAATGGCATGGTATAAGAACGCACTGTGCATAGCTTCACGAACCACATTATTACCTCTAAAAGAGAACGAAACATTACTAACACCTCCACTAATTTTTGCTCCAGGAAGGTTTTCTTTTATCCATTTTGTGGCATTAAAAAAGTCAACTGCATAATTATTATGCTCCT
Source organism: Flavobacteriales bacterium (assembly GCA_020630395.1). GTDB lineage: Bacteria > Bacteroidota > Bacteroidia > Flavobacteriales_D > CAJJDF01 > CATLPG01. Next base: position 24,162 of record JAHDBM010000016.1, read on the forward strand.
CAATACCAGTGGCTACAGGAAATATATTAGGGTCAAAAATAATATCAGAAGCAGGAAATCCAACTTCATTTACCAAAATATCATACGATCGTTTACAAATTTCAATTCTTCTATCGTAAGTATCTGCCTGCCCATCTTCATCAAAAGCCATTACAATAATAGCAGCTCCGTACATTTTTACTTTTGTAGCTTGCTCTACAAAATTTTCTTTACCTTCTTTAAGGCTTATAGAGTTTACTACTCCTTTACCTTGAATACACTTTAATCCAGCCTCAATTACTTCCCATTTAGAAGAATCAATCATAACAGGAATACGAGAAATATCGGGTTCGGCAGCAATAAGATTAAGAAACTTTACCATAGCTTCTTTACCATCTAGCATCCCTTCATCCATATTTACATCAAGGATTTGGGCTCCACCTTCTACTTGATCACGAGCAACAGACAAGGCTTCATCATATTTATCTTCTTTTATTAAGCGAAGAAACTTACGAGAACCTGTAACATTTGTACGTTCACCAATATTAACAAAGTTTGTATGCTCGGTTATTACTAATGGTTCTAGACCTGATAATTTAAGGGTGTGTTTTGACATTATTTGTTTAGATAATAGATGTTAGATAATTGGATTGTTAGATATTCGGATTTTTAGATTTAATTAAACAGAATGTAACCTGCAGTAATTAATTTATAAACTATGTAGATTAAAGAAATAATAAATATAAGAGTTGAAATAATGAACTTTTGTTTTGATTTTTTAGTGTTATTCCATATAAAGAGAATGATAACAAATAATACAATTATAATTAGCGGAATAAAAAAAGTAATACTCATTTGTTAAAAGTCTAATAATCTATGATCTGAAAATCCGGCAATCTTAAAAACTACATTAAAACACTCCAATCATCAGCTGTAGCATTACTTCCAACCCAGTCTCTAAATTGTTCTTTTCCTCCTCTTACTTTCCAATCGCTATCAATTGCTAGTTTAGCAGAAATTCCACCTCTGGGATTACAAATCATGCTTAATCGTAATCTTTCTGGTTCGTATGTTTCCATTAAATGATCGTACATGATATTAATTAGTCTTTCATACGATACAACAATATCTCTTAAATGAAAAGCATAGTGTTTTAATGATTTTAATTCAATTATTTTTTTACCAGGATACATGGTTAAGTATACTGTTGCAAAATCTGGTTGCTGTTTAACTCCAAGAAAAGTAAATTCTGGAATTTTAATTTTGATCTCGTAAGCTTCTTTAGAAGGATTGGGAATAGCTTCTAAAATTGACTTATCGATTTCTTTGTAAAGTTTTATTGCCATTTCGTTTAGTTTTGAGTTCTTAGTTTTGAGTTTCGAATTCTCAAAATGTAGATGCTCATTTATTATTGTTTTATAATTCTAGTTTCTATGCTTCTTCTGTTTGAAGCATGTTTTTATTTCTTGGTTCATATTGTGCAGCTACTTCTGCTATAGCCTTAATATGATCAGGAGATGTTCCACAGCATCCACCAACAATATTAAGAAGTCCTTCATCTAAGAAGACTTTTATTTGTTTGGCCATATCACTAGGAGATTCATCATATTCTCCAAATTCATTAGGTAAACCTGCATTTGGGTGAGCACTAACGTTAAAGTTAGACTTGCCAGATAACGTTTGCAAATACGGTCTTAGTTCTTTTGCACCCAAAGCACAGTTTAATCCTACAGATGTTACAGGTGCATGTTCAATAGAGATTAAAAATGCTTCGGTTGTTTGTCCAGATAATGTTCTTCCACTGGCATCAGTTATTGTACCCGAAACCATTATAGGAAGCTTAATATTAAGCTCATTATATACTTCCTGGATGGCGAAAAGAGCCGCTTTAGCATTTAATGTGTCAAAAACAGTTTCTACAAGTAAAATATCAACCCCACCTTTTATTAATGCTTTTGCTTGATCTTTATATGCATCTACTAATTGATCATAAGTTATCGCTCTGAAACCAGGGTTGTTTACATCTGGAGAAAGAGAAGCAGTTCTGTTAGTCGGTCCCATTGAACCAGCCACAAATCTTGGTTTATGAGGTTCTTTGGTTGTAAATTCTTTTGCAACTTCTTTTGCAATTTTTGCAGATTCATAATTAATATCCCAAACTGCCGATTCAAGGTTATAATCAGCTTGTGCAATCCATGTTCCACTAAATGTATTTGTTTCTACAATATCTGCACCAGCTTCGAAATATTTAGCGTGTATAGCTTTTATAATTTCAGGGTGAGTAAGTGATAACAAGTCGTTATTTCCTTTTAGAGGAGACTCATGATCATCAAACCAACCTTTACGAAAGTCTTCCTCTTCTAGCTTGTACTGTTGAATCATAGTACCCATTGCCCCATCTAGTACCAGAATACGTTTATTTAATTCTTCTTCGAATAATGTCATTTGTATACAATAAAAAAACCCTTTTAACATTCGTTAAAAGGGTTATAAGTTATTATCAATTTAGTAGTTTTTCTTATAGCTCTTTAGAATATCTAAAGTAGGATTTAGCACCTTTTCTTTTCAAGCAGGTTGCTAAGGTATCATTGGGCCTATTCCCTCCACCTTTCAATATAAGTAAGCCAAAAATAATGGCTTAGGTAAGAACGATAACTAGTTAAAAACTAATTAAATAATATTAGTGAAAAAATCTAAAATATTTGGTAGTTCAAAACCACTACCAGATACGACTTGATTTAAATCATCTGTACTGTTTTCATTATGAGAATCAGAATCCACATCACTGTTATTAACTGTTTCTTTAATATGATACTGATTATCATTCAATGATTCAACCATAGATTTAATCTCATCACCAGTTATGGTTTCATCATTAAAACTTATTGTAGCTAGTTTAGATTCAAAATCAACAGATGATGTAGAAACACCATTCATTTTTGCTATTTTTTCTTCAATTCTGTTAGCACAACCAATTTCACATGTCATTCCATCTATTACAAATTGAACATTTGCATTAGCAACTACATTGTTATTAACATCAACAGATTTGCTTGAGCAACTGATAATGAGTGTAAAAACAACTATATATACAATAAATTCTTTCATGTTTGAATGTAATTAGTATATAAAAATAAGAAATTATATAGTATACTTGCTAAGATTAACAAAAATTATGAATGCTAAATTTAATTTTCAGAAAGTTTTGAAAATTAAAAAAGTTTTTATTTCTTTGATAATAGATAATTAAAATAAGTGGATTTAGAACAAGCTAAATATAGATTTATACAAGAATGGGGTGTCTTAGGGAGCCAATGGGGAATAAATCGTGCTATGGCTCAAATTCAAGCATTACTATTATTATCTCCAAAATCATTAACCACTGATGAAATAATGGAGGAATTAAAAATGAGTAGAGGTAATGCTAACATGAATGTTAGAGCTCTTATTGATTGGGGACTTGTATTCAAAGAATATAAACCAGGAGAGCGTAAAGAGTTTTTTTACACAGAGAAAGATGTTTGGAAAATAACAAAACAGGTTGCTGCTGAAAGAAGAAAAAGAGAAATTTTACCAGTAAAACAAATGTTGAACGAGATGGTTGAATTAGATCTTGGAAAAAGCGAAGAGGAAAAAGAATTCATGAAAATATCTAAAGAGTTTAAAGGATTTGTAGACAAAATGGATGGTGCTTTAGAAAGCATGAGTAGAGGGGATAAAACTTGGTTTATGAAAGTTATGATGAAATTATTGAGTTAATATATTTTTTACCCTAAACTTTCAAAATTTATTGAAAGTTAGAAATATTCAGAAAATGAAAAAATTAATTAAATATATTTATTAAGCCTTTTATATGGAGGATTATTTAATGGGCTAATTATTGGCCTATTTAGTGGAGAACAATTTATTGAATGGATAATGTGGGGGTTTATATTGAGTAGTATTTATGCAGTACCAATTTCTATTATAGTCTATTTATTGAGTCTTGTAGGACTTTATATTGCAAGAAAAACGAATGCTATTAGTGGAAAGCATTTTTTAGGTATAGGCTTTATAGTATTTAGTTTAATGTTGCTGTTAATATCACTTGTAGAAGGCAGTTTATCAATAATGTTTTTATTTATACCTTATTGGATTTCTGCTCTAATACTTCACAATAATAAATCAAATAAGAGTATCATATTTAATCAAAACCAAACATCATGAATAATTTAACAATTGCTTACGGAATTTACATTGTATTAACAGCAGCTATTACCATTTGGGTAGCCAATTATTTATTTAAAAATGGTAAAATATTTTTATACAATGCCTTCAAAGGAAATGAAGCATTAGCAGATGCTATAAATAACCTCTTAAAAATGGGGTTTTATCTTGTGAATATTGGGTATGCTTTTAGTACAATTACAATCTCAAGTCATATATATGGAATAGATGATTTATTAAGAGTATTAGCCATTAAAATAGGGCTTATATTACTGATTTTAGGAGGTATGCATTTCTTTAATATGTTTATTTTATATAAGGTTGGAGCTTATATCAATAAAAGACAAGAAATGAAAGAGCTTAGAAAGTTAAAACGAATGCAATTAGACAAAAAATAGCATGTTATGAAAATTTTAATAGCAGGAGGTACAGGTTTTATAGGAAAAGAGTTAATATCATTTTTTTCAAAGAAAAATCATGAAATTCTTGTTCTTTCTAGATCGACTCCAAAACAAACTGCAAACGAAACCTATATTAAATGGGATAGTAAGACCCTTGGAGATTGGAAGTATATATTAAAAGATGTAGATGTACTTATAAATTTTGTGGGTAAAAGTGTAGATTGTCGGTATAACGAAAAGAATAAAAGAGAAATTTTAGATTCTAGAGTCCGTTCTGTTAAACTTTTAGAACAAGGATTTAAAGACATAAATCATCAACCAAAAGTTTGGATTAATTCCTCAACTGCAACAATATATAGGCATGAAACTTTCAAGCCAAATGATGAATACTCGACTAGAATAGGTGAAGGATTTTCAGTTAATGTAGCTAAGGCATGGGAAAAAGCTGTAGATGAAATTACATTAAATTGTAGAAAAGTTAAATTAAGAATTGCTATTGTGCTTGGAAACTCTGGAGGCGCATTTGTTCCATATAAAAAAATGGCCCAATTTGGTTTTGGAGGTAAACATGGTAATGGAGAACAATATTTTAGTTGGATTCATATTGCTGATTTGGTAAGTATTATTGATTTTTCTATTCATAACGAAAATGTTGAGGGAATAATAAATTGTGCTGCCCCTAAGCCAATAAAAAATAAAGCATTCATGAACATACTACGAAAAAAAATGAGTGTTTCTATTGGTGTTTCATCTCCAAAATGGATATTAAAAGTTGGAGCGTTTTTATTAGGTACCGAAACAGAATTATTATTGAAAAGTAGATGGGTTATTTCTGAAAGACTACCTAAATTAGGCTATAGTTTTATTTACCCAACACTTAAAGAAGCATTAAACAACCTAATTAACAATGAAAGCGAATAACACAGTTCTTTTTGATGGAGATTGCTCTTTTTGTAACTTTTGGGTTCGCTTTATACTAAAAAGAGACAAGAAAAAACAGTTTTCGTTTCTATCTCTTCAATCTAAAGAAGGAATAGAGTTAAGGGAACAAAAAGGCATCAGTAAAGATTTGGACACCTTAATTTTTGTAAATGAAAAAGGAAAATCATTTATAAAGTCTAGTGCTGCTCTTGGTATTGCTAGAAGATTACCTTTTCCTTGGTTTTTAGGATATATTTTCATCATTATTCCACCTTTTATTAGGCATTGGTTATATGATATAATCGCTAGAAATAGGCATAAGATATTTAAACAAAAAGATAGGTGCGAAATCCCATTCGATAAGTAATTAACATCTTCATTTTATTACAAATAATAAAGTATTGTAAAATAGTAATACAGCTACCTCATACAAAAGTATTAAATATGGAAACTTCAAAAGAGAAAGTGATTGAGTATTACGAAGAAGCTACAAAAGATTATGAATTTTGGAGCAAGAATTATAACATGCATTTCGGATTAACAAGATGGAATATTTTCAATAGAGAAAAGATGCTTCAAAAAATGAACAAAGAAGTACTCAATAATGCTAATATGATAGATAATAATGGACATTTTTTAGATGTAGGTTGTGGATGTGGAGCTACTTTAAGGCAAGGATGTAAATTAAACAGTTCAAGTAATTTTACAGGAGTAACTTTATCAAAATGGCAAGTTGAAAAAGGGATGTCATTAATGAATCAAGAAGGAATTAATAATGGAGTATTAGAAACTCAAGACTATCACAAGTTAAACTTTGCTAACACATCATTTAATGGTGCTTATGCACTAGAAAGTATTTGCCATAGTAATAATAGATTAAAGGTTCTTAAAGAAGTATCAAGAGTACTTAAGCCTCAATCTAAATTTGTAATAGCAGATGGTTTTATAAAAGTAAATCCTAATAATACCAATGCAATTTTTAAGCGATCATATAAGATGCTTTGTAATGGATGGGCTTTGCCAAACTTGCCTAATATATATGAGCTAAATAATCAATTAGGGTTGGTTGGTTTTGTGATTGATGAAGTAAAAGATATTTCTTGGCAAATAGCACCAAGTGTTTTTCATTCTCCAATGGTTATTATGAAATATTTATTATTTGCTGCTTTTGGCAAGGCTCCTTTGAAAAAACAAAACATTAATAACTTAAAAGGTTCTTTTGTAGCTTTATTTATGGGATTACAAAGAAGTAAGTTCTCTTATTATATGATTACGTGTACTAAGCAATAGATTTTAATAATGAATTAGGATTAGTTTTGAAATTATCTTCAAGGCTTTCATTATAACCAAATGTTACATTATCATATTTTTTATAGAGTCGAGTTAATAAGAAATCACAATTAGTAGAAGGCACTTTAACATTATACTTTTTACCATCAATAGTGTTAATTTCTATGGTAGTTTTCTTTTTTGCTTCACAAGAGTCAACAATAACTTTATACATCCAAACTATGTAGTTGTTTCTATTGTTCTCCTTTATAGCATTAATTAATTTTGACTTTTTATTGTATTTAGGAAGTTCAATAAAAAATATTACTAAGGAAGTTGCAATTAGAGTAACCCCAATTAAAGAAAAAATAAGCTGAATAATATTTTCTGAGTTAAGAATAAAAGGAATAATAATAAACGAAAGACCACTAAAAATCAAACTTATTGTTCCATATGTTAAGATGTTGTTTTGCCTCTTAATTTGTGATAATAATGTCTCTTTAGTACTCATGTTTATGTTGTTTGAGATCAAAAATAACTTGAAGATCTTATGAATACAAGTTGATTTGGCAAGATGTAGAACATAATGATTGTATGGTAATACATAATTAGGGTGTGATTTTATATACCTACATTTGTAATAGAAAAGAAGTATTATGGATTTTGAGTTTGATAAAAAATGGAGAGATTTAGTTGCGGAGTTATCTGCTTATCAAGATGAGCCATTAGATCTTCAGTCGGTATTATTTTTAATAGGAATACAAGAGTTAAACAAAGGATTTTTAAAACTAAATAAAGATCAAAAGTTAGAAGTAATGCATATTGCTGTATGTACATTAATGGAACCTTATGGTTTTTATGAATATTCGGGGCATGATGATGACGGATGGCCTCATTATGAGGCAAAAAAAAATCTCCCGAATTTAAATTCGAGAGATCAAGAACGTTTTATGAAGCAAGCAATATTAGATTACTTCGATAAAGAAAAAGCTTAACATGTTTGGCAAACTATAGTTTGCTCGTTATCCTTTTCTTCTTCAATTTTTATAATTCCAGTAGCAGCACCACCATTAATATCTACATCTAAAACTGCAAATCCAGCTTGACCCAATTCGTATAAATCATTAAAATTAAAAGATGCAACACCACTGCTGTTAGTAGTTTCGCTTACATCAATTCCTTCTCTAACTGGACCGTCAGCACTAGACACATACAAACGAACTGTTGCGTTTGTTACAGGACTTTCACTAGAATCTACAACTGTTACAATTGCATTAGTATCTTTTTCTCTTCTACAACTTGATACACTTAACATCAATATTCCTCCTAATACAACAACTGCTAATTTTTTCATCTTTAAAATCTTTACTTTGTTCAAATATACTTAATTCAAATAAACTATGCTCAGCATAATCCATAAACATGAGCTACTTATAATGATAACTTTGGTTAAACAACACTAATACTATCATTAAAACAATTTAATAGTGTAGAAAGTTACAAGACTATACATGTACACAACAAAAATTACCTTATTTTTTATAGCTTTAGCTTTTAAAAAAGTTATATAATTATGATTATAGTACGAAGCTTATTGGTTTTTGGTTGCGTTTTAATGCTAATTGCATGCTCTGGAACTAAAAAAGTAGCAAAAAATGAAATTTTACCAGAGAATAAAATTATTAAAATGACGACTTCCAAAGGAGTTATGCTCATTGAATTATATGATAAAACACCTAAACATAAAGCAAACTTTATAAAATTAGCAGAAGAGGGTTTTTATGATAGTTTATTGTTTCATAGAGTAATTAGTGGATTTATGGTTCAGGGAGGTGACCCTAACTCTAAACATGCTAAAAAAAATCAAGGATTAGGTAACGGAGGTCCGGGATATACTGTTCCTGCAGAGTTTGATTCAACTCTTTTTCATAAAAAAGGAGCATTGTCTGCCGCAAGATTAGGAGATGCCGCTAATCCTAAAAAGGCTTCATCAGGCTCACAATTTTATATTGTACAAGGTAAAAAGTATAATGAAAATCAGATAAAAAATATGGAGGCTAATATTAGAAGATGTAACCCTAAATCAATAGGTTGCAATCCCAATTTTACTTATACTGAAGCCCAAAGAAAAACATATGGAGAAATTGGAGGAACACCATTTTTAGATGGCGGTTATACTGTTTTTGGAGAAGTTATTTACGGATTAGATGTTATCGATAAAATAGCAGCTGTTAAAACAGCAAGAGGAGATAGACCATTAGAAGATGAGAGAATGAAGGTAGAGGTTGTGGATAGAAGAAATTTAGAAAAAATTAAAGCCGAATTGGCTGAATAAGTTTAAAATGAAAGATAAAGTAATTGAACTGATAAAAGAGGCAGAAAGCTTTACATCAAAAGATGCGAATGAAATAGAACAATTTCGTATTCGATTTTTAGGAAAAAAAGGAGTTTTAAAAGATTTATTTGCAGCTTTTAAAGAGGTTCCTAATGACCAAAAAAAAGAATTTGGTCAATTATTAAATCAGCTTCAAGCTAAAGCTAAAGAAAGAATAGAAGAACTTAAAAATGCTTCTTCTTCTACTTCATCAACAGGTAAAGGAGATATTGATTTAACCTTACCTGTATTGAATGAAACATTAGGAGCTAGACATCCATTATCTTTAGTTAGAAATGAAATTATCGAGATTTTTGCTCGAATTGGCTATACTGTTTCCGAAGGACCAGAAATTGAAGATGACTGGCATAATTTTACCGCATTGAATTTTCCAGAAGAACATCCAGCAAGAGACATGCAGGATACGTTTTTTATAGATGAAAAACATGCACTTAGAACGCATACTTCGAGCGTACAGGTTAGAGTAATGGAAAACAGTACTCCGCCAATTAGAACTATTTCACCAGGAAGAGTTTTTAGAAATGAAGCAATATCAGCAAGAGCACATTGTATTTTTCACCAGGTAGAAGGATTATATATTGATAAAGATGTTTCGTTTGCTGATTTAAAACAGACGCTTTTATACTTTGCTAGAGAAATGTTTGGAGAAAAAACCCAAATACGTTTACGCCCTTCTTATTTCCCGTTTACCGAACCAAGTGCTGAGGTAGATGTGTCATGTAACATTTGTTCTGGAAAAGGATGTAATGTATGTAAGCACACTGGTTTTCTAGAGATATTAGGCTGCGGAATGGTAGATCCTAACGTGCTAAAGAATTGTGGTATTGATCCTGAAGTTTACACTGGTTTTGCATTTGGTATGGGAATAGAAAGAATAGCTATGTTAAAATATCAAATTAATGATTTGCGTTTATTCTTTGAAAACGACATGCGTTTTTTAAAACAATTTAAATCTACGATATAATGAAGGCAAATATAATTTTTAAATACGGACTAATATTATTATCTATTCTGATGCTTTCTTGTAATGCTTACAAAGAAGTAGAAATGATAAGAGTTGGTGATTACTCAGTAGGTAACATGACCAATGAGAAAGTAGCTATAAATCTTAATATGGAGGTAAACAATCCAAATAGCTATAACATTAGAATAAAAAAAAGCACCCTCGATTTGTACTTAGAAGGAAAAAAAGTTGGTGAAACTCAAATGACCAATGATATAGTTTTAAAAAAGAAAACCCAAGCAGTATATCCATTTACCATAGAGGCCAATTATAAAGATATTGCAGGAGCAGCAATGAAATCGGTAAGTTCTTTATTTGGTAAAAAAGAAGTTACCCTTGGTATAAAAGGAAGGGTTAAAGCCAAGGCACTAGGGATAGGCAAAAAGTTTGATCTAGATGTTCAAGAAAAAATAAGCATGACCGAACTCATGAAAATGGCAGGGATGTAACTCATAGTATGAGAGGCGTTTTTTTTATATTTATTGTAGGCCAATTTATGGCTTTGTTTAATTCTTGTGGATTAGATAAAATTGAAGAAGATTTTATAGAACATTTAAATAATATAGATCAGCAAAATTACGATCCTGATTATTATAAACATGATAGTGTTTTTTGTCTTGACTTTTTAATCATTAATAGTGTCAATAGTATCTGTTCTTGATGAATTTGAACGTAATAATGGAATTGATTCTAATATTCTTTTAATGGAAAAGGAGCTTAGATATATTCTTGATAAGGGGTTGTATTTGAATAATGAATATGAGAAGTATATAGCAAGAGTCGATAATTTAGTATATGGTGATTTTGATATAGAAAGTAACAGAGAGGCAATAATTTTTCTTTTGGACTACCTAAATCGATTTAAAAATGGAGATAAATCTACAAAATCTCAAATAGAATCATTGTTTAGAGATAAACTAGAGTCTAGCCATCAATATTTTAGTAAAGATTGGTATTGTAGACCAACTATAGTCTTTAATAACCGGTTCATTTGGAAGTATTTTTCAGAAGTTGGTGTATTTGATAATCAAATTAACATGGACTATTCAACCTATGATTCGATTTTTGATACTGCTTATTCTGAATATATAAATGAAAATTCGATTGAGAACCTAACAATTGAAAGTGATGAATTCATTTATAAAATGAAACGAAGTGATATTGATCAAATAGAAGAAGTTTTAAGTAAAAAAAGAGTTCAGTTACTTGAAGAATACCCTTTTCAAATAGAGTTAATGGAATTTTTGGTAAAGAAATTCAAAGAAGGTAAATCAGTTTCTTATAGTCTACCAGAATATTAATATTTATCCAGCAATCAAATTTTTATCATCAGCTTGTTGCTTACCAACCATTTTCACAACTTCCTCAACAATACTGTCGGTATCATAGCCACACTCTTTGTATAACTCTTTTTGAGTACCGTGTTCAATATATTTATCTGGAACACCCATTCGTTTAACTTTAGAAGAATACCCATTATCTGCCATAAACTCCACTACAGCAGTTCCTAGTCCACCTACAATCGTTCCGTCTTCAACAGTAATAACGTTATCGAATTTGCTAAATACCTCATGAAGCATAATTTCATCTAAAGGCTTTAAAAATCGCATATCATAATGAGCTATATCAATACCTTTTTCATTAGCTTGTTTAGCTACTTCTTCTATGAAACTGCCAACCCACCCAATAGTTACTATAGCAATATCAGATCCATTTCTTAATTTTCTACCCTGTCCAATTTTAAGTTTTTGGAAAGGTTTTTTCCAATCTAACGTAATACCATTTCCTCTTGGGTAGCGAATAGAAAACGGGCCATTATTTTCTGCTTGAGCAGTATACATTAAGTTTCTTAGCTCTATTTCATCCATAGGAGCCGACACAATCATATTAGGGATGCACCTAAAATAAGCTAAATCATAAGCGCCATGGTGTGTTGGGCCATCTGCACCAACCAACCCTCCTCTGTCTAGGCAAAATATAACGGGTAAATTTTGTATAGCCACATCATGTACCACTTGATCATAAGCCCTTTGCATAAAAGAAGAATAGATATTACAAAAAGGAATTAATCCTTGTGTTGCTAATCCAGCCGAAAAAGTAACAGCATGCTGTTCAGCAATACCTACATCAAAAGCGCGATCGGGCATAGCTTTCATCATAATATTAAGGGAACAACCAGTTGGCATTGCAGGTGTTATACCAACAATTTTTTCATTTTTTTCAGCTAATTCTACAATGGTATGACCGAATACATCTTGAAATTTAGGAGGTTTAGGTGACTTAGGTACAACCTTAACAATTTCACCTGTGTCTTTATTAAAGATACCCGGAGCATGCCATTGAGTGGTGTTTCCATCTTCTGCAGGTTTGTACCCTTTTCCTTTAACCGTTAAACAATGTAAAATTTTAGGACCAGGTAAATCTTTAAGTTCATCAAGTATTTTAACTAATCCATCAACATCATGTCCGTCTACGGGTCCAAAGTAACGAAAGTTTAAACTTTCGAACATATTACTTTGTTTAAATATACTTCCTTTAAGCGCATCACTTACTTTCTGTACAATACCTTGTGCACTTGTTCCAAAACTACTTAGTTTACCTAATAAGTTCCATACATCATCTTTTACTTTATTGTAAGTAGAAGAAGCTGTTAACTCTGTTAAATATTCTTTTAAAGCTCCAACATTTGGGTCAATACTCATGCAGTTATCATTAAGTATAACTAACATATTAGAGTTTTCGATACCTGCATGGTTTAATCCTTCGAAAGCTAAGCCAGCTGTCATAGATCCATCACCAATAACAGCAATATGTTTGGTGTCATTATTACCTTGGAGTCTATTTGCTACCGCCATACCCAAAGCACCAGATATAGAAGTAGAGGAGTGACCTACACCAAACGTGTCGTATTCACTTTCATCTCGTTTAGGGAACCCACTTATACCTTTATATTTTCTGTTGGTATGAAAAAGATCTTTTCTTCCAGTTAAAATTTTATGTCCATAAGCTTGATGTCCAACATCCCAAACTAACTGATCTTTTGGTGTGTCGAATATGTAGTGTAAAGCAACAGTAAGTTCTACAACACCTAAACTTGCTCCAAAGTGTCCTCCTTTTTCTGAAACAATATCCACAATAAACTGTCTAAGTTCATCACACAAAGCAGGCAAATCCTCTTTATTTACCTTTTTAAGGTCATAAGGAGAATTTATATCAGCAAGAATTTTTCCAGGTATGTAGGCCATCTATAAATGTTTAGATCACATAACTAAGATACAATTTTTTTATTGCAGAACGGCATATTTGATTAACATAGATTAACGAAATAGGAAACATATTTAATCTAATTGTCGTATAAAAAATCTGAGTAAATAGAATTTTTCTAGAAATTACATGTTAAATACTATTTTTTGCATGTGATATATTTAGTAAAAGGACTACATTTAAACTATTAAGATTAAAAAAAACTAATATGAATAAAAAAATTACAATTATTACAGCAAGTTTACTTGTTGGATTTGGTTTATTAATGACTAATGGAGAAACACTTATTGCTAACAATGGAGGACCTGGTGGAGGTAATTCAAGTTCTGGAGGTGACAGTGGAAGCTCTTGTGGTCAAGGAGGTTGTCATGGAGGTGGACATATTGCAGGTAATAGTTACATTGTAACTGATATACCAGCAGGAGGATATGTTCCAGGAACTGAGTATAATGTTACGTTATCGGGTAGTGACAGAGGAAAAAGTAAATTTGGTTTTGAGTTTGCTGCAGAAGATGCATCAAATGCAACTGCCGGGACATTAGCTCCAGGTGCATCACCAGTAGCAAGAGAACAATTAAGAGGAAATGGACATTTAGTGCATACGGCTAGTGGTACAACAGGAACTGCAGGATCATTTGGATGGCAATTTAAATGGACAGCTCCTTCAGCAGGAACAGGTTCAGTAACTTTTTCGACAGCTGTTTTATTTGCTAATGGAAATGGAAATAATGGAGGTGATAGTACTAGAATATCTTCTTTAACAGTTAATGAAGATTTATCAGTAGGTCTTAATGAATTAACGAAGTTAGAAGTAAAAACGTATCCTAACCCAGTTGTAAATGAATTAAATATAAGCTTAGAAAAAGCTGACAATGGTGTTATTAATATTTTTGATGCATCAGGTAAGTCAGTTAAAAATATAAACATTAATTCTAATACTCTATTGGTTGATGTTTCTGATTTAATTGCGGGTAATTATGTGTTACAAGTATCTCAAAATGGATTAATACATAATGAGATTTTAATAAAAAAATAAAGAATAAAACCCATTAATTGTACAAGCACATTGATTAATCAATGTGCTTTTTTCTTTACAGGTTGTTTAAAAAGGGTTAATTTAAAGGATAATTGAAAAAAGAAGTCTTGAAAAAAGCCTTAGTTCACATACTCATTTTTCTTACTTTAGTAACTGTTGGATTTTCTCAAGATGAAACACCAATACGCTTTCAACACTTAGGAATTCAAGAAGGACTATCTCAGTCTTCTGTTTTTGATGTCGTTCAAGATCATTATGGTTTTGTATGGATAGCAACTCAAGATGGCCTTAACAAATATGACGGTAAAAACATCACCACTTTTTATCATGCTCAATTTGATAGTAATACAATACTTTCTAACACGATAAACTGTTTATTAGTAGACGAAAAAAGAGATCTTTTGTGGGTTGGTACTGAAAGAGGGTTAAACACTATTGATTTTAAATCTAATAAAATCAGTAGTTTATTATTTGGTAATCATAAATATGGAGCAATTGAAGCTATTGTAAAAGATAGTATAGGTAATATATGGATTAATGCTAAAAATAAAGGGGTTGTAAAATATACTGATGATGGAGTTAAAACGGTTATTAAAAGTAATCCTACTTCAATTATTATATATAAAAATGAATTAATAGCTTCATTTAATAACCAATCATTTTCTATTGATATTCAAACAGATAGTGTAATTACTAAGCGTGAGTATAAAAACTTATTATATGTAGCTGAAAGTAAGTTTGGTGTTTTTTATTTAAGTAATAATAGCATTCTATTTTCTTACAAACATAAAACACCAATAGATTTAGTAAAACGATTTAAATTACTCGAAAATAAAACATTTACAAAAATTTTGGTAGATGGTAATCATTGTTGGATTGGTACTGAGCAACACGGCTTATTCCATTATGATATTCAAGCCAATAATGTAGAGAATTACCAATACAAAGAAAATATTAAATACACTATTTCAGATAATTATATACGATCAATTTATAAGGATTATGCAGGTACTATATGGATAGGAACTGATAATGGAGGGATTAGCTTTTTTGACTTTACTAAACAAAACATAAAATATTTAGGCAAAGGAGATAATGGTCTTTCGAGTAAAATAGTATGGGCAATTGAGGGAGATGAATATGGAAATGTTTTTATTGGAACGAATACAGGGTTAGATATTTATAATCAATTTAAACAAACGATATCTAATTATACCATCAATGATGGTAAGTCTTCTACTGTAAGATCTGTTATTGCTAAAGATCAGTTATTGGTAGGTACAGACGAAAGCTTCTATAAAGTAAATATTAATGGATCAAAACTATTGTTTATAGACCTTTTTAAGGGAATAAAAGACTCCTTACTTCAAGATATTGCAATTTATACGATTACTCCATATAAAAAAAATGAATATTGGCTTGGTACTAGCAAAGGCCTTATACGATTTGATACTAAAAATAAATCGTACACATGTTTTAATCGAAAAACATCTAATATTTCAAATGAAGTTGTTAGAGCGATATATAAATCAGAAAAAGGGGATTGGTGGATTGGTACCGAAGGAGGTTTAAATAGAATGTTTGTTGTTAATGATACTGTTAGTACTTTTTCTTCTTTTTTACCAGGAAATAACCCTAATACAATTAGCGGCTCAATAGTAACTACTATTATAGAAGATGATAGTAATTTTATATGGGTAGGCACTTATGATGGAGCATTAAATAGATACAACCCGGTTAATAGAACATTTAAAAACTACTCTGTTAAAGATGGTCTATCTAATAATGCGGTATATGGTATTTTAAAAACAGATTCTTTATTATGGGTTAGTACAAACAGAGGTATTTCATCTTTAAACTTAAATACCAAAGAGTTTAGGAACTTTTACGAATCTGATGGATTACAAAGTAATGAGTTTAATACAGGAGCATTTTATAAGACTAAATACGGAGAATTATTTTTTGGAGGAATTAACGGAGTTAGTAATTTTTATCCTACAGATTTAAAAAAGAACAAGCAGTCTCCATTAATGGGGCTAACTAAAATTTTAGTAAACAATAAACCGCTAAATACCTTAAGTAATTACGAGAATAAAAGTTTAAACGGAATTGAAGTAGTTGAATTTAACTACACACAAAACAACATTAATATCCATTTTGCTAGTTTACATTATACGAATACGCAGAATAATAAATACCGTTATTTTATAAGAGAACTTCAAGACACCTCATTAATAATAGATAAAATAGGTGTTGCCAATTACTCTGCTTTATCTCCAGGAGAATATAATCTAGTTGTTTATGGAAGTAATTCTGATGGGGTTTGGAGTGAGCAACCGCTAACATTAAAAATTATTATTCATCCACCATTTTGGGGCACATGGTTATTTAGAATATTTGTAATAGGGCTTATAGGTTTAATTGTGTTTTTTATTATTCGTTTTCGAATTAGATCGGTAAAAAAGAGTAAAGCGTTACTTGAATCATTGGTTAAAAGAAGAACAGAGACTATTTTTAAGCAAAAGGAACAAATAGAAAAACAGAATAAAGATTTAGAGAAAGAGAAAGAGAAGGCAGACAATGTTTTACATAAAATTTTTCCAGATAAAATTGCTCAAAAATTAAAAAATAAAGGAAAAGTAAAGGCAGAACATTATCAACAAGCTACTATTATGTTTGCCGATTTCGTTTCTTTTTCTTCTATATCGAGTAAGCTTAAGCCAGAGGAAACGGTAAGTCAATTAAACCGATATTTTAAAGAATTCGATAAGATTATCATTAGAAATAATTTAGTTCAAATTAAAACTATTGGCGATTCGTATATGACAGCTGCAGGTATTCCAAAAAGTAATAATACTAATGCTATTGATTCTGTTCTTGCAGGTTTGCAAATACAATCTTACATGCAAAATTTGTATGAAGAAGATAATACGAATTGGAGGTTAAGAGTAGGAATTAATACAGGAGAGTTAGTAGCAGGTGTCTTAGAAACCAAAAGGCCACTATATGACATTTGGGGGAGCTCAGTTAACATTGCAAGCCGAGTTCAAGATGAAGGAAAACCAGGAAAAGTTAATATATCTGAACATACCTACAGAATTATAAAACCATTTTTTAATTGCTCTGCAAGAGGAGGCATAATGACAAAGAATGTTGGTGTAATTAGCATGTATTTTGTAGATGGAATTAGATCAGAATTATCTCAAGATGGTGAAGGTAAATTTCCGAATAGAAGATTTTGGAGTTATGTTAAAACATATCTAGAAAGTGAATTAAGATATAATGAGTTAGAGCATGATTTCATTAAGTATTTAAGAGATAATTTAGATAAAAATTTACATTACCATTCATTACATCATACTATTGATGTTATTGATGCTGCGGAAAGAATTGCCTTAGCTGAAGGTGTTTTTGATGAACGTATGTTATTGATTAAAACAGCAGCACTTATTCATGATGCTGGTTTTATTAAGCAGTATAACAACAATGAACCTGTAGGGGTTGAGTATGCTAAAGAATGGCTTCCAAAATATGGCTATAGTGCTAAACAAATAGATAAAGTGTCAGAATTAATTTTAGCCACTAATGTAAGCCACAAGCCTAAAAACAAACTGCAAAGAATTATTAAAGATGCTGATTTAGATTATTTAGGCAGAGATGACTTCGAATCTATAAGCGATAAACTTTTTATGGAGTTACAAGAAAGGGGTATAGTTGAAACCAAAGAAGAATGGGATAAAATGCAGGTGAAGTTTTTTAACACCCATCAGTTTTATACAGCATACTCTAAAGATCGAAGGGCAAAAAAAAAAGAATTAAATAAGCCTTTTTTAGCTAATGTCTAAACAGTTAAACATCATTCAAGAGCAAGCATTTTTAGAAAGTGAAAGCATATTGAACGATAATTTATTTAGTTATACATTATTTCCATTTAAGAATAAGTTGTCTCCAACTGAGATAGACAATACGGCTACTCTTCTTGGTAAAAGAATGGAAGTTTTTTTTCATCATTATTTAACTTATCATGAACAATATGAAATAATAAACCATTCAATTCAACTAATTGATAATAAAGTAACCATTGGAGAATTAGATTTTATTGTTAAAAACGAAGAAAGATTTCTACACATAGAACTTGCGTATAAGTTTTATCTATTTGATCCTTCCATTTTATCAAAGGATAACATGGGGAAGTGGATTGGCCCAAATAGAAATGATTCTTTAGTTAAAAAGTTAACAAAACTAAAAGAAAAGCAATTTCCTTTATTATACAGTAAAGAAGGAAAAGCGTTTTTAAACAATCATCATATTTCTATAGATAGTGTAGACCAAGAATTATTACTGTTGGGTAAATTATACTTACCATATAATTATAAAGAGCATAATTGGATGCTTAACAAAGCATGTTTTGATGGTTTATGGATGCGGTTTAATCTATTTAAACACATAGAACATGTTGATGTGGAGTTTTTTATACCTAGAAAATTTAATTGGCACATAAACCCAACTCATCATAATATTTGGCTAAGCAAAGAACATATTTTAGTTCAAATTAATGAACAAATGATGGCAAAAAAATCTGTTTTAGTTTGGCTAAAGCAGAATGATAAATACGAAAAACTATTTATTGTTTGGTGGTGATTGATAAGCTAATATTTCATGAACATTAGCTTTAATTTTTCCGCATAATTCATCAGTAGGTAAGTCATTATCATCATCTCCAAAAGGATCTTCAATTTCTTCTGCTAGTATTTCCATACTCACTAACACATAAAATACAAACGTAGTAATAAGTATAGACCAGTACCCAAAACTAGAAACAAAGGCCAATGGCATTGTTGTAACATAAATAAAAATGAATTTTTTAAGAAATAAACTATAAGAATATGGTATAGGTGTATTCTTTATACGCTCACATGCTCCAGTAATATCTGAAAAAGTTTTAAGGTTTACATCTAAAGAAAGGTATTCTATATCAGTAATTTCGTTTTTTTCTCTTAGTAATTGTAATTCATTATACAATTGTTTTGCAATGTAACTTGTTTTATGATCGATTACTTCTATTTCTTTTCGTTCAGTTTCCGTTAAATCAAGTTCATCTAATATTACTCCACTTCTAAGGTGTTCTTTCATGGCATAAGCATAATTAGGAATCATTCTCGCAAAAAATGCTTTAAATTCTTTGTTATGAGTAGTTGAGGCAACTTTTATAGCTAAATTTCGAGTGTTGTTTACTAACTCTCCCCATTTTTTTCTTCCTTCCCACCATCTGTCGTAACCGGTATTTGTTCTAAAGACTAATAAAAGAGATAACACAAAACCAACTAAAGAATATACTTGCATAAGGTTAGTTCCCCATTCGGCATCTCCAAGGTATTTTATTTCCAAATAGGTGATACCGGTAGTTAAAAGAGCAATAAACAAAAGTTCTTTCCAAAGAATACGAACCGTATCGCTTTTATGAATAGATAGAATGTGAAAAAACCAACTTTTAGGATTATACTTAATCATGTTACTATTAATTTAGATATTAAAGGTATAAAATTCATTTTTTAGTGATAAAAGAATAAAAAGATAAGATTAAGTATATTTAAGGATAATTAGTATTAGATATGGGAAGAGCATTTGAATTTAGGAAGGAAAGAAAGATGAAAAGATGGTCGGCTATGAGTAAAACATTTACTCGTATTGGTAAGGAAATTACCATGGCTGCGAAAGAAGGTGGAGGTAACCCTGATAATAATATTAGGTTAAGAATGGCAATTCAAAATGCGAAGGCGGCTAATATGCCTAAAGATAATGTTGCCAGAGCAATAAAAAAAGCTACCGATAAAGATACAAGTGATTATAAAGAAGTTACTTACGAAGGATACGGGCCGCACGGAATAGCCATTTTTGTTGAAACAGCTACTGATAATCATGTTAGAACAGTAGCGAATGTAAGGAGTTATTTTAACAAACATGACGGTAGTTTAGGAACAACTGGTTCAGTAGAGTTTTTATTTGAACGAAAGTGTCATTTTAAAATTTCAAAAGAAGCTAGAGATATTGAAGAGCTAGAGTTAGAATTAATTGATTTTGGAGTAGAAGAATTATTTGAAGAGGACGATCATATTATGATATATGGTGACTTCCCTGAGTTTGGTAACATCCAAAAAGGATTAGATGATATGGGAATCGAAATCATAGAAAGTGGCTACGAACGAATTCCATTAAACACCAAAAGCATAACAGAAGAGCAACAACAAGATCTTGAAAAATTACTCCAAAAACTAGAGGAAGATGATGATGTACAAAATGTATATCACACTATGGCTTAAGGATTAGTAGCCCAAACGCTAACTTCAGGTATAAAACCTCTATTATCCATTTTTAAGGTAAACACAATAGTATCGGCAATTTCTTTAGGAGATAATTTTGTGGGTTCTAATTTACGTTCTTCTCTTGATTCTACATTAAAAGCTGTTGGGACTTCACTAGGATTAATTTGAATAACCCTTACATTATGTTTTCTTAGTTCTGCTTGCCAACATTGTGTTAAGCCTCTTAATGCAAATTTACTAGCGGCATAAACCGATCCGAATGCAAAACCCTTTGTAGCTGCAGTAGAAGCTATATTAATAATATTACCCGTGTTTTGTTGCTTAAAGTCCTTTACAATCTCTTTAGTTAACATTGTAAGTCCAAAAACATTGGTAGAAAATACACGCTCAAATGATTCGATAGATACTTCGTCAACAAGGGCAAACTCACCAATACCGGCATTATTTATTAATACATCAATACCGCCAAGAGTAGATTTTATTTTTTGATAAACAGAAGGGATATTATCATAATCGGCCATATCTAGTTGAAATGGAATTGCGCCAATCTCTTTTGCCACAGCATTTAACTTTTCTTTATTACGACCTGTAATAATAACTTTTGCCCCTTCTTTTATTAAGGAAATGGCTGTTGCTTTACCAATACCTGAACTACCGCCTGTTAGCAGTACTTTTTTATCTTTTAAATTCATTTACTGCTTAATTAATTTAATAGTAGTTTGCTTCCCGTTTTTTGTTGTTAGCATCATGATATAAAGGCCATCATTACCATTTATAGAAATAGGTAATATCTGTTCATTAGTTCTGTTTTTTTCAAAGACAATGCTGCCTTTTAAATCTAAAATCTTTATGTTGATTGGTTCTTGTAATTCATTAAAATCAAGGATAAAAACATCATTACTTGGGTTAGGGTATACACGCACAATATTATCTAGTAAAGACTCATTTAAACCAACACATTGAATAATATCAATATCAACAGAATCTCTTGCGATACAACCTGTAGATGTTTGTCCAACTTCAACCCAATATGTATAATTACCCAAACCTAATATATTGGCATCTACTAAAATTGAGCTAGAAATATCTCCAGTATTCCAAACATAATTATCGTAAGTTCCTGCTAGTAATATAATAGAGTCATTTTGACAAATTGAAATATCTGGGCCTAAGGTTAAAGCAGGCAATATTGAGGTGGTTATGATTGTATAGGTAGTTACACTATCACAGCCAGTATTGCTTGGTAAAGTGTCATTAAAAACAGTATCACTATAATACCATGTTCCGGCTATTAATGTACTATCTCCATGACAAAAAGTTACAGAGTCGATATAAAAACTACTATAATTTACTGTTATTTCATATTGCAATATAGAGTCACAACCGTTAGCTGTACCCAATGTATCGTAATAGGTGCCAGAGGTATTATAGGTGTTACCTGCAATTATTATACTGTCACAAACAGTATCGGTAATGGTGTCGATAAAAGAGTTATAAACCGTTAAATTTAATGTAATCACTGAATCACAACCATTAGTATTTTGCAATGTGTCCCTGTAAGTTCCAGAAGTATATTCCGTATTACCAAAAACTAAAGCGCTATCACAAACAGTGTCAAAAATAATAGTATCAGTTGCATTATAAATAATAATCTCGTATACAATTATAGAATCACAACCTTTATTAGTTGTTAATGTGTCGTAATAAGTTCCCGAATTTGTAAGGGTATTTCCGGCAATAATAATACTGTCACACAGAGTATCTGTAATAGTATCGATACTACTATTATGAATGGTTAATTCATACCTAGTTATAGAATCACATCCAGATGTTGTGAGGAGTGTATCATAATAATTACCCGAAATCATATATGTATTTCCATTTATAACAATGCTATCACAAGCTGTATCGACAATCGTATCTAATGTACTTTGATTAACAATTAGCTCGTAAATAATGATAGAATCACAACTGTTTGTCGTTTGTATTGTATCTCTATAAGAACCAGATGAATATCTCATTATGCCAAAAATAATAGTGCTGTCACAAACTGTATCAAAAAGAGTGGTGTCATCAGCATAATGTACAGTTAAATTAATAACATAAGCTGTATCAGATAAGGTATCGTAATAAGTTCCTGTAGTATACCAAGTATAAGTTCCTGATAAACTAACTAAACTATCACAAGTTGTATCGCTGATAGTACTATCATAAAAGCTACTTAAACTCCATAATTCAGATCCATTTGTTCCGTCATCTGC
This sequence comes from Flavobacteriales bacterium, assembly GCA_020630395.1. GTDB lineage: Bacteria > Bacteroidota > Bacteroidia > Flavobacteriales_D > CAJJDF01 > CATLPG01. The sequence goes on from JAHDBM010000016.1 coordinate 47,220, forward strand.
AGAAAAATAAATAGTAGCATTATAATTTACAAAACTAATGATGTTAGAAGATGCTGATCCAGGATTAATGTCTTCTACCAATGAAGCAATTGTGCCATTGTATTTCCATAGTTCAGTTCCATTAATTCCATTATCTGCTTCAAAATAAAGTTCGTTACTGTAAACAAAGAAGTTATCAATATTAGAAGATGCAGGACCTACATTTATATCTTGCACAAGGGATATAGTAGTTCCATCAAAAACACATAATTCACTTCCAACTCCTGTTGAATTAGCAATGAAATAGATATTTCCCGCATATTCTATAGCATTATTTGGATTAGCACTTGCTGCACCAATAAAGAAGTCTTGAACTAAAAAAGTGGATGTACCATCATATCCCCATAATTCATTACCACTACTACCATCATTAGCAACAAAATATAAACTACCATTAAATTTGAAAAAGTTTTTTGGATAAGAATTTCCTGCCCCAGGATTAATATCGAATACTAATGTAATGGTGTCCCCATCATATTTATATAACTCAAAACCACTGCTACCATCAGTTGCAGTAAAATAAATATTTCCTAAATATGAAATAGGTTCTTGAGGACCAGAACCAGAAAGCCCTACAAATAAATCTTGAACTAATGATACAGATGTATCGTTATAAGTAAAAAACTCATTTCCGCTTGTATCATTTCTAGCATTAAAATATAGATTACTATCAATGGCTTTCATATAAAAAGGGTTTGAACCTGGAGCACCAGGTCTAATATCAAATAATGTTAAACTATCTCTATTATATTTCCATAATTCACCACCATCAATACCATTGTTTGCAGTAAAATATAGCCCATCTTTATATACTACAAAAGGTTGTGTAGATGAAAAAGAAGAATTAAAACCGGTTCTAATATCTTCAATTAACGAAATAGAGTCACCATTAAACATCCAAAGTTCTTCTCCTACACTAGGTTCATTAGCTCTAAAGTACAAGTTACTATCATAAGTAATTAAATAATTAGGGTTAGAACTACTACTACCGGTTACTAAATCTTGAACTAATGTTGAGGTATCGTTATTAAATTTCCATAATTCTTGTCCGGATAATCCATCATTTGCAACAAAATACAGGGAATCGTTATAAACATGAAAATTAAAAGGAAAAGAACCTGAAGAACCTGAGTTTATATCACTTACTAATTTTAAATGTTGACTATTAACTGATAAGCAACTAATAATGATAACAAGAGTAAAAAGCTTTTTCATTGACCTTATTGATTTTTACAAAGGTAATCAATTATTAATCCTCACGTTATTTTGATGTTGGCACTTAATAAATTGTATTACTATAGTTTAGTTTTTTTTAAAAGAATGCTCTCATTTCAATAGTTCCAGAGTGTATAGTTTTTATGCCTTCTGGTTTTCTTCCATTATAGTTTAACGTTAAACTAAGGTTTTTAGCGATTTTTTTATTTAATAGAATTTCCCAAGTAAAATTATTTCCTTTTTTTAAACCATTAAGTATTTCATACTCAAGCGAAGAATTTTCAGATCCATTATATACAATGTTAAGATAATTTAAGCGAGTATTAAGGTTTACGTTATTAATGATGTTGTAGGTTGCTTCTGCACCAAGAGTATGAATGACAGCAAAATCTAGTCCTAAGGTGTTTTTTTTCTCTTCGTAGGTGTAATTAAGACTAAAAAATTGATTTTGATCTTTTTGAAACGTACTATTGAAAAACGACTTTAAATATGCTATACTGTAGTTTCTAGAAGATAAAAAATCAGAGATTAATGATTTGTTTCCTATTCGATTATCCCAGTTAAACAGAAGTTTTTTTACTTTATATCTACTAGTTACTTCATGATAAATATTAGCTCTCGAATCAAATCCATTCGATAATAATGTTTTACCTCTTGTATCTTGAAAATTATAACTTATTCCATATTTATAACCTGTTCGGTTAAAGAAAACTGAAGCCAAAACTTGTTTGTTAATGGATAATAAATTTGTGTCGGATATACCATCAATAAAAGGATTTAAACTTTCTTCAAATTTTTCTTGAGTTGTTTTTCTATCCACTTTATAAGCTGTTAAGGTAGAAAACTTAGCTAAACCTTTTAAAAATTTACTTTTCGATTTTCGAAACAATTGCTTTGGGTTTATTCGAATAGATTGGCTAAACTTATTGGTATATGCGGTTATATAATTGTTACTCTGTGTAAATACCCGTATATAATCCGCTTGATCTTGATAAATGGCTATTTCAAATTCGTTTAGTTCTTTTACACCATTTTCATTATAATCAATCCAAGCATAGTTACCTTGTCCAGAGTTTACCTGTATGTAAATAAATTCTCTTTTTTGTTCTAAACCTGATCCTATTTCGTAATAGGTATTCCATTGTATTAATCTTTTAAAGATTGATGTAGAAAAATCAGTTTGACTAATAAACGTATTATCGGGAGCTTTGCCTAAAGTAGAGTCTATTATGGTTAATTTTCTGTAGGCAGTATTTCCCGTCAATTTTGTTTTTTTATTTTTACTAAGGATGGTGTAAGAAAGTCCTAAGTCATTAGAAAAAGCCGATCGACTTAAGGATTTGGAAGAGCTGTTTTTTTCTTCTCTAAACCTAGCATATAATTTATAGTTTGCTTTTGAACTATCACCATTTGCAATATAAGCCATTCCATCATAAAATTGATAACTTCTTGGTATTAGACTATCTCCAATCTTAAATAAATTTCGCTCAGTTTCATCTTCATAACCAATTTTAAACCTACCAATGTTTTGTTCAACTTTAGCTATATGGCGATAAAAAGAGGTTTGTTCATTAGATTGAGTAGATAAGTAACTCCCGTTATAATTAATAAGTGTTTTTTTTAGCTTGAAATTAGACACTACCTCATGTTTTATACCTTGGTAAAAAGTAGCGATATCTAACAGGTTTATGGCATATTTGATTGAACCAATAGATGATTTAGACAAACCGAATTGTGAATTACCAACTAATTGAGGCGCATTAAATGTTTGTGACAATATATTCCAATTTCTAGAAAACTCAACTGGTCTGTATCGTTCAACAGGCTGAAAATCGATACTTATAAATTCGATATTGGTATTATTAGATAGTACCCATGGGTTTTTCTTTTGTTGCAACTGCTTTTTTGCTTTTAAGCCAAAACGAGTTCCTAAACCTATGTCATTTTGTTCATCAAGTTTAGAAAAAGTATTAATATCATTATTCGACATGGCAACATCAGCAAGTAAGGTTAAGTTATCATTTATTTCCCATGTATTTTCAAAAGAGATGAGTTGTTTTGTTTTGGGTGCAATTAATAATATAACAGGTTCATGATCTCCTCTTTTAATAATTTGACCGTTAATCGTATCAGGCTTAACCCACCTGTATACTCTACCAAATGCGCTAAAGCCATCTTGAATATAATTTCCATTTCCTGCTCCAACAAAAGAAAACCTTAATCGAAATAAGTTTGAATCACTTTTTTGAGAAAATTCAAAAATGGAGTAACCAAGAGAATCTTTTTTATTGTATAAGACTGTATTTTCTTCAAACCCAACACTGTCATCTCGATAAATAAAAGCTGCCTGTATATCATCTCCGGCATTAAATAATACTTGTTTTTCAGGATCATTTAGCTCTTGTTGTAAGGGTTGATTTTTATGATCTTGTTCAGAGTAAAAATTGAATGTGCTTTTCCATTTTTTGTTTGTAAATGTGGCTTGTACGTTTGCTAAAGAACGTACATAATTTTTATCACTGTATTGAAATTGAATTACAATTCGTTTGTTTTTAGTTATAAGTTGTTGTGGGGTAAAAATTATTTCGGCTGTATTATAATCAATCGTATAATCTTGATCGGCTCCTCTTTTTAATAACCTTCCATCAATAAAAACTTGTTCAGTTCCTGATAGTACAATAATAGTTTGTTCTCCTTCAGATCCAATTAATTTATATGGGCCTTGATTTCCTTCAATACCTTGAACAGTATTGGTTGCAAATTTACCCCTAGAAATAGCTAAATCTGTTTTTGTATATAACTGACTAGAATCATTAAAGTTAAACCCTTTTTCAAAAGAAATTCCTTTAGCTTTTTTTTGAAAACGCATAAAATAAGAGTCGTTTCTAGCTGTGATAAAGTCTCCGGCAATCAGTTTCCACTTATCTTCATTGTATAATTGAATAAACACTTGGTCAAAATCTTGCAATTGTTGTGTATTTCCATCAGGTTGTATGGGGATATTGTTATCGGTAATAGATGCCATAATGGAGATGTCATCAGCAATTTTTCCTGATAATTGAAGGTTAAAACTAGAATTTACAGCTAAATTTTGATTATTACCTACGGTAAGCCCTCTTGAAATACTACCCGATTTATTTAATCCTCCAAGTCCAAGTACGTCAACAGAGGTTTCTTCTTTTTCATCTATTCTAAATGGGTTTTTATAGACATATCGTTCTTGAATAAGATTGGTGTCTTTTAATTGAGTTCTAAAACTTAAGTTGGCAGAAAAAGTTCGATATTCAATTCGTAAATTTACGGGTAAATCTGATTTCCATAATAAGGAGGCTGACGAAAAATCTAGATCATATAGTTCGTTTTTTGCTGTGTCGTTACCTTTAAAAACAATAAAGCTTGAAGGGATTATACTTAATGAGTCTAATACGGTAATAGAATCAGTAATACGTATTTTTTTTATTTGGATATCTGGGTTAGATTGTCCATTAGCATAGTCACAAAAGACTAGAAGAAAAGTTAGTATTAATAATCGTTTTACTACAATCACTATCAAAACTACGATTAAAGCAATAATTTGTTGTTTATGATACCGAATATTCTTGTAGATTGTAATTCTTATTAATACTAAAAATAATTTATAGGTACATGTAACATATCTTAAATAACATTTTGTCTATTAAGTTAAATTAAACTTATGTTTTGATATATAAGTTTTTACATTTGTTGAAGTACAAACATTATAAAATTAAAAACAATGAAAAAAGTATTATTTGTAGTAGCGATTTTAACATCAACAGTTTTAACATCATGTGGTGGAGGAGCATATGCTGATAGTTCGGATGGAGTAAAGCAATTAGCAGCAGACCTTAATACTACTAAAGAGATGACTTTATTAAATAGTTTAAAGCCAACCGAAGCAGATTGTAAAGCAATTTTTAAAGATGAAGCAGATGCAAATGCTGCTTTAGAAATGATTAATGCTCAATATGAAGAATTAAGTAATATGGAAGAAAATCCTATTCATGCTAAAGATGGTCAAACAGAAATTTTAGTAAAGACAGGTAAAGTAGGAGGTGATTTATCATCTGTTTCTGGTGGTTTTGAGCGTATTGCGGATAAACTAGTAGAAGGAACAACTATTTATGAAATTAAGTATGTTGAGCCAGGTAAAGAACTTGGAATGAAATTTTCAGCATTTATATATGTAAATGGAGCATGGAAATTCTTTGGTAAGTTATACAGAGCATTTTAAATATGAGATTTTTAAACATATCAGGGATAGTATTATCTGTAGTTTTATTTATTACAACAATTATTTTATTAGAAGAAGTATCCAGAGCATTGTGGAGTGATTGGGATTATAATAGTTATTCAAGCTACGGAACAAACTATGCTTACAGAGAAATGACTTTCATAGCTAATGTAACAGTGTTATTATTTACCTTATTTTTTACAACATTGTATATTGTTAATTTAATAAAAGTCAAAACAGTTACTACTAAAGTATTATCTATAATAGGATTATCTATCTCATTTATTTACCTATTAGCTAGTATTGGGTTATTGTTTGATGACGCTTTTGGAGATATAGGCGGTATATGGTGTTTTTACGCTATGCTAGGATTAGCACTTTCTATTGTGTTTCTAGTTCAAACAATAAAATTTCAAAATAAAGGGAGGATAGTTAATCTTAACAAAGAAGAGGATTTATTAGATGAAATGTTAATGGATTAAGATAATATATTAAATCTTACTAGTAAAAGACGGAGCATTTGTTCCGTCTTTTCTTATTTTTACCAAGTGATACAAGAATACAATAATTATACTCAAGAAGATTTTGAAGTTTGGCGATTGCTTTTCGAAAGACAAGAACAAAACCTCCAAAATAAGGCTTGTAAGCGATACTTAGCTTGTATAAACGAAATGAGCGAAGTAATGCGAGCTAATGAAGTACCTAATTTCGAAAAAATAAACAAGGTACTACTAGCTAAGAGTGGTTGGAGTATCCATGTAGTGCCTGGCTTAATACCAGTAGAAGGTTTTTTTCAGTTACTAGCAAAAAAGAAGTTTAGTGCTTCTACTTGGTTACGTAAAAAGTCTCAATTAGATTATTTAGAAGAGCCAGATATGTTTCATGATGTATTTGGACATATCCCATTATTAATGGATAAGGAGTATAGTGCTTTTGCACAAAAACTAGGAGAAGTTGGAGTGAAATACATTGATAATCCAGAAATTGTGCTACAACTACAAAGATTATATTGGTTTACCATAGAGTTTGGTCTTAAAGCGGGAGAAACCCAAACAGATATATATGGTGCAGGTATTCTATCTAGTTATGGAGAATCGAAGGGCATTTACACTACAAACCCTGAAATAAAACCCTATAATTTTAGTTCTATTATTAATCAACCGTTTCGAACGGATCAAATTCAAACGCTTTACTTTGAGATTGAATCGTATGAGCAATTATACGATTCATTAAATGAATTTGATAGAAACATGCAACAACAAGGTTAACATGAAAAATATTTTAATTGTTTTATTACTATCAATAACTGTTTTATTTTCTTGTAGAAAGAATAATAATCAAGACAATGCTCCTTATGTTCCAGTAGATACGTATGTAAACATTACATTACCCCAAAACCAAGGGTTATTAGTACCAGGAGGTTGGGCATATGCTATAGGAGGTATTAAAGGGTTAATTGTGTATAGAAGAGGACCAGACGAATTTGTAGCATTTGATAGAAACTGTACCTATAATGAAGAAAACTCTTGTGGCACTGCTGAGGTAGATTCTAGCAATGTATTGATTAATTGTGACTGTGATGGCTCTGTTTATAATATTTATGATGGTAGCGTAAATCAAGGGCCTGCAACTTTACCACTTAGAACGTATAATGCTTCTTATGATGGGAATAATACCGTTCATATTTTTAATTAGATATCAATTGTAATAATGTCTATTAAACTTTTTGGTTCAATTTTCTTATTGATATTCCTGTTATCATGCGGAAGCAGAAATACAAATAAAGAAATAAAATTAAAATCGCTAGTTGCTCTTGAAAAGCTAGAAAAAGTAACAATAACTAATAATTATGGAACTCATATTTTAGATGATAATCAGGTTAAAACAATTAAAGCTCAATTATCAGATATGACATATGAACCAGATATAGCTGTGAAAGTTGGAGCTATTCATATAGAATTAATAATTGATGGGGAAAAGCATAATATATTGACTGCTACACACGGAAATTATATTGAAGTTCATAAAGACATTGTAGGTAAGAATCATGATTTGATTGAATCATCTGATTGGTTATATTTCAATACAGGAGGAGTGAATTTTGACAATTACAAAAAGGAAGAGAATTAGATTTTTTGCTTTGATATGATAACAACTAATCCATCAGGATCTTTTATAGCTATTCCATTTTTTACCCAATAAGGGTTATGAGGTTTAATTTCAGGGATTTTATGCTTGGAAATAGCATCAAGAATTAACTGATGATCTTTTAAGGTATTGGGGTAGAACACTAAATAGTCATCTTCATTAAAATGATGATTTACTTTATTATGGTTAGTTGTAAATTCTAAATGCCAGTTTTCATTTTCTTTCCCTAAAAATATTCCATCATACCCATCATGATCGTTAAATTCACCTAAAACATCAAGCTGTATTATAGTAGAATAAAATGTTTTTATAGCATTTAAATCATTTGTATGTCTTGCGTACCTTAAAATCATATTAACCTGTTTATTATATCGAGTGTTTTTAATGGAAATTAGAAATGTATCGAGGTATTCATATTAAATTAATTTGTTCTCGATACTATTTTGGTTCCATAAACCAAAATAACTCGAACTGACAGTTAAAAAACCCAAATGAAGCTCCCTGGCCCCATGATTGTCAAGTATACACATATTTATCTAATCGAATCAAGAGTTGGGGAATTAGATATCCCTCAGGGATTAAATATATTTTGTGATAATTTCTTCTACTCCTTTACCATTTACAAAGTTCTTGTTGTATTGATTCATCTCTTTAATAGTAAAATCAAACACACCTTCTTTTCTCATTTCTTGAATTCGCAGTTTTTCACGAGTAGATAGTTGTCCATCAAGGATAAAGCCAAGAGCAATTATTAATAAACACACTTCTTTTTGTTCTTTATCAGCTACTTGGAGTCGTTTTAAATAAATTTTCTTTTTGCACTTTCCTTGATTTGGTTCTATGTTATAGAGTTCGAAAAGATGCTTAGCAAGTAAGTAGTGATTTTGATGAAAGTCTCGTTTACTAATAGCAACAAATCGTAACGTTTGGTATAATAAAGATTTAAAATCTTCTGTTGCATCTTGATCTGCTTTAATTCTTCTAGCTAGATCGGCAATAACATTTTCTCCCATTATAATAACACGAGATTCTCTAAGTATTTTCTTTGTTCCAAATGCATTCCATAAAGCAAAAATGGGTATACCAGCAAAATCTTGAATAAGTTGAATAGACTTTATTGGGAAACGAATAAGCACCCTTTGAATAATAAATTTAAAAACCATGTTGCTTAATGTTGCCTTAAGTATAATCATAACATTCCACGCAAGCAGGGCACTTTTATTTAATCCTTGATAAGGGTTAATACCATAATTGAGTAAATCTTTACTTTTTTTATCAAGGCTTATGTTGAGTAAAAGATTTGTTTTTTCTTTGGTGTTTTTAGAAGTAGCATCTATATAGCCTGTAACAGTTGCAACCTCATGTGTACACCAAATATTTAAAAGTGTTAATAGTAGAATTTCTATAGCAACTATAACAACTGTATAGCATAAAAATACTACTGGTACATCTACTGTATTATCGAATAGCGTAATAGGCACATTAGGAAACCAATCAGGTAATAGATAATAAGGAACATAAAGGAGTATAACACCCATTACCCCAAAAAAGGCAGCTAACCAAATAGCTGTTCTTTCTTTCTTTTTAATGGCAGTAATTTCTTCATCAGTAAGAATAACGAGTTTACTGTCGTTAATGGATTTTTTTACAGGAAGTCTTTTATAAAAGTATTGATAAAACCACCTCATGATTTACCCTTTATTGTTGTTGCGTCTTCTAGCTTTTTTAGCCTTTTGTTTTTGCTGATTTCTATTCTTTTTTGCTTTGTTTTCAGGATGATTTTTAATTCGTTTAGAATTTACTTTTGTGTTTTTAGCCTTTTTTTCTTGAGTTGCAGCTCCTTTTTCTTTATCAGCTTTATATGGTTTTCGATAATTTACATTACCAAGCTTTAGTTTTTCTTCGTCCAGATATTGGTCTGATACTTCAACTTCTTCTGGAAAGTCTAAAAATGGTACTTCTTGTTCCATTAATGCTTCAATTTGCTTGAAATATGGAGTTTCAATTTCATTAACAAATGATAATGCAATACCTTCTTTTTCTGCACGACCGGTTCTACCAATTCTATGTATATAGGTTTCGGGAGTTTGCGGTAAATTAAAATTAATTACGTGGGTAACATCAGCAATATCAACCCCACGCGCAATTAAATCGGTTGCAATAAGCACACGAACTTCACCTTTGGCAAACATTTTTACTGATCTAATCCTAAAATTTTGAGATTTACTCGTATGTATTACCCTAAGTGTTCCTGGCTCTAATCTTTGATCTAATAATCTAAATAATAACTCAGCAATATTTTTGTTTTTTACAAACACCATTACTTTGTCCATACTTTCATCTGTTGTTAACAGATGCTCTAGTAAGTTGGTTTTTGTATAAAAATTATCGACTGAATAAGCACTTTGCGTAATGGTATCTAAAGGAATTCCTGATCGCTCAATTTCAATCATTTGTGGACGATTAAAATAGGTTTTAATCATTTCCTCTACATCATAACTAAAGGTTGCAGAAAATAGTAAGCTTTGCCTTTTTTCAGGTATATGGTCAAACAAATTAATTAACTGGTGCCTTAACCCAAGGTTAAGCATTTCATCAGCCTCATCTATTACTAATTTTTTTACTGCCTTTAAGTTAATAGCTCCCGCCATTACTAAATCGAATAACCTACCTGGTGTAGACACACAAATATCCATCCCTTCTAATGCTCTATGTCCTTGTGTTTTGATATTTGCTCCACCATAAAACCCTTGAACTACCATATTAGTGTAGTGTATAAGTTGTTCTATATGTTCTACAACTTGAAAAACAAGTTCTCTTGTAGGAACTAACACGAGTATTCTAGGTTTTCTTTCTGCACTAAACGGTAGGCTTCTTAATAATGGAAGCATATAGGCAATTGTTTTACCTGTACCTGTTTGTGCAACACCAATTAAGTCTTTTCCCGACATTACAATAGGAAATGCTTGCTCTTGAATAGGAGTAGGTGTTTCATACCCTAAATCATCTAGTGCATTAAGAAAAGGTTTGGTGATATTTAAATCTCTAAATGTTGCCATGAGTGGCAAAGATAAGCATTCGTGCGAATAAAACGATTAGTGTATATTATTCGCTTACTTGCTCTGTAGGATTATCCTCTTTTTCTTCGTTAGTAGCTTCAACAACCAGAAAAGCAATAAGCACCAATAACAAGATTAAAAACAAGTATTTTGGATCTTTGTACATGGGTTTTTTAGGTCTTTTGGTAACGTTTTCATATTCATGAAATAATTTTCCAAAATCCTGTTGCTTCATGATGTTTTCATCAGAAGGGAGTTCTTGTTTTTCTTTATGTACAGTATATTTTTTCATTCTATGCTTGCTACTTATGGTGTAGTAAGTTG
>JAHDBM010000079.1 GCA_020630395.1 Flavobacteriales bacterium
GGGCTCTTATTTCTCGAATTACATTGGTGGTATCTTCTTTTTCCCACCAAAGGTGATCGGTATTCCATGCGCCTTGCTTTGCATAAGCCGTAACTTGTGCTAGATTCATCCCAGCATCTTTTAGGGTTTGTCCCCATGCAACTTGGTCGGCTTCGTTTATTTGAATACCTCCAACATATTTGGTGACGGATGGTCTTGGTTGTTTACAGCTTAATAATATTGCCGTTAGGAGGGTTAGTATGTGGGTGAGTTGGTTGATAGAGATATGATTATAACTCTTGTTGTATAATACATTATACAAATTGGTAGGGATTCATTCTTTTTATGGTTCAATTCCAACAAGTACAAGAGGAACTGCTGGTACACCTCTTCCTTGTCTTGCAAGATCATATAAAGCTCCTTCATAATAACCAGGTCCTGAAGACATTTCAAGTTGCATTGATTTCATAGGTAAAATTTCTATACCAACATCAATAGTATCTCCAACATAAAATGCTAGATGTTTAACAAACAAATCATACGCAATGAAACTGTATTTACCGAATTGTACTTCTACTGCTATTCTATTTTTTACAAAATCAGTTTGATTATATGATCTAATAGGAGTTTTTCCTTCTTGTTCCATAATAATTTTTTGATCCTCAGCTTTAAGATGCATTGTACGAGAGATTAAATTGTAGTCATCAGTTACCCAATAGTTTGTTCTACTTTCATACCAGCCTAAAGCTTCAAAATCATCTTTTATCTTCTTGTTCAAGTCAGTTGGACTGAAAAGTTTTTTACCTTTCATTGTCTTTTCTTTACTAATTTTAGTTCTATATTTTTCAGCTTTTATATTACTAATTATCTGTTCCAGTTCATCCCACATAGCCTTTTGATGGTATTGAATCCATTCAAAACCATTAAGATGAGAATACATTGCACCTATTTTCATTAATTAAATAGTTTATTGTTTATACTTGAAAGAAAATAGAAGCCAGTCAAAACACTTTTATGGTGTTCTTTGAGCTTCTTATTATCTTCTTTGACTATCGTACTAACTAAGCTAGGGGCAATTTCACTAAAATCAGCTTCGTTTAGAATTTTTTCTACACAATTACCAATCTCATCTAAAAAATCAAAAACATCATTATTTAATTTTGAAGAAGTCCATAATTCCTGAAGATTTGATGAATTTATAGAATTAAATGTTTTTTCAATATCACATATACAATCATTAAATATTTCATTTTTTGTTGTATTTACGATTGGAGCGAGAGTTTTTTTAATATCAGAATTTAATGGTATTTCTTTTATACTTTTTGAGTTACCATAAAAGAATTTAAATGACCAAGGTATCTTATCACTTTTCGGATCATTTGAAAGCTCAAATCTAACACCACTTCCATATCTCAATGCAGGAACAGCAAATTTAAATTTTCTTTTTGCGGGAAATTTTCTTTTTGGTAGCCCTAAATTCGAATCATATGCTTTAAAAGGTGGATTATTATGATAATATCTTGATTCTTTAGGATGCTTTAATTTACTGAGCGGAGTTTCTAACATACTTTGAAATATATAATACGTTAAAATTGGTGGCACTGCATTACCGATCATTTTGAACTTAGCATTTAAAGTTTTCCCATAAAATTGATAAGTTATTGGAAACCCTTGAATAACACCTCTTTCTCTAACATTTAGTCTTCTAAAACCATTATTAGATTCAACAATTATACTTTCACGAGAAACTCTGGTACAAGTTGCGGTAACAGTTCTGCTTGGCCTATTTAACCTATCAGGGAATGACATTTTATTATAAACAGGATGGAATGTTTTAGCGTCTCTATTTATACGTTCTTCTTGTGAGGTTAAATTTACTTCATTCTCAAGTTCAGTAATTTTATTACGAGAAATAGAATAACCATAATTAGGATCAATAATTAACTCTTTATTTAAAGAGCTAAGTACTTCTCCAAATGTTACTTGATCAATTTGTTTTTTATATGATTCAAATAAAGATAACGGAAAGTCACCAGCTATCATTCGTTTTCTGTTTTGAGGAACGCCATAATCTGCGGAGTCAACAATTTTGATAACCTTAATTAGTTTCTTAAATCTTTTTAAAGCTCCACCATTAATTTCTTTTTCAAGAATACCTGCAACTCGAGGAACATTTTCCATTGCCCAATATTTAGGCTTTAAATGTTCTACTATTTCAAGAAATTTGCAGATATCTATTAAACCATCTTTTAAATCTCCATTCCCCCCTTTATTTGCAAAAGAAAATTGTGTGCAAGGAGGACTTCCTACAACAAAATCAATTTTGTTTTTAAAATCTAAATCATTAGGGTTAATTTTTCTTATGTCGACCTCTTTATGATTTGTGTTGAAATTTAAATTATGAGTTTGATTAGCTTCATTCCACCATTCATAAGAAGCAACATTATTTATTTTTGACAATTTCATTCCCAGTGTCCATCCCCCTATACCACTATATAAATCTATTGCGTATTTCATAATAAGCAAATATAGTATTTGTCCCTTAAATTTTATTTTTGATCGTATTTTTTTATAAAAACATATTAACTTTTAAGATGAAATATAGGGAGTGTCGTGTAAAACAACTTCTAACTTATTGTTATCTGCGGTAAAAAGTATAAAACTATTGTATAGGTAACTGCACTTAATCACATCATCAAACAATCTATATAATCGGTTAGCATATGGAGTAGGAGACCTATGCCTACAATATTAAAAGGCTTAGGGAGAAATAGCAATACTCCATAAATTATCATTGCATAGGATGTATGTAATGGATGAAAATTAATGCTACATCTATTGGGGTCGAATATGGGGTTTGCTAATAAATGATCTAAATCTACTAACATGGTTGCTAGCAATATTAAGTATATTTTTTTCCATTCTTTTTTAAATCCTATATAAGCGATAATCACTGGGAATACTAGGTGTAAAAAGTAATGTATAACCGTTTGCATATTATCTCATTTTACGATTGTCATATCGAGTGTTTCCAATGGTAATTGGAAATGTATCGAGATATAGTTTTGTGTATTTCACTTGTTCTCGATACAATTTAGTCTGTTCAGCCTAAATTACTCGAACTGACAGTGAAATAGGTTTGTTATATAATTATCTCGCTTGATCTTCTATCACCTCTTGTTTTGGAGGGTATATTTTTGAGAATACCACACCAACAATAATAGCAATAAGAAATGAAGGAGCGAGTACATCTAGTTCTTTAAAGTATTGGCCAATACCATCTAGTTCTTGGAAGACAAATTTAAATAGCGGCACACATAAAAAACCAGAAATCATGGAGGCAATAGCTCCTTTTTCGGAGTATCCTTTCCAAAACAGGGCAAGTATAATAACGGGACAAAAGGTGGCAGCAATACCAGACCATCCAAATATAATAATCCAAAATAATTCTCTATCAGGCACTAATATTCCTATACTAATAGCAATGCCTAATGCAATTACAGCTATTCCTACTGTAACATACCTTGATATTTTAGTAAGTCTTTCGTCTTTAACGTTTGGTCTGAATATTTTTTGATAAAAATCTCGCGTTATGGCACTAGATGCTAATATCAATAAAGAATCAATGGTACTCATTATAGCAGATAGGACTATTGCAATATAAATGGCAACAAGTGTTAAGGGTAAAAATTGTTCTGCCATCATGCCCAGAACATTTTCTCCTGCAGTTCCTAAAACGGCCTCTGGGTCTTGACCATTTTCGGTAAAAAACACTCGTGCTAAAATACCGATACTTATAGCTGCAAAATCTGTAATAATAGTAAACAATATAGCAACCCATTTACCTTTTGTAATTTCAGATTCATTTTTAATAGACATAAACCTTACATAGACTTGAGGAGAACCTAAAAAGCCAAGTCCAATCATGGCAAAACCTAGCATGGTAAATACATTTAATAATGTATCATCACTACTACCAAATATATTGGTTAGTCCTGGATCAATATTGTGCAAGGAGGTAGTGATAGATTCTTCATGTCCCATTCCATACCAAGCAACAATAGGTAATAAGACTAACCCTAAAAACATGAGTAGACCTTGAAAAAAATCTGACCATACAGCCGCCACAAAGCCACCAATAAAGATATAGGTTAGTACAATAACAAACCCTAGAAGTGCACCTGCAAAGTAGTTCATATTCATTAAGGATTCGAATGCTGTACCGGTTGCAACTATTTGAGAACTAACAAATATGATGACAAAGACGGATAGTACAGTTGCTGCAATTCCTCTAAGCCAATGTGTTTTGGTTTTAAATCTACTAGATAAATAATCTGGTACGGTAATAGAATTATATCGATCGGTTTCTCGCTTAAATCGTTTAGCCATAAATGCCCAAGAAATGGCTACACCCAATACTTCACCTACAACTATCCAATAAGATGATAAACCTGCTATCGCTCCCATACCTGTACAGCCTATTAGTAGCCAACCAGACTCCCCGGTTGCTCTTGCAGAGAAGGCAACTGCCCAAAAACCTAGTTTTTTGCCTCCTACATAATAATCGCTCATGTTTTTTACTTTTCGAGAGGCGATTATTCCAATTACGAATAATACAAGAACATAAAGGGTTAGGGCAATAATTTTAGTAATCAAAGTAGAGAGGGTTATTTTTGCTTAACAATATACCATTTATATAAAGCTTTTATAAAGAAGAAGTCATATCCTTTTTTAGAAACTTCATGCATAGGTTTTTTATTTTTTCTGTCTTTTATTTTAAAACTTGTTTTGTGATTTTTAAAATTTATATCGTAATAATAATATCCTTTTGTATACCCTTGATTAGGCCAGTTTTGTAATGTTGTTTTCGATTCTGTTACAGAGAAGCCCGTTTTTTTGACATTGTGATTTGGAACATGGTTTATATTGGCTAAAGATTTACTCCAGTCCTTCGTCCCATAATGATGGTAAATCCTAGTTGTTTTTTTATGCTTTTTAAATACATCCGATACTCTACTTTTGCCATAAGATGTTTGTAGTCCAGGTAAAAAACTTATGCTACCATCTTCCATAAATAAGAAATAGCCGTTACTTAAAAAATATCCATAAGATATTTCATCAATATTAAGATGTTTTTCAATTAAAGCTTTTGTTTTTTTAACTACCTGATTATTTCTTTTTTTTTATTTCGTAGTCTTTGTTTTCTTTTTTTAATTTATGATATAAGTCTGAGTTAGTCCCGTTTTTATGGCTAAGCAATTCATTTTTTAGGGCATTTTGGTATGGGATTGTTAGCGGGTGTAGAGGGATAGTATCTGGATTATAATTAGGATACTTATATTTTAATACCACACCATTAAATCCTTTAGCATAAAAGTTTGCTTCTTGATCAACAAACCATAAACCCTGTCTATCTTCTTTTATAATAGTTGATTTAATAGTGTTAAAATCTTTGTCGTATTCAATTAGTTTATGATTAGATTTTAACCCTCTATCAGTTGTGTCATAGCTAAAAGCACAAATGTTTCCATTTTCAGCAAACTGAATAGTTTCTATCTTTTCAAGATGCGAGATGATCAAGTTATTACCTGTGTATTGACTAATTTCTTTTACATCAGGTTTAGTATCTCCTTTTACTCTAGCCTTAAAACAGCCAAAAGTAAATATTAATAAGAACAGTTGAATGAATTTATTCATTAAGTATTAGTTTTTATTAGCTAGTTGTCCGCAAGCAGCATCAATGTCTTTTCCTCTGCTTCTTCTAATACTTGCGGTAATACCTTTTTTCATCAGGTAGTTAGCAAATTGGTCGGTAGTTCTTTCGTCCGACTTTTGGAATATGCCATCATCAATGGCATTGTACTCGATAAGGTTTACCTTTGACGGTATATGTTTACAAAAGATGGCTAGTTCTTGAGCATCTTTTAAGGAATCATTGTAATTGTTAAAAAGGCAGTATTCGTAAGTTACTTTTTTACCAGTTTTATTATGATAATAAGTTAAGGCTTCAGCCAAAGAATCCAATGTGTTGGTTTCATTAATGGCCATTATCTTATCTCTTTTTTCATCATTTGCTGCATGAAGAGATAGCGCTAAATTAACTTTAACATCATCATCAGCTAGCTTGGTAATCATTTTTGCTATACCTGCTGTCGAGATGGTAATTCTTCGCGAAGCCATACCTAAACCATCTGGAGAGGTGATTTTATCAATTGAAGCAATGGTGTTTGCATAGTTAAGGAGTGGCTCCCCCATGCCCATGTATACAATATTAGTTAAGCCAGAGCCATGTTGCTCAATAGAGATTTTGTTTAATGCTACTACTTGATCATAAATTTCATCATATGAAAGATTTCGCATTCTTTTAAGCTTGCCAGTTGCACAAAACGCACATGCTAAACTACAACCGACTTGAGTTGATATGCAGGCTGTTTTTCGATCTTTAGTGGGAATTAAGACCCCTTCTACTATGTTATTATCATATAAAGAAAAGGCAACTTTAACTGTTCCATCATTACTCACCTGCTTATTTTTAATATCAAGTGTTTTAAAAGTAAAGTGATTGTTTAAGAGTTGTCTTGTTTCTTTAGAAATGTTGGTCATTTCTTCGAATGAGGTATAAGATTTTTTCCATACCCATTCAAAGACCTGTTTGGCTCTAAATGCTTTTTCGTTATGTTCTTTAAAGAAATTGGTTAGATCTTCTAAAGACGTGTTTCGGATATTCTTTTTAGGGTTTTCCGAAAGCATAAATTACTTGTTAATCTTTATTTTAGTAAGTTCAATTAAATCAGTAATGATGATAGCAGAAGGAAAAATATCTTTTATTTCATGCTGAAGTTTTTGTGCTTCAAGTTTGGTTTTAAAATCACCAACTCTTAATCTAAAATTTGGTTGACGATAATCTACATAAGTAGGGATGTCATTTTTAATGCCAACAAATTTAGCTCGTTCACCATCAACAGAACCTTTTTTTGAAGATGCTATTAGTTGAACTCTATATCCATTAATTTTTACAGATATTCCATCATTTGGTGTTCCTAAATCTTTAGATAATTTATCTATTCTACTGTCTTTGTTGATTTTTACTTTTCCTGGAGTTGCAGCAATTTTAATTTCATTAACTGTATCAATTGGTGTAAATAAAGAATCAGTTATTACGGAGTCTTGGCCTTTATATAATTTCCAATTAGTGTTTTCAGTTTGAGAAAACACGTAATTAGCAAAAATGGTAAATACTATAAGAGCGTATATGTTTTTCATGTCTGTTTTTAATGTTTTAAAACAAAAGCTATACCACTTTTATTATTGATCACTCGAAATTATTTCAAATAACTTATTTAAGTTAGGGGTTAAGATAACTTCAATACGTCTGTTTTTAGCTTTATCAGTGCCAATTGGTAAAAACTCACCTCTACCAGCAGCAGATAAAATTTTAGGATCAATAGATGAATTAGCAGTCATAATTTCAACAACAGATGTAGCTCTTAATACACTCAATTCCCAATTGGATTTTGGATGTACACTTGATTTTAGTTTATCCGTGTCGGTATGTCCTTCTACAACTATTTCAAGATCATTTTCACCTTCTAATGCTTTTGCTAATTCAATAATAGCGGCTTTACCTTTACTATCTACTTTAGTGCTTCCTGAAGGAAATAATAATTTTGCTTCTAGACTAACATATACTTTTCCGTTTTTTTCTTCTACAGTTAACCCTTTGTCTTTATAAGCTAAAAGAGCCTGCTGAATTTTATCCTTTAATGCATTTACTGCTGCATCTTTTTGAGCTATAAGATCTTCTAATTCTTTAACTCTTTTTTCTCTTGCTTCAAGAGCTCTTTGTTTTTCTTCTAATTCTCTTCTTAGCGCCTCAAGATCTCTTTGTAGTTTGTTTAATTCATCTTCTTTTCTTTGAAGATCAAGCTTGGTTTGCTCTAAAGAGCTTGATAATGAGGAGTTTTCATTTGCAGTGCTAGCCAATAATCTATCGTAACGAGAAAGAACAGCATCATATAAGTTTTCTAATTTCTCGTATTGTTCTTCTTTGTCTTTAAATCTTCTTTTTACATCAGTAAGTTCAGTTTGAACGGTAATAACCTCTCTTTGGCTGTTTTTTAGATTTTCTGTAAGTTCTTTATTCTCTGTTATAGCTTTTTCGCTTTGAGCTTTAAGGGCGTTTAATTCTTCTTGACATTGCTCTGATTTAGCTTTTAAGTCTTCGTATTTTCTTGCAGGTATACAAGATGTTAATAAAAGAGTAAATACGGTAAGGGATAAATAAAATGTTTTCATTGTTATTATTGTTCTTTTTTTGCAAAATAAACTTCTCTTAAATCTCTATAATCTATTGGATTAGGGTGAAAGTTTTTTAAGTTTTTGTTAGTTAAATAAATGAGGTCATTATAAAGCAGAGGGATAAATGCAGCATCATCAATTAATGCTTGATCTGCTTTTGAAAATAGCTCATATCTTTTTTGAATATTAGGTTCTATAGTAGCTTGTTCAAATAGAGTTTTAAACGTTTCATTACTATACCCCGAGCTATTTCCGCCATAGAATAATTGCAAGAAATTTTCGGGATCTGCATAGTCTGCAATCCAGTTATACCTCCAAATATCTAAGTCGTGATTTGTATCGTTATAAGCTTGGAAAAGTTCTTCAATTGTTCGGTCACTATTAACATTTACTTTTATTCCAAGGGTTTCATTTATCATTTTAGCAGATTCATAAACAGTAATAGAATCAATACTTCTTTTAATTGTATGAAAAGTAATTTCTGGAAATCCTTTTCCTTCTGGATAACCAGCTTTTGTAAGTAACTCTTTTGCTTTTTCCGGGTTGTAGTTGTAACCTTTAACTTCAAAATTACCAAATGCATCTGTTTTAGGTACAAGTCCATGGCTAGCAATATTTCGATCTCCTAATAAAATAGAATCAACTAATTTTTGGCGATCTATGGCGTAATTAAAAGCTTGTCTTACATATAAATTTTGGAAAACTTCTTTTTTATGGTTGAAGTACATTAGTTTAACATCTAATCCTTGAGAAGATAAATAATTAAAATCGGCATTGTTACCAGCTTTAGCCTCTTCAATCGAAGGTAAAATATTGTCTAATTGATCAATAGGAATGTCTTTGATGAGGTCTAATTCTTTGTTTTTAAATTTATTTATTTCTTCTTGTTTGTCATTAAATGTAAACGAAATACCGTCTAAGTAAGGTAAGTCAAAGCCTTCAATATCTTTTTTCCAATAGTTTTCGTTTTTCACTAATTCTATGGCTTCTCCATCTTTAATAGATTTAATTTTAAAAGGACCTGTTCCTATTGCTTGATTTAAGTTTAGGTAATCTCCATCCTTAAAAATCTCAGTCGGATATATAACAAAAATCCCAATTGTTAATAATCTTTCAAACCCATTAAAAGGGTTTGTTAAATCAATTTTAATAGTAGAATCGTTTAATATTTTAATACCTTCTATTTCTTTTATGGATTGATCTCCATTTTTTATTGATGCTACATAATCTTCTGCGCCTAATATTTTTTTTGTAAGAAACTTAGCATAAAAGTTTGCATTTTTAGCAATTGCTAGTTCAGTAAAACAGTTTTTTACATCTTCAGCAGTAACAGGTCGAGCTTTAAAATCTTTAGTTTCGTGAAAATATACACCTTGTCTTAATTTAAATGTATAGGAGGTGTAATTGTCATTAGATTCCCAACTTTTAGCCAATGCGGGTTCTAATTCCATAGTTTTGGAGTTAAATTTAACTAACCCTTCATATATTTGAGAAGAAACAGTCATTGTTGCAAAATGCTCAATATTAGGAGGGTAAAGTGAAACAATGTTTCGCTCAAGGTTCATCTTAATGGTTCCTCCACTTTTTTTAGATAAGTTATTATCAGAGTCATTTGTTGTATCACAACTATATAATGTAATAATGGAGATAAATGCGATTAAAAACTTTTTCATACGACCTTTGTTAAAGAGACAAATATATCAAATTTTAACCACCTTGCCCTCACTTTTTTATGCTTTAACTATTTTTTTCTTCTTCTACTAATCTCTTTTTTAATAAGACTAAGTTCTCTGCTTGTTTGTCCAGCAACAGAAGTGTTTTCTTCTGCTCTTCTAATTAAATATGGAATAACTTCTTTTATAGGGCCATAAGGTACATATTTGGCAACATTATAACCTGCATCTGATAGGTTAAAACTTATGTGGTCACTCATTCCTAGTAATTGAGCGAAATAAATTCGTTTGTCGTTTATTTCTATTTGATGTTTTCGAATTAGCTCGGTAAGAAAAAGAGAGCTCTGTTCATTATGGGTGCCCGCACATATCGCTATATCTTTGATGTTTTTAATACAATATATTAAGGAGTTATCGTATAAACTATCGCTAGCTTGTTTGGTTGGGTTAATAGGTGATTGGTATCCTTTTTCTTTTGCTCTCAATCGTTCTTTTTCCATGTAAGCTCCTCTAACAATTTTTAAACCCAAGAAATAATTGTTTTTAATTGCTTTTTGGTGTGATTCTTTAATAAAATCTAATCTGTCATGACGATATAGCTGTACGGTATTGAAAACTATTGCTTCTTGTTTGTTGTATTTTTCCATCATCAAGTCAGCAATCCAATCAATTGTATTTTGAATCCAGCTTTCTTCGGCATCTATTAAAATAGGTGTTTTAGCTTCATAAGATGCTTTGCATAGTTGATCAACACGATCTAAGATTTTGTTAAATTCAGGATCTGATTTTTGATCTTTTATTTTTTTTTCTAAAATAGAAAATAGGCCTATACCGCTAACTTTAAAAACACTAAATGGAATTTTAGGATCATTAGCAGCTTTTTCAATTACAGCTAATAGTTCATTACACGTTTCATCAAATTCTTTATTCGTTTTTTTCCCTTCTACAGAGTAGTCTAATATAGTTCCTATACCATAGTTGGCTAGATGTTTAATGGTGTTTTCACATTCCTTTATTGTTTCACCTCCGCAAAACTGAGCAAAAATTGTTTTTTTAACGATCCCTTTTATTGGAAGTCCAACTGTTAGTGCAAAATTAGCACCCCATTTTCCTAATTTCACTAAGCTATTATTGCCTATTAATTTAAATAGTTTGTGAGCCCATTTTAATTGAGCATTAGATTTACTAGAAAATGCTATTTCTGTATTTTCAAAGGAAAGCATAGGCTAAAGAATTACATATAAATATAGTAGATAATTAATCTATTCTCCTCGTAAGTTTAAGTAAAAATTGTTAGTTAGTGCTATATATTCTTTAGTGTATTGATGATCAGGTGTTCTTACTGTTAAGTTTTGTATTAAAACAGGGGTTAAAACTTCTTTGATGTAACTAACACAAATTCTATTAGGAGTTTTATTTTTATTTCCTTTAATGTATAGTTTTTTTGATGGGTATAAATTGCTTTTGAAAGCTATCTCTTCAAATAATTTAGCTTCATCAAAAGGTAGAATAATGGAAAGTTCACCATTCTTAGCTAAGTGTACATCACAAAAGTCAATAATGTCTTTATACGATAATAAATCAGTGTGTCTAGCTATAGTTTTATTTGAGTTTGGGTTTTTGGAAGAGTTGTTAAAGTAAGGAGGATTACAAATTATTAGTTTATAGTTATTTGTTGGTGTGTAATCTTGAAGCGAAATATGAATTGCTTTTAAATTTTCACTCCACTTAGAGTTCGAGAAATTAATATGTGCTTCATGAGAGTTTTCTTTAACAATTTCAATGCCGTGAATAGTTGACTTAGGATGTTTTTGAGCCATACAAAGGGCTAATAGTCCAGTTCCAGTTCCAATATCGAGAATTCTACTATTTTTAGCATCTGATTTTACCCAAGAAGCTAGGATAACAGAGTCTGTATTAACTTTCATGGCATTCTTTTCTTGAATAACCTCAAATTGTTTAAAACGAAAAGTACTCAATTATGTGAAATTATATAGAAAGTAGTCCTTCCGGAATTTCTAGTTTGATTTTTTTATTCCTCTTATCAATGCTAATCATTAATTTTAAAGGAATAAGCACATCTTTAGAGTCAATAATGGTTTCTATCATGGGGTTTGAAGGCAAGTCGAATACATCAGAAACTTCACCAATAACATCATCATCTTGATTTAAAATACTGTAACCATGAATTTCATGAAAGTAAAATTCATCATCATTGAGTTTTGGTAAAAATGAATCTGGAAGGTATATATTAGCTCGAACTATTTTTTTAGCAGCCTCTTCATTATCGATTCCTTTTAATTTTACTCTAGCAAAATTCTTTTTTTGAAACGTTAATTCTTCAATAATATAGGGTATGAGATTTCCGTTTTGTTCTATGAAAATAGAGCTAAGGTTGCTCAGTATTTCGGGATAATTTACATCAAAACGTAAGGTTACTTCTCCTTTAAAAGAAAAAACCTTGGAGACAGCTCCAAGGTTAAAGTATTCATTAAA
>JAHDBM010000080.1:0-12196 GCA_020630395.1 Flavobacteriales bacterium
TACCAATCTGTAAAGACACGACTATCTACTTAGATGCAACAGGGAATGTTACAATTGATAGCAGTTATATCAACAATGGAAGCAGTGATAACTGTGGAATCGCAACAATCACGTTAAGTGAAACAGGATATACGTGTGCAGCAATAGGAGTAAATCCAATTACCATGTACATAACAGATGTGAATGGCAATGTAGACAGTTGTACAGCCAATGTAACCGTAGTCGATACCATCAATCCATTACCAATCTGTAAAGACACCACTATTTATTTAGATGCAAGTGGAAATTATACGATTGATAGCAGTTATGTAAATAATGGAAGTACTGATAATTGTGGGATTTCTACTATCATTTTAAGCGACTCAGTCTTTAGTTGTTCAAATGTAGGGCTAAATATTATTACTATGTATGTAACAGATAATAATGGTAATATTGACAGTTGTATTTCTAATGTTACTGTTTTTGATACAGTCAGTCCAGTTGCTATTTGTAAAGACACAACTATTTACTTGGATGCATCAGGAAATGTAGTTATTGATAGTAGTTACATAGACAATGGAAGTTCAGATGCTTGTGGTATTATAACATTAACATTAAGCCAAAATAATTTTACTTGCAGTGATACAGGAGTTAATGTCGTTACTTTATTTGTTAAAGATGTTTACGGTAATAGAAGTAGTTGTAATGCAAATGTAACGGTAGTCGATACATTAAACCCATTACCAATTTGTAAAGACACCACTATTTATTTAGATGTAACAGGAAACTTCACAATCGATAGTAGTTATATCAATAATGGAAGTACAGATAATTGTGGTGTATCAACCATTACATTAAGTCAATATGTATATACATGTGTTGAAGTAGGAGTGAATACTGTCACTATGTATGTAACAGATATAAGTGGTAATATAGATAGTTGTACAGCAAATGTAACCGTAATTGATACCATTAATCCGACACCAATCTGTAAGGATACTACTATATATTTAGATGCTACAGGATCTTTTACAATAGATAGTAGCTTTATTGATAATGGGAGTAATGATATTTGCGGAGTATCTTCTATATCTACAAGTCAATCTGTTTTTGATTGTTCTGATTTAGGAGTTAATCCTACTAGATTATATGTTTATGATAATAGTTTAAATGTTGATAGTTGTACAGCTAATATTACTGTTATTGATACAGTTTCTCCGCAAGCAATTTGTAGAGATATAACAGTGTTCCTAGATCAAACAGGATCAGCTTCAATACTTGCATCTGATGTTGATAATGGTTCGACTGATAATTGTTCCGTAACATCAATTTTAGTAGGTAGAACTAGTTTTGATTGTGATGATGTTGGAGCAAATCCTGTAACATTAATTGTTCAAGATCAATCAGGAAATATTGATTCCTGTACAGCTATAGTTACAGTAGTGGATAATATTCCGCCAGAAATTACCTGTCCACCAGATGAAGATGTTCTATTAACAGATGTTTGTGAATACACAGTACCTGACTTTACTTCTTTAGCTATAGTAGACGATAATTGTTATGGAGCAGATTCTATTACCGTTACTCAAAGTCCAGCACCAGGTTCAATAATGGATTATAAATTGACAAGTGATTTGGTAAATGTACTGACAGTAACACTAACTGCATTTGACGCTAGTTCAAATTCGAATAGTTGTATGTTTGATGTATCTGTTAGTTGTGTTGGGGGTGTATTTGTTCCTCAAGTATTTTCACCTAATGGAGATGGAGAAAACGATATGTTATATGTAAGAGGAAACAAGATAGAATCTTTAACATTTATTTTATATAACAGATGGGGAGAAAAAGTATTTGAAACTAGGGATCCTTCTATAGGTTGGGATGGTAGGTTTAGAGGTCAAGCAGCTCAATCAGGAGTTTACGTATATTATGTAGAGGCTCAAATTACTGATTTTGGTTTATTTAGAAATAAAGGAAATGTTACAATTTCAAGATAATTTATGAAAATGAAGAACATTATTTTAATAACATTATTGTCTATAATAGGGATTTTATCTTATGGGCAAGACATACATTTTTCACAGTTTTATATAACTCCATTAAATGTTAATCCTGCTGCTGCAGGAACATATCATGGAGATTATAGAGGTGTAATTAATTTTAAAGAACAATTCTCTTCGTTTTCTAATGCTTATAGAACAGTTAATTTAGCTTTTGACAAACCTATAGTAAAGAAGCGAAGAGATCAAAAAGTTACTGGAGCTGGTATTAATGTATTTCAAGATATTGCTGGAGATTCTAAAACTAAAACCTTCCATATTGATTTAAATTTATCTCAGACGATTCAATTTGCTTCTTATGCTGATTTAAGTTTAGGAATTCAAGTTGGGTATACTCAATTTTCTACTAATTTGGTGGGGTTATCGTGGGATAATCAATTTAATGGACTTCGTTACGATAGTGAATTATCTCCAAGAGAAGATGTATTGTTTATGAGTCAAGATTTTTTTGATTTTTCAGCAGGACTACTTTACAGGTATTTTGATTATGATGGATTTCCATTAGAAATAGGAGGAGCCGTTTATCATTTAAACAGACCTGAAATAGGCTTAAATACTAGCATTTTTAGCGAAAGATTACCTATGAAATTTATTGTTCATGCTAAAAAAGAGTTTGAGCTATATAACGATAGATTTGGATTAGTACCTATGTTATTTTTAGCTAAACAAGCAGGAGCACAAGAAATGACAGGAGGATTAATGGTAAGATATGATGCAGGGTTACATTCTAAGTATACTGGTTATCATAAACAAACGACTTTATATATGGGAGTATTATATCGTCATTTTGATGCTATTATACCTCAATTTTTAGTTAATTTAGAAGAAAAGTATACTTTGGGTATTAGTTATGATGTGAATATATCAAATTTAGTTGCCGGCTCCCGTTATAAAGGCGGTTTTGAAGTATCTTTATCAATGTCAGGATTTTTTAATGAGCGTTATAGAGTTATATCTCCTGTTACGTTTTAATCCATTATTTGATTGGAGAAATTGTTAGGTATGAACAGAATAATAATAATTCTTTTAATGTCCTTTTCATTAGGACTAGTAAATTCTCAAGTAGATTTTTCTAATGCTATCATTGAAAAAACATCTATTTCAAGTAAATATTCTGAAATTGCTACATCATATAGAGATGGATATTTATATTATTATAAGAGTTTAGATGCTAAGAAAATAACTAACAATGAATTTAACTTATTACGTGTTAAAATAGATAAATTAAAAACAGAGGGTAGAGCAATAGAAATTAATGATGATTTAAATACACGATATAGTGAAGGGCAAATATCATTTGATAAATCAAATAAATTAGTATATGTAACTAGAAACGCGTATACAAAAGAAGAAATGAAGAAAAACGGAAAAGATTCAAACCCGTTAGAACTCATCATTTATGAAGAAGTTGGCGATAGCTATGTGTTTAAAAATAAATTTATACAAAGTGATACTAATTCATCTGTAGGGTATCCATGTTATTCTGAACTAACTAAAAGACTTTACTTTTCTACTAAAACGGATGATGGTGTTGGTGGCTATGATTTGTATTATTGTAGACTGGATCCCAATGGTAAATTTGGAGAGAAAGTTTCCCTGGGTCCTAAAATTAATGGTAAAGGAGATGATCTTTACCCTACAGTTAAACAAGGAGTTTTATATTATTCATCTTATAATAAAGATAAATACCAATCAGATTTAGATGTGTTTTATATTACGGAATTAGGAATTGATAAAGGTGAATTACCTAAAAGATTACCAGAAAAAATTAATTCTAAGGGAGATGACTATGGGCTTCAGTTTATAAATGGACAAGCAGGTTATTTAACCAGTAACAGAGAAGAATATCCAATACAAGAAAGTGATATTTATTATTTTGATTTTGGAGCTCCAATTATTAATGAAGATGAGTTTAATATTTTACTTGCCCTTAATAAAAAGAAAACTTCTAAACTAAACGAATATAATTTTAAAGTAGTTGATAAAAATTCGAATGAAGAATTATCTAAAATTATTGTATCAGATGGTATTATTGTGGAGAATGTTAAAGAGGGTAGAGTTTATCAATTATGGTTTGATGAGGCATTAGATTTTGAAACTTTGGAGATAGGACCTTATACTAAATTAGTACCTGGAGATGTATTTAAGGAAGAAAAAATAGAAATTAAAGAGGTTGTAAAGGTCCCTAAAAATGAAATTGATAGTGTTTCAATAAGTAATACTTCTAATGATATAATTAATAGTTTTGAAGATGTATATTTTCATTTTGATAGTTTTAAATTAACTCCAATTGCGAAGAAGACTCTAGATAAGTTTGTAATAGAATATAAAGATGTAATAGTAGCGAGTTTAATAAAATTTGAAATAACTGGTTATACAGATAATGCAGGAGATAAAGATTACAATAAAAACTTATCTAAACTAAGAGCTGAATCAGTTAAATCATATTTAGTATCTAAAGGGTTTAAAAGAGAAGCAATAGTAATTAAAGCTGGAGGAGTGAAAAGAGGTAAATCTTCAAATAAAAATAAAAGAGTTGTTGAGTTTACCAGATATTTATAGGACTAATTCCCCGGAGCTTCAACATCATTTCCATTAACATCCAATGCAGAAGGATCTACTTCTATAAATTGTTGCCATTGATTATTGGTAATTTCACCAGGCATATTACTATGTAATAAATCAAAGTTTTGCTGAATCATTTGTTGCTTGTAAAAGACAAACACGACATTATTTGCTTTTTCTAAATGATAATAATGCCATATTTGATAAGGGTATTTACCAGATGTATTTGTTCTATCAGCTATTGTATTAGGATCACCATATTTAAGTCGTACTCTTCCCATATCAGTTTCATAGCCTCTAAACATGTTAGTTCTATATTCTCGATCTATTTTTTGGACTTTAGCTTTATAGCTTAACCATTCTTTTTTTGGGTTAGCTTCATTACGCATACTCCAAAAATTATAGAAAAAGTTCATTTTCATTTGAGACGTCATGCCTTTCTTCTTATGAAGTATAATAGATCGTTCCATCTCTCCAGCTATGGGTGCAAGGTAGCTGATGTATTCATCTATAGAGTCACTGGTGACTAGTTTATTGAAAGAAACTGCATCATGCTTTTCTTTGTCTTCTATACTGTTTTTATTAACTCTTTGAAAGAATAATCGTTTGTCAGTTACTAGGTTATTGTTTTTATCCCTCAATTCGACTACTAAATAGTAATTCCCTGAAGGCAATTTTTTAATGTTAAAAACACTAACTTCTGGTTTTACTTTTTCTAGACATACCTTGCTTCTGTCCATGTATTTATCCAAGATTTCTTTAGTGTCATAATGTTGAATGTATTGTCGCATTAAAAAGCTATTGCAAGTAGAGTCTTTCTTATATAGTTCAAAATAATAGGCTAGCTTTTCTATCTCAGTAGGTAAATAATTTGTAACCAAAGGATATAGATCATATCCTGATTTTGAAAAATCATTTTTTTCGGTTGTTTTTTTGTAATAATCAATTAGTTCAATATCAGAAATATTGATTGCATCTTCATTGAAATTTATTTCAACCGATTGATAAGAAATAGTAGAGGTGGAGTCTAGGTCATTTAGATCCATTATTTCTAGCTCTAATTCATATTTACCAGGATCAAGCATAAACCTTTTTTGATCAGTAAACCCAACTGCAATACTATCAATAAGTTCTGGCCCTAATACTTCATATTTTTTAAAATCTATGATTTTATTTTGCTTTTTTATGAGCTGTGTTACAATTATGTTAGATTGTAAGTTTCCATTTTTATTTTTAACGTAATTTAGGGAGGAGGCTATAAAAGAAATATAAGTTTCTATATAGGTTGCTCCATAAGGAGTATAAAATTGTTTGTAATCAAAGATTGCTTGTACTTTTCCATCTTGGCAAAACGCTTTAGATGAAAAAAGGATTACTATAAAGAATAATTTTAATTTCATTTTATATCAAATACCGTATTGTAATTTACACAAATTAATTGTGACAACTAAACCATAAACTAATTAATCCTTCACATTAAATAAATAATCAAGTTTTTGAATGACATCTTCCATTATTCGATCTGGACAGGAAGCACCACAAGTAACAATTATGTTTAAAGGTTCATTTGAGGATTTAGGTATAGGAAAAAATTTAGGTTCTTCTTGTTTGGTTTTGTAATTAAAAGATAATATTTCATTAGCGGAAGAAATTTTCTTTTCAGAACTAATAAAGAATGTTTCAAATTTTTGTTCTAATAATTCAACTAAATGTGTTGTGTTTGAGCTATTGTAACCACCAACAACAACTGCAAAATCAGCTTTTTCTTTCATCAAAGCAAGAGTCGCATTTTGATTATCATTAGTCGCATAACATAGTGTATCTCGAGTATCAGCAAAGTGATTTTTTATAGATTCTTCTCCATATTTTTTTATCATTATAGTTTTAAAATACTCTGCAATTTCGTGAGTTTCGCTAGCTAGCATTGTTGTTTGATTAACAACCCCTAGCTTGTTAAAGTCTTTATCTATTTTTAAATGTTCACTCATATTATCTTTAAAAATGGAATTAAGATCTTCTTGTTTTCCATTATTTAATATAAGCTCACCTAAAATTTTTGCCTCCTCAATATCCTTTATAACAATTGCTTTACCAGTATGTTTGCTATGAGAAAAAGTCGCTCTAGTTTCCTCATGATTAGCTTTTCCATGAATAATAATAGTATGATTTGAATTCCCCAATTTAGCCGATCGTTTCCATACTTTCTCCACAAAAGGACAAGTGGTATCAAATGTTTTTATATCAATATTTTTGTTGATTAACAGTTGTTCAATTTCTAAAGTTGTCCCAAATGCAGGAGTAACCACAATATCATTTTTATTAATACTATCCCAGTCAATTAATTGATTTCCTTGAGTATCCATAATAAAATTAACACCTCTACTTAGTAAATCTTCATTAACAATTGGGTTGTGTATCATTTGACTTAATAGAAAAACTCGTTTATTAGGGAATTCTTCCAATGTATGATATATTTTTTCTACTGCATTTTCAACACCATAACAAAAGCCAAAGTGTCTAGCTAAAATAAACGTAACATGTTCCCTTTTAATAAAAGTAGGTGAGAAGTCTCTTTTAAGTTTATCTTCTGCTTTTCTAGCACGTTTAATGTCTTGAATAAAAGAAGATTTGTATTGATTTGGAATGTTAAACTGTTTCAATATTATTTGTTTTTTTTACCCTTAGTGTTAATCGTAAAGGTTTTACCATCTTTTATCACTTTAGCTATACCGTTATTAAAATTACTAACCCATGCATATTTTGGTTTAATAACATATTTGCCAACTTTATTAATATACCCCCATGCGTTTTCTTCATTTTGAACAGCTGCTAATCCATCATTAAAACCATAAGCATCAGTAAAGGTGTTGGGGAGTATTTCTTTTCCTGATTTATCTAAAAATCCCCATTTGTTTAGATATTGAAAACTTGCCAAACCCTCAGAAAAATCGTTTATCCATTGATATCTTTTATTGGTAATTCTATTCGCATTTACGTTATATAAATCATAATATCCCTCATATGAAACCAATAAAATATTGTGTTTATATTGCTGTATACTGCCATAAATAGGGTCAAAAATAACTTCTCCTTCTTTGTTATATATACCTGTTAGTTCATTTTTGACGACTACATAAAGTGAATCATTAAGTGGAGTAATACTAAAAAACTGAACAGGAATAATAGGATTTCCATTTTGGTCTATATAACCGATATTCATATCTTGTTTAGCTTTAAACCAATTGTTTTCAATACGTTCAATTTCATCATAAATAAAAGGAATGATGGTATTGCCTTTACTGTCTATAACTCCTTTTTTATTATTCTTAGACAAAATACATCTATTCTTCATAAAAGGTGTTGGAAATTCATAATGAGGCTTAATCTCAAGCTTTCCTTTATTATTAATAAATCCCCATTTATCTTTAATTTTTACTGCAGCTAGTCCTTCACTAAAATCTTTAGCATTTTCATAAACAGGTAATATAGCTTCTTCGCCTTTATTATTTACAAATCCTTTTTTCCCATTAATAGAAACCCTACCTAAACCGTTCGAAAAAGGATAAGCCCAACTATATTTAGGTGCAAATAGAGGTGTTTTGTCTACAGTTAGGTATGTTGCTTTTCCATTTTTTATTGCAACAGCTAGGCCTTCTGTATAATCATTTAGCCATGAATATTCAAAAGGGATAAATACATTATTTTCTTTAGTAATTATACCCCACTTACCATTTTGTTTAACTCTAGCTTTATTATTGGTAAATGGAGATGCATTTTCGTAATTGAAGGGTATGATAGTATTATTATTGATATCAATAAATCCCCAATTGTCATTTTTTTTCACTGCAGCTAATTCATTTGAAAATGGTTTAGCATTGTGATACTGAAACGGAATAATAGTTTCTCCTTTTTTATTAATAAACCCGTAAAGTGTATCTTTTTTTGCTAATGCTATGTTATTTTGAAACGTATTAATAGATTCAAAAATAGGATCAGCAATTACTTCGTATGTTAGAGAATCTCTTAGTCCGTACAATTTTTCTCCTTGATAACTAGAGTGGAAAATAACAGTTTGTTGAGAGAACAAGGATATACATGCAAAACTGAAGAGTAGAGAAAAAAAAGTTATTTTGTTAGACATCACTGAATTATACTATTTTTATAGCTTCCATTATTAAAGGTTAATAGACCTTTAGGTTAGAAGGAAAAGTTCATCCACAGTAAGTTAAAAATCTCCTTTCATTGTTAGGCTATATTTAACAATATATTTTGATAAAAACCTATATTTAAGTGATTAACTAATTTTAACAGGAGTTTTACTTATATTTAAAATTAGTAAGTTTTCACCTAAAAGAGGTGATGCAACATCATGTTTATGAAAAAATATTTATTTATACTATTAACAGTTGTTTACCTCATTGGTAGTGGGATTTTGGGAGGGTTTATGCTCCATGAAATGCATGAATTTAAGGGGTATAAAGTGGCTTATGCTGATGAATTAGACATTAGCAACACCATGCTTGATGCTAGCGAATATTTATTTAGTAGTGAGAAAGATAGAACAGAGGCATCTGCTAATTTTAAATTAAGAGAGTCATTAGCATCTTATGATAGGGCATGGTTATATGCTATTATTTTATTAGGAATAACAGTTTTTTACATAGGTGGAGTTTATTCCTTTTTTAGAAAGAAACAATTCTCCTTAAGTCAAATGGCAATAGGCTCTATTGTTATATCTGCAGTATTTTTATTCTTAGGAATTTTTGTTCCTATGTTAGAAATATCGGTTTTTCTTGAGGGATTTACCGGAGATTTATCCAAAATTCCGATTTTGGGAAGTTTATTACCTGAAGTGAGTATTGACGGTAAAATATATGCTTTTTATCAGTGTAAATCCATTGCTGATTTGATAGCTATTTTATTTGCTTCTAATAATTATTTTGTTGGGATAGCTATTTTATGTTTTAGTTGTTTGTTTCCATTGTTAAAATTGATTTTTTCTTTTATGTTCATTTTAAATAAATCGTTAAGAAAGAAAAAATATTTCGTAAATACTGTTAGTTATATAGGGAAGTTTAGTATGGCTGATGTAATGGTTGTAGCTATTTTTCTTGCTTTATTAGCTTTTGGGAATATGAGTCAAGCAATTACTACTGAGGCAAATGTTTTACTAGGGATATATTTATTTGCTGGTTATTGTATATTGTCAATTTTAGTGTTTTTTGTGATTAAAAAATTGACTGGTAAAGTATTAGTTGAAAAATATATAGAAGATGTTGATGCTGTTGATCTTGATTTAGAACATTGATTATGAAATTAGATATTTTAGCATTTGGAGCTCACCCTGATGATGTAGAGTTAGGATGTGGGGGAACTCTTATAAAAGAGATAGAAAACGGGAAAAAAGTGGGTGTGATAGATTTAACTCAAGGAGAATTAGGCTCTAGAGGAACAATTCATACGAGAAAAGAAGAAGCTGCTCATGCTGCTGAAATTATGGGGTTAACTATTAGAGAAAATCTAGCTTTAAGAGATGGATTTTTTGAGGTTAATGAAGCAAGTCTGTTGGCAGTTATCGAGATGATTAGAAAATATAAGCCTTCGGTTGTTATTTCTAATGCTGTAACCGATCGACACCCAGATCATGGTAGAGGGAAAGAATTAGTTGAGCGAGCATCTTTTTTATCTGGATTAATTAGAATTGAAACAGCATTAAATGGGGTAGCTCAAGAAAAGTGGAGGCCTAATCTTGTGTTAAATTATATTCAAGATTACTATATTAAGCCAGATGTAGTTGTAGGGGTAACCAATCAAATGGATAAAAAAATGGAAGCTGTTATGGCATACAAAACTCAGTTTTATAATCCCGAAAGTAAAGAACCAACAACTCCAATATCTTCTAAGGAATTTATAGAACACTTAAAAGGAAGAGCATCTAATTATGGTAGGGCAATTGGAGAACAATATGCCGAAGGATTTACGTGCTCCAGATATTTGGGTGTAGAACAGATATCCTCTCTTATTTAATGTTGTAAAGGTTATAATTTCTTTACGTTAGTCTAACGAATAAAAAAGGGGACTCTTAAGAGTCCCCAATTAATAATACCAGCCTTTAACAGAAACATCAACCTATTTAGTTAAGATCACTTTTTTAACTAATTGATTATGACCGGTATTAATGTGTAGTGTGTACATTCCTCTTTCTAAGTCTGCAAGCGATATTTTTTCAACTCCAGTAGATATTTCTACTTCATTAGTATAAATCAATTGACCATTACTAGCGAATAACTTAATAGCTACTTTATCCGTTTTATTTAAATCAAAAGAGATAAATAAATCATTAGCAGTAGGGTTGGGGTATATAGTAATTTTAGTATTTAAATCTATTTTCTTAATCGAGATATCATTAATTACTACTATTGTTATGGTATCATAACTTGGACATCCATTTAACAATGTACCTTCTAATATTACATTGTATACACCAGGTGTATTAAAAGTATGAGTTACTGTATTAAGATTAGAGAAAAATCCATCTCCAAAGTTCCATAAATAAGTAGAAGCATTTGATCCATTTGGATTAAATAAAACAGTACCTCCAACCCCAATTGTATCTGCATTTGCATTAGCTATTACTGTTGGTTTTGTTAATACAGTTAAGTTTAATGTTACAATACTATCACATCCATAAATAGTTTGTAAGGAATCATAATACGTACCAGAAGCATTATAATATGTACTACCAAATTGTAAAGAGTCTCCTTGGCATATTGTATCATTAATATTAATGTTAATAGAAGAATGAATAGATAATACTAGGGTTACTATACTGTCACACCCATCTTGATTTTGAAGAGAATCAGTGTAGGTACCAGCACTAGTAAGAATTCTTCCTCCAAAGCTATAAGTGGCTCCCTGACATATACTGTCTCTTAAATGAGTATTATCAGGATTGTTTACAGTTAATGTTAATATAACAACACTATCACACCCTAGAGAGGTTTGTAATGTGTCATTGTAAACTCCAGCACTGGTTATTATCTGTGTTCCAAAATTATATGAATCTCCTTGACATATTGCATCTGAAATATTATTGGTAACAGTTGGGTTAACATATAAATGTAAGGTGATAATACTATTACAACCTGAGGTTGATGATGAAATAGTGTCATTGTATATACCTGCTACGCTAATAAGTGTTCCATTGAAATTATAGGAACTTCCTTTGCAAATAGTATCATGGATTGATGCAGTAATAGAAGAATTAACCGTTAGTGTCAAGGTAACAACACTATCACACCCACTAGAAGTTGAAACTGTATCATAATATATTCCTGCATTAGTAATGGTTTGACCACCAAATACTATTGAGCTACCTTGGCAGATAGTATCAGCAATAGCAGTATTAACGGTTGAATTAACCGTTAGTGTTAAGGTAACTACACTATCACATCCACTAGAGGTTGAAACTGTATCATAATATGTTCCTGCATTGGTAATGGTTTGACCACCAAATACGATATAACCTCCTTGGCAAATAGTATCAGCAATAGCAGTATTAACGGTTGAATTAACCGTTAGTGTTAAGGTAA
>JAHDBM010000081.1 GCA_020630395.1 Flavobacteriales bacterium
AAACTGAAAATTTTGATGGACTAGACTGGGACACTGGTGAATATACCTTATCTAAAAACAGAGCAAAATATATTTATAATCAACTTATATCAAATGGTATTAAAAGAGACAGATTATCCTACAAAGGCTTTGGTCAATCTAAACCTTTAGTTGAAGAAATTACCGATCAAGACCGTCAAAAAAACAGACGTGTTGAGATTATGATAGTAGAATAACTATTTTACTAAATTGATAAAAAACAAGCTAATTCTTAATGCTAAAAAAGAGAAACTATCAAATAAGATAATTTCTCTTTTTAAAGTGATCTCTCAAGGCGAAATTTCGATCTTTATTGTGACAGATATAAAAACCTTATTATAAATCTATCTTTTTTAATTCTTAATAAACCTTGAAGTGTATTTACTAAATTTCGTTTTTACATGGATAATGTATGTTCCTGGAGATAATTTGGATACATCAATATTATTAATTGAGTTTAAATTTAGTATTTCCTGCCCACTAATATTGGTTATATTCACACGTTCAATTTTCTCTTCAACACCTTCTATTGTAATATTATTTGAAGTTGGGTTGGGATAAGCTATTACACTATTTTTTTGAACTTCATTTAATGAAGTTGTTGATGATATATATTCATAAGCACCCAAATCAATTTCTGCACCAAATATTCTATTATTTCCAGCTAAATCATTTGTTGGAACCAAACCAAAACTAATTGAACCAGAATCTATAGCTGGAGAACCAACTTGTAAAGTATAGTCATTATTAAACAATGGATCAGTAGTAAATGTTTTAACTTCATTAGTTGCTGTAAAATCTATACCATTTTCTAAAATATTATGAAATAAGTTAACTGTATTAAAAGGATTAGTAGCATTGAGACCATTTTGGTCTGTTATCTCAGTAATATTATTACCAAAACAAATGTTATTTGTAAACTTTAAAATACTAGGTGCAGTTGTTTGATTAAATAACCTAATCATCCCTTGACTTGAATGGCTAACCATATAACTATTATTTGCAAAAGTACAATTTGTAATAGTTGCATCTAATGTATTAGCTGCGTTAGCGTTACCTCCTAAGAATAATACTGTACCTTTATCAGAGTTTGTTCCAGATGCATAATTTTCGTAAATCAAGCAGTTCGTCATTTCTAATATAATTGGAGCAACAGCAGAAGCTCTAAAATGACCAAATGCACTTGAAGAACCAGTGTTATGATGAGCAATAACATTTTCTAGACTTATATTACAATCATCTCCAGAACTACCATAAGTAGAAATAGCACCACCTTCTTTTGCGTAATTTCCATAAAACTCAACATTTTTTATTATAATATGATCTACTTCATTATCTACTATCATTCCTCCTCCAGTACTATTATTATTAGGGTATGAATTTTGATCGGCATTTCCTCCCGTAATTTTTACACCATCAATTAAAGCATATTTAAGATCTCCAACTGGGCCAATAAATACGGTATAGGCATTATCTGTGCTATCACCAGTAACTCCTATATCTCCACTAAAAATAGTTGGATTCGCATTCCAATCTCTTTGGTTTCTCATTGTTTCACTTCCAGTAAAACCTCCATATACCCTTATAGAATCTTGGCTCCATCCAAAAACGGTATTTCTATCTGTTGAATTTCTTATGTAAGTTCCTTGAGCAATCCAAATTTCTGCGTTAGGTGTAGTATTAATAAATGCATCTCTTGCATCTGTGTATGCATCTGTCCAAGAAGAACCATTATTAGCTCCTGTTGCATTTTGATTTACATATAGGGTATCTAAATTGTAAGGAGAATTCCAAACTGGTGTATTATATAAAGAATCTACAATATTAGCCCCGATTACCGAATTATATATTCTTATATCGTCAATTGAACCAACAAAATTAGTGTTGCTTGGAGCAGATGGCCAACCAGAAGCAATTACATTACCTATTGTAGTATTGTCTAAAACAAGTGAAGTAACAGTATTAGTTCTTGTACCAACTAATTGATTATCTAAGTATACTGTTTGTCCTGTTGGTCCTGCGGTTATAACTACATGATGCCAAATAGAATCAGTTAAAATTTTATTTGATGTACTCACACTTCCTTGACTCCCGTCAAAAAACTTACCCTTTAATTTGTTGTCTGATCCAATATATAGGATAGGAGCATTTCCTCCAGAACCATCATGACCAATTAATCCTCCTGGTTGATCAGTAATAAACCACAATGAAATTGATTTTGATGACATTGCCGATAAATCAACTGGGCAATTTAATTCTGTAGAACCGCCAAACCTAAAACTGGTATTGGGTTGGTTTAATCTATTACTTTCATATACTATAGATCCACTTGCCGTTAAATCGTTACTGTTATGAGTGTCTGTTATCGTTCCATCTAACAAATACTGAGCTTCTAGCCCAGCAGTAATTTGAGATTTTACAGTTGTTAAAGTTGCTAATGCAACTGCTGCAGTTAGTAGTGTTTTTTTCATGTTAATTCTTATTATTTATAACAATATTATTTACAATTGAGCCAGTAATTAAATTCAATAAATGAATAGTCTATTTTAATTAAGCAATGGACAAAAAAAGGCTTCCATTTAAAATGAAAGCCTTATTATTAACCTATTATATTTTAATGTTTTAATACTTTTCTTATCAATTCTTCATTTTCTAAAATTACTCTGAGAGTATATACTCCTGATGGCAAACGAGTTAAATCTACATTATTACTAGACGAACTAATAACTAAGTTCCCTATATGGTTATAGACTAATACCTCTTTGAGATTATTTGTGTTTATTGTTATGTAATCGCTAGTTGGATTTGGGTAAATATTAATTTTTGATTTTGAAGTTTCATCAAGGCTTACAGTAGCACTGCAATTAATACTATAGGATGTAGTAGAATCTTTATACCAATCTGTATAGCCAGCAGCTAAAACTGGATCATCTACCTCAGCACAAGTAAGGTTTTGATTACCTCTAATATCAATTTCATATAAATTTGGATTGTTTCCATTTGCTATATTTAAACTATTTAAAGAATCGTTATTGTTAATGTATACCTCATAAAGCCATCCACAATTACTTAAATCTATAGAGGTTAAACCAGTATTTATTGCTTCAAAAGCATCTAAATTAACATTAGAATCGAGGTTTAGCCCAGTGATTGTAGTATTAGATACTTCCAGTCCAGTTAAGTTTTTATTGGATGAGACATCTAAAGATGTAATGTTAGTAGAGGTAATATCTAGAAAATTTAAACTAGGTAAAATAGTTGTATTTAAAGAACTAATTTGTGTATTTGTCATATCTAAATAAGTTAACAAGGGAGTAGGTGTTAGGTCTAAAGTTGTGATAGATGTATTGTCTATCCTTAACGTTCTTAATTGACCTAATCCTGTTAAGCTGATAGAACTGACATTTGTCGTTCCAATACGTATTTCTCTTATTATTGAGTTGTTACTAAAATTAACTGTGCTTAAAGAAGTTTGGGATGCTCTAAAATACTGTAAATTACTTAATGGAGTTAAATCAATAGTAGAGATAGGGGTACTGCTAATAAAAAGATAAGTTAGCGCAGTATTTGCTGATACATCTAATGTTGAAATATTAGTGTTCTGAATATTAATCCTAAACAGTAGTGGGTTTTGCGAAACATTAATCGAAGTAAGACCTGAGGTGTAACTAAGATCTAATACCCTTAGGTTTGTTAAGCCTGTTATATCAAGATTAATAACATTTGGACTACTTCTTACATCTAATTGATTTAATACCGTATTGTTTATTGTTGGTATGGTAGTTAAACTACCACATTGGTAAATGTTAAGTTTAGTCATGCTTGTGAAATTTTCTAAACCTGTTAAATCAACTATCGTTTGCTGAG
The DNA here is from genome assembly GCA_020630395.1 of Flavobacteriales bacterium. Classification (GTDB taxonomy): domain Bacteria; phylum Bacteroidota; class Bacteroidia; order Flavobacteriales_D; family CAJJDF01; genus CATLPG01. The sequence goes on from JAHDBM010000081.1 coordinate 3,886, forward strand.
AATGAATTATAAGTTCACCTGAGAAACTTTGAGCTTCGGATAACTGTATTTCAGTATCGGCATTTGTGTTAACCAATGAATTGTTTAGCAAAAATGTTTTAAAATTTGCATCTGGTATATTAATATTTTGAGCATTTAACGATCCAAAAATAAGCGCAATGGCAATTGTAATTATTGTTTTCATATTGTTTTTTTTTAAAACTCATGACAAATAGAAAAACAACCAAATAAAATAAACGAACAGTTCTTTTTAATCAAGTAATGGACAAAAAAAGGCTTTCATTTAAAATGAAAGCCTAATTATTAACCTAATTGATTTTAATGTTTTAATACTTTCCTTTTCAATTCTTCATTCTACAACATTGTTATTTCTCTACGAGAGTCGGAAAGTTATTTAAATCAATGTTTTTAATTTTTCCGTTACAATTCTTTATTATTTTCCCTAATAAATATGGTCCTGAATCTTCTTCTTTCCCAAGTCTTATGTATATATAACAAGAGTCTTGATTACTGCTAAACTCTGTTGACATATAAGATATTCCTGATAAGCTGCTTTCATCAGTCTCGTCACCTAAGTAAAATGTAGGCATTAAATTAGCTTGTCCCTCATAATTGTAACTAATATTCCCAAACTGGACCATTTCAATTTTGTAGTCAATTGTGGTTTGATTAATTCTCTCAATCATCAATGCAATTGCGAGTTCATCTTTCTTGGCAGTCAGAGTCTTTTTTTCTCCAACTTTTGGTATTTGGGGAAACGTTATGGTATCTGTTGGTGATAGAATTAAAAAACTATCTACAAGAGATACATTATCCATTCCTGACTTAATCATTTCATTTAAAAAGCTGATGGAGTAGTCAGCACTATCTTTAATAAAAATTGATTTCTCTTTTTTATCATTGGCTAAATCAAGCTGTTTTATCTCTTGTTGAATTGAATCATTTTTTTCAGATTTAAGTTTATTTGAACTATCAGCTTCTGTTTTATGAGAATTGTTACTTTGGCAACTAATCAAAGCTCCAAAAAATAGATATATATAAATTAACTGTTTCATTTAAATGTATGTTTATTATTCTTGGTAAACATTAAAGGCGTCAAAATATACTACGCCAAAATCTTTTGCTGTTTTTATATTTTTTGTTCCCTCCGATTCTATGTTATGTATATCAATACTCTCGTAATCATCTTTATATAAAAGCCATCCTTTTTTTGTTACATCATATTTAAATGTAATATTTCTTGACCATTGATAACGACTACCGCCATGATGTTCAACTGAGAACTGATTTTCTTTGATAGTAACTCCCATGAATGGATCACCCATAGAACCTCCACAGTTAACACATAAAACAGTTTTATCGTTTGTGGTTTCCATTATAAACTCACCATTGTTATGCTGGGTTAAAATAAGTAATGGTCGTAATGTAGGGTTTTCTGTTACATCTGAAGTTTTAGCTTCATTAGGTTTTTTCAAAACCATGATGTAATCTTTTTTACTATCATTATTTAAATCTCCTCCAAAAGTATCTATTAGCTGATAGCCCTCCCAAACATGTTCCATTAGAGGTAAAGTACTCACAAAATCTTGTTCAATTTCTCCCAACAAGCTATCTTCTTTGTTTGTTAATTCGTTTTTTGAAGTAATATTTTCTGTTGATACAACTTCAGGCTGGTTTTTTGAAATTGTATCTTCTTTTTGCGATTCACTATTATCTCCGCAACTTAATGAGGCAGCTGCCAGTAAGGCAATAAAAATATGTTTCATTTAGGTTTTTTTATTTATTATTAATCTAACTTTTTGTATTAAATGTTTTAACTACCATCTAATGGCTTATGTTAAAGTGAAACTTTTGCAACTGTTTTTTTAATACTTCCTTTATTGCCCATTTTACCTGCTAAACCACTTTCACCCTCTCCTCCATAGGCACACTGATGGCACATACCTCTTCTCCCTCCTCTACCACCACTTCCAGCAGAAACATTACAATTAATGGTAACATCTGTAGCAGATGGATCAACTGTAATTTTTACATTTCCTCCGTTTCCACCATTACCTCCATCACCACCATTTCCAGGTCTTTCAGCTCCACTGTTACTCCACTTACCTAATCCGTCATTACCATCTGCTCCGTCTCCACCAGCAGCATTAATTGATAATTCATTTCCTATAAATCGACCTGTTGATGTTTTATCTGTCCATGGATCAGAACATTTATATACGTATACTTTACTACCATCTTCTGAGTGAGCATAAGATGTTAATTTCACTGTAACTGGCGCTCCATGTCCTGCTCTTCCGCCCCTAGATCCGGATGTATAGCCTGCATTTCCATCTTGGCCTCTTTTATAAATTAATGATTTTTCTTTGTATCGAATGTGTTTTTTAATGGTTACTGCTTGGGATTCATCATATTTACTCGAGATAGTAAATTCAGCAGCATCTTTACCTCCTAATATTGGAGCATCAGACCTTAAACTTCCTCCAACACTAACTTTACCATAAGTAGAGGTTGAATATTTCTTGTTAAAATAACTGTATCTACCATTCTTAGTTGTCACTTTAAAGTCACATGCGTATAAATTACCTCCAATATTATGGGTTTTATCTATTGTTCCATCTTTAAACGTAACTTCAAAACCAACTTTATAGTTATGTCCTTCTTTCATATATAAGGTTGGTTTTTCAATCCATTGCGCTTTTATGTTAGCTATGCTCTTATCCTCTAGTGTGTATTTTGCTCTTCTTTCTTTTTCGGCTTGTATAGCTGCTGCTCTATCTTCTTCGATTTTTTTGTTGGCGTATGCCCTCTGTTTAATAACATAAGCCTTGGCTTTGTTTTCCTTTACAAACTCACCCATTGTGAAATTTATGCCTGTTACTTCGTAACTCAATCCAGATTTATCCTTTGAAGTAGCTTTAACCTTGTACGAAATAATAGACTTTTCTGTAAAACAAAGCACTTCCATAGCGTTACGAGAAACACAATACGAATAATCGCTACCAGATACTGCAGATACTTCATATTTTTTAGGTTTACCTGTACCAAACCATACATGCGTTACAACACCTTCCTTGTTTTTTTCAATGTTTAGCTTTTCCATTGTATAATCCATTTTATCTCTGAAAGGATTAAACAATTGATATTCTTTTTCTTCCCAATGCTTTGTCATGATATCTTTTTGGTCTCTTTTATCCAACTCCGTTAGGTTGTTGGTTTTAGGCATATTGGTAAAAGCATCTTTTGCTGCTTTTTTCATCTCTTTCATTCGCTCTCGAAAAGTAGATTGAGCATTAATTGAGACGAAAGATATGAGCAAAATTATTAATGTTATTGTTGATTTTAACGTTTTCATATTTTGTGATTTTTACTTTTTAAATAATGGATTAGATTCAAGCGCTACTAATGTTTTATACTTTTTTGCTTGAGCATCAAATTCTAACACTTCGACTGCACCTGTTTCTGTATTATAATAGACAAACCTGTGTTGAAATGTAGAAGAGTTGATTCGGTAAAGATTCGCAATAACTTTAGGGTTTTTAGTTGATGTACCTTTAACTCTTGCAATAGCTTTTCTTAGTCCGTCATAATCTTTGTAACCTGGTTCTAAATAATGGTTGGGCAATGCCTGTTTAATTTGACCATAATAGCCTAATCCTGTTTGAGAATTTACATACAACATAACAGGGCTAACTACTGTGTTTTGATAGTTTAGCGAATTAAACGACATGTATACTTCTTCGGTATTATGCCTTGTATTCCAAGGTTTTTTAATATCTACTTTTTTATTTAGTGCAATTGATGTTGAGACTGTAGGCAAATAGCGTGTATTAAACTGATCATCACCACAAGTAGTTTTATGTATATACACCTCTTGGCTGTATGTATTGTATACAAAATGATTGTAAACAACTTCATCATTTACATTATTTCCATAGGCTAAATAAGAGGAAATATCCATCATTATTTTGCCTTTAACATTTAAGCAGTGAGCAGGAACTTTAAATGACATGTTTTTCCAATAAGCATAACGGTTATATCTTGGAGCCATTTCTATAAAAGAGCGGTTATTTCCTGTATTTGTATTCCAGGCTGTTATTAATCCAACATGAGCATAACCTGACTCTGGACCAGTAGGAAGTGCGTCAATAGCCATTCTAATTTCTCCACCATCACTTTTAATTTGATTAATTACTTCTGGTTTTAAATCATGTGAGTATTTAAATCCATTATCAACATCATACTTAAAAACCTTAGCTTTACCTGTTTTTGTATTGTAGGCAATTGCAGTATACTTTGCAAAATGTTCTAATTTATCAGCATTTATGTCCTTTATTTGCTTATTAATTGCTACTTCTATTCTTAGGTCTCCTTCCCCTATCAAATCTTTTAAACTTTGAATAGGAATTCTTAAGGTTGAATGAGATTGAAGAACAAATTTATCTTTCTCATATCCCATGATATAGAATAAATTATTTCCTGTTTTTTTATCCCAAACAAACATACCTTCGTATCTTCCTCTTGAAAAACCTCTTTTGTTTCGGGTAAATGTATGCGATACAAGCATATTTCCTTTTGCTGAAGCCAAATTCAAAGTGGTAGAGTTCCCATTCTCATCTATTAGATAATCTTTGCCGTTTAAGGTAGCTTTTGCAAAACCATCATAAAATCGTTCTACTTTATCGTATTTTGGTTCAACTATAACTTTACCATTTTTATTAATAAATCCGTATTTCTTGTTTTTACGAAATTTATACATCCCATTATAATTATCGCCAATAAACCAATGCTCGTCTTTTACTGGCAATAACACCTTACCTGTACTATCCAATAGCCCATATTCATAGTTGTTAGATACAGGATTTAATTTTTGTACAATAAATAGCTTGTCTTTGGTTACTTCAATATTATCATACTTAAAAGGAACAACTTGTTGCCCTTGTAAATTATAAACACCATGTTTTTCTGCATATGTATAAATACCAAAATGGTTTGTTTCTTTTACAGTTTTAAACTGACTGTCATCAAATTGGGTAATATATGAGAACTTATAATCAGAATCTATCTTGGCAACTTTAAAATCAAATGTAATTATTTCATACTTATTATTTTTCTTATAACTTTCAATTATTTTAAATGCGTTTTGCGTTAAACCAAACTTTTGTGTCTTAATATTAAAGAGGTTTACTTCATTATTTAGATTGTGTGTTATAACAAATGTATAGTTACCTCTCTCTGGTATAACGATATGTTTATATTTTAAGGGTAATATTTGCTTACCTTTTATGGTTGTTAATCCATAAGCCCCATCTTTCCCTATTTTATTGGATACCAATACAATTTCATCCTTACGTTTGGCAGATTTTATAGTTGAAGAAAAATCAATTTTTTCTTTCGTTTTAAAATTGTAGTAAAAGCTACCCCCAGATGTATAATTAAAAATAAATTCATCTCGAGTTAATTTATTTTTTTTCATAAAGAACGGATTGAAACTAGAAATTGGCTTATCAAATAGCTCCTTGCCCGTTCCAAGAACAAAATTAAACCCTTTGTTATTTGGATACTTTACAGGAAAAAAGGTTTCATTGTCAATAACAAAAATATTTTTCCCATAAAACTTTAAATATATGCTTTCAGTAACAGCTATATTTTTAAAATCTGCATTAGTATAGCTTAAACCTTTTAATTTCCCCTTAACAGTATAGGAGAAGTTTTTAATTGTAGCTTGAGTAAAAGATGATGTACTAATTATGGTTATTGAAATCAGTGTAAATAGAACTTTCATTTTTTTAATGTTAGTGTTAATTAATACCAAAATTTATATTATTCAAATAGCACGTTATTTCTAATGTTTAATCCAAATGGTGTATAATATTCTCCAGGATATGATTTATCAGTTAATTTATTGAAATCCAAAATATCTATATCTCCTGTTGTTTGATTAAATAATATATATCTATGTGCAAGCTTATTTAGACTTGGAAAAGTAAAATCATAATGGCCTAAAATCTTATCCGTTTTAGTTTTCTTTAAATCAACCATTATTTCCTTTATGCTTGGCTGTGTTTGTTTATTTGATACGGTAACAAATCCAAAGCTTTTAACTTCTGCACAATTACCATATCCCGTTTTATTATCAACAAAACTTACTATATGATTGCCTAAATATGTTCTATTTGCCATACATTGAATAGACATTGTTACATCTTTTGATTTTATTTTGGAACTGATAATTTTTTCGTGAGAGATCGGGGTGTCTTTTCCGTATTTAAAAGTAGATGAAGCTATTGTTGGTTGCTTTGCTGTAAAAAAGTCGTTTATTTTTATTTCATTTCGATAAATAGCTGAGTTGTGTGTTGATGAATTGTAAATCAAATGATCAAATACGATATTACCATACTTTATATAAGGGAATGAAGTAATATCCATCATTACATTACCTTCTGCACCTTTACAAAAGACAGGGACAGATATATTAAAAGATGGGTGATAAACAAAATCTCTGCTACTGTTCGCGTTTTGTAAAAAAGATACATTTTTCCCGCTCTTGGTATTCCAAGCAGTTATTAAACCTGCAAAGGTGTATTTAGCTTTGTCATCTATGTCTACAGGTATAGCATTAAGCTTCATCCTAATTTCACCATCACTCCCTTTTATTTTGTTAATGATAGCTTGATCTAAATCTTGAGCAAACACAAATGTTCCTCCTTTAAATGCAAATACTTTAGCCTTTCCTGTAGTTTTATTATAAGCTAATGCAGTATAAATTATGTCATTTTCATAATAAGGTTCATTCTTATTATATTTTTTTTCTGTGATAGATTGGTTGATGGATAACTCTATTTCTAAATTTCCATTCGTTAATAGGCTTCTTAAATATTGAGAGGGAATAGATAGTTTACCACTCGTTTTAAATATACTTTCAGTCAACTTTTCTGTCTTACCAGAATAATAGGTTCTATTTTCTCCTGTTGTAGGATTCCAAATAAATACATTTTCTTTTAGGATGTTTCCTGCCAAAGTAACGTTTATACCAAGAGAAGCATAGGTTATTTTAAAATCTCCTGTTACAGCTACTTGATCACTGCTTACTACTTTTCCTGTTTTATCGATCCAAATCCATTCTCCATTTATTTTAACTTCTGCTTGCCCATCATGAAAAAACTCGACATTATCATATTTGTGAGGAATCGCTAGTTTACCAGATGTATTAAAATAACCAAACTTACCATTTTGTTTAGTTGCACACATACCATCTTCTGCACCCCAAATAGCATCATACTTTAATGGAACAACTACCTGGTTAGATTGAGTTACCATACCGTATTTTAAGGTGCCTGAACTATTTTGGGCATTCCCAACAACATAATTATCACCCGCTTGAGCAATGTATTTATTATAAAACGGAATAATAACTTTTCCCGTTTTATTCATTACCCCATAATAATCTCCTACGTTAACCATAGCAAGATTATTTTTAAGGACAGTAACTTTATCGAAGTAACTTTCTTTGGGATTAATTTTCTCGAGATTTAAATTATAAAAAGTAATATCTCCATCATTTTTTACAACACGAATAACCTTTGACCCTAGCATGCAATCCACTTGGTTTTTTGGAAAAAGAAGTGTCTTTGTTCTTAGGTTAAAAATATTTTCTTTACCCTCTTTTTTAATTAAAGCATATGGTGTTGTTTCCTTATCATAAACACTTATCTCATCATAACTCGCAGCCAATAATTCCTTACCATTGTTATCATGTAAACCATATTGCTTCTTTCCATCTATTGCCAATTCTTCAACTTTTACAACTGATATATATGAAGTGGCACTAGTTACCGATTTATCAAAATCTTGAATTGATTTGCTTGA
>JAHDBM010000082.1 GCA_020630395.1 Flavobacteriales bacterium
ACACCACAACCTACGCAAGAAGAACGAACAATATTCTGTCCTTTTTGAGCATAAGAACGAACATCAATCCCCATTTCGCAATAAGTAGAACAATTTCCACAAGAAATACATTGACCACCATTGGTTGTAATTCTAAACCTAGATTTAAATTTTTGTACTATTCCTAAATACGCAGCCAATGGACATCCAAAACGACACCAAGCTCTATTTCCTAATAGTGGATAAAAACCTGTTCCAATTACTCCTGAAAATACAGAGCCAATTAAAAACCCATAGGTTTTTTGAACTGAACCGGTTTGAACTCCAAAAACAGAATAACTACCAGAAAAATAAGTATATAAAGTGACACCTGTCATTAAAACGGCAAATACCAACACACTATGAATAAGAATACGCTCAAATTTCCATGCTTTCATAGATTTATCGGATAATTGTCTGTAAGGATCTCCTAGTGTTTCTGCAAGACCACCACAACCACATACCCAAGAACAATACCATCTTTTACCATAAAAATATACTAATACTGGTACTCCAATAACAAATAGAGCTATTCCCCAAACCAACATGAACATACCCATTGTACCATTATTTAAATGCGTATTAAGATTCCAATCGAAAAAGAAATCATAATCTAATGGCCACATATTTTTGAAATCGTAGTAAGGTTGATTTAATCGAACTAAAATCTCTGGAATTAAAAAGGCAAAAGCAACTTGAAAAAAGATAACGGATACAGTACGTACCATTTGGTATTTATTATGACGGTACTTTAATATCATCCTCACCCCCATCACAATCATAGCTAAACAATACAAAAAACCATATAAAAACCATTGAGAAGCAGCATTTCCACTTAGCATTTCACTAAAAGGGTCAACAATAATAACTAAGTTGGTAATGTATTCAGGGAACCAATATAACGCAACATAAAACGCAATCAAAAAGGTTCCAACTAGAATGCCAATCCACCCTCTATTAGTAGATGGATCATGATAAATTCCATCATTTTTAATTCCGGCATATGTTTTAGCCATTGGTAAAATGTAGATTAATCCTCCAATACAACTTAGAATAAACGTTAAAAAGAATAATAACCATTTATTATTTGCTATAAATCCAGTACTAGCAGATTTTGCAACAGAAAATGTTAATCCTTTTATTTTATAATCATCAAATCCTTTATCTCTTAATACACTCGATTCAATTTCAGAGACTTTATTTTCTAATTGCTCTTGGAATTTATCAATAGATCCCCACTCTTGATCGAACATCCAGTTTGTATTATCAAGCATTTTTTTGTTCTTAAATGCTCCGAGTTCAGTATTTGGATCGAATGTTTTATTAATGCTTTCAGCTGAATAAGATACGTTACCATCTATAGTTGAATTGTATATTAATGTTGAAACTTCTTCTTTAGAAAAACCATAAGTTTCTAGTGCCTTATCATTAGCTTCATTTAGCATTAGCCTTACATTGCTTGCTAACTTAAATTGATTACCTGTTTCTTTTCCGTTAACACTTTTAAATGTTGAAGTAGACGTTACAAATGATAATTTTTCTAACTCATTATTTCTATTTTGCTTCTTTTTATTGCCTGCCTCTTCTCCTTCTTCTTCAAAAGCTTTTTTTACATCAGCCTCAGAAACTGAAACTAAAACATCTTGAAATACATCTTTAGTTACAGAGAAATTACCCAAGAACAAAAGGGCAACAAAAAACAAAAAAGACGATAAAAATAAAATTAATCCGATTTTCCTCATAGGTAGCTCAATTATTATGTTGAATATAGTCGTTTTTTTAGCATTACCTTACAGGATAATTTAGATATTAATTTAACCTATGTTATTTACTACATCAATACGTGCTTGAAACAACTAATTTATATGTCATCTTTAACTTTTTTTAGGTATATTGAATATAAATTATAAGCACATGAAAAAAAGTATATTAGCACTTATATTTAGTATTGTAGCAACACTAAATATTATATATTCTCAATGCAATACTAAACAACCTAAAATTTTACTAGTGGGTGACAGTTGGGCATTTTTACCCAATGGATTTAATACTATCGATAAAGTATTCGATCAATATGGTTTTTCTGATTATGAAGACTTTAGTAGTGGCACATTATCTGTAAATGGGAAAAAAACAAAATATTTACTTGACTCTGCAGTTTTAGATGAAATACAGCAAGCATTCATTAATAATCCTACTATCGAATTTATTAATATTAGCATTGGTGGTAACGATTTATTAAGAGGATGGAATAAAAATATGACTGCTACACAAAGAGATTCTGTAATTGATAAAACAATTCAAAATAAAGATTCTCTTGTTAGGCTTTTAAAAGCCATGAAGCCAGATATTAAAATATATTTTCCTCAATATGACTTCCCTAATTTTGGTGAGGCAATTGAAGCATACGCTCCTTTTCAAGACCAACACCCATTTTATGATGCATGGGACGATATGGGACAACCCACTTTCCTTGAGATTAACACTGCGTTATTAGCGTATGACGCTAAGATGTTAGCTTTTGTTAACCTCCATCCACAAGTAGATTATTTTTCTGCAAGTGGACTAATGCAAAATATTTACGGACAAAATACTCCACTAACAATAGCTCCTGGCGGAACTTACCCCCCAGATAGTGTTCCTGTTCCTGGTGGTTATCCTTCTTACCCTAGTCCATTAAGTGCTATGAATGACTATGGATTATTTTATGACGCATTTCATTTAGGAGATAATGCGTACACACTGTTTTATGATTTTCATTTTCAACAATATTATTGGAAAGAACTTCGAAAACGAGATTTTACAACAAAAGGATCATCAAATGATGGATCGGTTACTAATACCAATGTCAATTCTTCGTATATTTCTTTTGGAATGGATTCTAGCAACAACCTTACTAAAGGAATTGTAGAATTCAATACTAGCGGAATTCCAGCAAGTAAGATACCCGAATCTGGAGCTATATTTATTAAAAGAACTAATTTAATAGATAGTAATCCAATACATGGAAAAATCCTCATTGAAATAAAGTCTGGTCGCTTTGGCACATTACCAACCTTAGAATTAGTTGATTTTAATGCTACAGCCGATATTATTGATACAGCTTGTGTGTATGGATCAGTTTCTAATAATAAAAGTTGGTTAAGAATTGATATCCCAAATACATTAATGCCTTATATTAACAAAAGTGGAATGACTCAATTTAGGTTTACAACTATTGATACTACTATAGGAGAATTATTTTTTACAACAGGTCTAGATTCCAACTATAAGCCTGAACTTGATATAAAATATCAAGAATTTGCTTCAATAAATGACAAACATCAATCAGCTTTAAAAATTTATCCTAACCCAACCCATGATAATATTACGATACTATCGGAAGAAGCATTAAATGGAACTGTCACTATTGCTGATCTTGCTGGAAAAACATTAAGACTTCCTATATTAAGAAATAATATAAATACATCTTCTCTTGTTAATGGGCGATATATTATTACCGATATTAACAATAAAAGAACACATATATCTTTTATTAAAATTCATTAATAGTTGAAAAAAGTTATCGTTAAAATTACATCTGTTTTATTCCCAAACATAATGTTTAATAAGGCTTATGATGTATTAAGCAATCCTAAGGTTAGGAAAAACAGAGCCCATGAAGAAGAAAAACTAGAAGAAGCTCAGCAAGACATTCATCTGTTTAAAAATTTCAACATTCAACTATATAAATGGGGAAAAGGTGAGAAAAAAATATTATTAGTTCATGGATGGGAAGGTCAGGCAGGTAACTTTGCCGATATTATTCAACCACTAGTTAATATTGGATATAAGGTTATTTCATTTGATGGACCATCACATGGAAGAAGCTCTTCTGGAGAAACCAGTGTATTCGAGTTTTCTTATTTAGTTGAAGACATCATAAAAAAATATAACATCACAGAAATTATCAGTCATAGCTTTGGAGGTGTTGCAACTACTTATGCTTTAAGCATTAATCCAGATTGGAAAGTTAACAGGTATTTACTGCTAACAACCCCCGATAAATTTATTGAACGAGTAAATGAAATTGCTAAAACTGTAGGTATTACTGAAAATGTAAAGAATAAACTAATTTCTAAAATTGAAGATCAAATTCAGTTAGATTCATCAACATTAAACGTGAGTGACTTTGTAAAAAATATTCGTGTTGATAAAGCGCTTATTATACATGATAAAGACGATAAAGTAATTCCTATTCGTGTATCAAAAAATGTTTATAAAAATTGGAGGAATTGTGAGTTTAAAACTGTTACAGGCACTGGACATTTTAGGATATTAAGAGATCATAGTGTAATACATGAAATAACTAACTTTTTCAGTAATTAATTACCTCCAGAAGCTCCAGTAAATACATGAAAAGCACCTTTTAATTCTACGCCTTCTATTCCAGTAAGTCTTCTACTATATGCTATGCATGTATAATAGTAAACTCCTTCTACCACTGGTTTACCAGATTCCATGGCTGTTCCGTCCCATCCTATAGCAGGATCATTTGTTTCGAATAATAATTTCCCCCATCTATTAAAAATTTTCAATTCAACACTATCTACATATTTATAGGGAGATAACGGAGAAAATAAATCATTACTACCATCTTGATTTGGAGAAAATACATTTGGTAAAAAATACACTGGACAATTATCTATGCACACTACATTACTTGGATTACTCTCATTATTATATTGAATAGAATCTAAAGCAGTCACATAATAACATCCAGCTTTATTGGTATTCATAATATCTGTATAAAAAGTATCTGTAGAGATGAAAATTTCGCCTATCTGTGTAAAGCTCCCTCCTTCAATTGGACTAAAATATATACGATAACGTGTAACATCATCAGTACAGCTATTATTAGGATTAGTCCATGATAAAAAATTTAGGTCTACATCACAGCTATCATCAATAGATAATATAGGCGGACAAGGTGGTGTTAAATCTATTGGAGAGTCACATGCCTCTTGAGAAAAATTTTCAATAGGATTAACAATAGTTGGATCAGAATATAAACCAATACTTTTAACTTTATAACAGTATGTTTGACCATTTATTAAACCACTATCTACATAAGTATTGGTATTAGAAACACCAATAGAAGTAAAAACCCCACCTATAGAAGTCCCTCTAAAAATCTCGTAAGAAGTATTTGTCCAAGGAACTACTTCATTCCAATTTAATTCTATTTTATTATCATTAGGAGTTAGCGTTAAAAATATAGATGATGCCTCATTAGTTGAACCAATTAACAAAGTATCTAAGCCAACTAGATGATACAGTTCTATTTTGTAATTATTAGGACCAATAACAGTATTTACATTATTGTGAACATACACAGTGTCACTTAAATGTAATTGAGCATAACTAGGTGATGTAAATATTAAATTATTAGCACCAGTAAACCCATCTTTGTGGTAAATTTTGTATAAGTATGGTGGTGGATAAGCTACTATTGTATCGATATCTGTAGGTTTACTCCACATAATAGAATCAATTCCTGTAACAGCATTTGTAGAATTAACAGTTACATGAGTAATTACAGGAATGTCTTTAATTAGCCTAGTACACGATTCATTAGAAATACAACTTTCTACATTACCTGGAAAACAAGCTGTAACAACATAGCAATACAACTCTCCAATTGCTAAATTACTAGAATCTTCAAAAGTAGTATCATTAATAGAAGTTAAATTACCTATTCTTATATAACCTAAATCTTCAGGAGATTGTTGACTACAACAATTCGTATTTATTACAGTAGCACCTTTTTTTCTATACACCTTGTAACCAATAGCATTACTACATGAACTACGATTCCAAGTCACATTCACTTTTCCACTAGATGGACTTACTATCACCCCAGTTGGTGCAGGAGCTTTTACTGTTACGTTCATTTTCTTAAAATCTGATAGCATTACAGGGTTGCCATTATCAGTTGCAGTAAAATACACCTCATAAGGAGCATTTCTAATATGAGAGCAATTTGTTTGCCAAGAAAAAGTACTATTTACAGGAGATACTCCTTGTACTGTTGGAAAACTAGCAGGACTAGAAGACACATTAAAAGGTGCTCCAGTTCCAGTTAATGTTATTAAATCAGCTGCATTAGGATCAGTAGCTCCAACATTAAACGTTAAATTATCTCCAGCAACAACACAAGTATCCATAACTTGGCTAACTACTGGAGGGTCATTATTACAATTTCCTAAAACAGTAATTTGAATATCTCTTAAAACGGATCCCACTCTAATTCCATTTCTCCACTCTTCTACTAATAGCGCTATATTGTATTCACCTAATAAAGATGGTGCATCCCAACATATTGTTCCCGAATTTTGGTCCACACTAATTGTTCCTCCAAAAGCATCTGGATATTGGTATACCAATGGAACAGCCATACTATTGCAACCAACACCCAAACATGGTACCAATTTGTAACTTAAACTATCTCCATCTGGGTCAAATGCTTGTGGATTGTAGCAATACCTAACATTAGCACAAGCATATTCCGGACAAGGGCAATCAGTAAATACAACTGAATTGTTAGTACCCAAAAATGGATTTATAATAATTTCGGTTGCTACACAAAACGTTTGTTGATCAGAACTTGCACCTCCTAAGTTAATAATTCCTTGATTTCTATTAGGATCTTCAACTGTTACTCTAAATGTTCCTGCTCCAGCAAAAACATGTGTTGTTTTATAAATATTTTTTTGAGCATCAATAGGAGTCATTAGCACTATCTGTGAACGAACAACTGTATCATCAACAGTCCCATCATCCCAATTAATATACAACTCTGGGCGATCAGCAGGAGCTGAACTTTTAGTACACGTAGTTATTGTAAATTCATACGTATTACCTCCTAAATGAACATAGGTGATTTCTCCTCCTCTATTATGAGTTGTTAGACCCAGTGAAGAAATAAACATTAATGTTAAAAAAATATTAAGCTTTATGTTAATCATGTTAAACACAAGGTAAATTTAGTAATTTTATTGTGTAAATAACGGGATTATTATTTTATGGTTTTATTAATGCACTTTTTTTAATTAAATAAACAACCATTTAAAGTAAGTATACGTTATAAAAAAAAAGGATTTTATGAACAGTTTTAAAATACTAATGTTGAGCCTTGTGATTACAAGCATTACCCTTGTTAACTCGGCCTTTTCACAACATCATCACAACCACATGATCGATAAAGGTAATTTAGTGGAGAATAAACTTTATAACATGACACAATCACTTGATGTTAGTGATAGAATTCTTAAAGAAGGTATAATTATTCCTAAGACAGATTATGAAAAACCTCACCTTAAACGTTTTATAAAATCAAAAACGGGTAATATTTTTAGAAAAACCTATCAAGAATTATTAGAGAATAACATAACATTTGATGATGTTGCAACCATATATAATGATGCTTACAATAAGTTAGTTAAAAATGAAAATTTAGTCGCAGAATATAATCAATATATAAATGCTGTAGTACAAAGAATTACCCCATCACCTCAAAGCCCTCAACAACCAAGAGGAGGTGGGAGTACTAACAGAACACCAAATCAACCTTGTACTAATTTAGATTTTGAAGATGGAACTTGGTCATCATGGGATGTTTTTAATGGTGAAGCTTGTACAGCTTATGTTGGCTGTATTACTAATGTAACTGCTGGAACAGCTAGTAACGGTGGAACTCCTCAACACTTAATTATGGGTGCAGGTGTTGATCCTGATGTACCCATTTCTACTTTAAGTCCTTTTGGTGGTGCACAATCACTTCGACTTGGAAATATAAATAATGGTGCTGATGCTGAATATATAGAAAACACCTTTTTAGTAACTGCCAATAAACCATATTTCTCTTATGAATATGCAGTTGTTGTTCAAAGCCCTAACGGACACAGTAATGTACAAATGCCATTTTTTCAAATTGAATTTTATGACGAACTATTAAATAGTATTACTGATTCTTGCGGTAATTACTATGTTGATCCTACTACTAAAATTGCAAAAGAAACTTTTGATTCTGTTCTTAATGGTGGTTGGTGGTTTTATAAAGATTGGGCAAGAATTACTGTGGATTTAACTCCCTACATAGGACAAAATGTATTAATTCGTTTCACAACATCCGATTGTACACTAGGTGGTCATGAAGGAAGAGCATATCTTGATGCTTCTTGCCATGATGCTGAATTAGATATTGTTCAAGATTGCCAAGGTATTAGATTACAAGCTCCATTAGGTTATTTTAAATATGTATGGAATACTGGAAATCCTGCCGATACATTAGACCATTTATATGTACCTGGACCAGGTCAATATAGAGTAACCCTATTTTCTGAAACTGGATGCCAAATTAACATTGATACTATGGTTAACGTAATTTATGTTAAAGCAGGACAAAATGTTACGTTTAATTCTCCTCAATGTAATGGAGGTACTGATGGATCTATAAATATTGCTCCTTATGGCGGTACTCTACCTTATCAATTTAGTATAGATAATGGTGCAACATGGCAAGCTAATCCTATTTTTAATAATTTACCTGCTGGTGTATATAATGTAATAACTAATGATTCTCAAGGATGTGGAGATACTGTTAGTATTACGTTAACTGAGCCACCTGCAATAATTCCTAATTTACTTACCCAAGATGCTTTATGTTTTGGCGAATGTAGTGGTATTGCCAGTGTTAACCCAACAGGAGGTACAGCTCCTAATGGAATATACCGAATAGAATGGAATGGATTAAATACAGGGTCTAATACGTTAAATAACATCTGTGCCGGACAACATTTTGTAACAATATATGATGAAGAAGGTTGCTCTATAACAGTCCCATTTACAATAAATGAACCACCACAATTAGTTATTGATCAAGTGATAGTTGATGATGAAGTTTGTTACAACAATTGTGATGGTAGAATTACTATAATTGATCCTGATGCAGTTTCATATAGTATTGATAATGGCTTTACATGGCATGGTGGAAACATATTTAATAACCTTTGTTCTCAAGCTGGAGCATATACTGTTGCTATTAAAAATGCTAACGGATGTGTTGCTACGCAAGTCGTAAACATTAATCAACCTCCCCCGTTAGAAGTCAGCATAAGTCCAGATACTATTATTTGTTTAAATGAAACTGCCACATTAACAGCTGCTATGATTGGAGGTACACCTAATTATACTTACCAATGGTCTCATGGAAAACAAACTCAGGTAATAACTGAAGTACCACAAATTGGATATACTAAATATTCTGTTGTAGTAACAGATGCTAATGGTTGTTGGGTTACTGGAGAAACATCTGTAACCTTATTTCCTCAACCTAGAGCTAACTTTATTTACGAGCCAGGACCAGAAACTGACGTGTTTAATACATTAATAAAATTTACTAATAGATCTACATCTGCTGGTCCATTATTATACGAATGGTATTTTGATGACCTTGGCACTTCAACCCAAAGAGATGATTTTTATGACTTTCCTGCTGTTGGAGGAGAAAATTATTCTATTTGTTTAAAAGTTGAAAATGAAAATGGCTGTAGAGACAGTATATGCAAGCCATTGTATGTAAACTATGAAACATTAGTATACGTACCTAATACGTTTACTCCTGATGGAGATGGAGTTAATGACGATTTTATACCTATAACTGAAGGCTTAAAACCTGAAAAATACAAGTTCTATGTATTTAATAGATGGGGAGATTTAATTTTCTCAACTACTAGTCCATTAGAATCATGGGATGGAACCTTTAAAGGTGTAAAAGTTAAACAAGATAGTTATGTATGGAGAATAGTAGGTGAGAAATTATCTGATGATAGTATATACGAACAAATTGGTCATGTTAATGTGTTGAGATAATACTAATTAAAATAAGATTGCATAAAGCCTCCATAGTATGGAGGCTTTTTTTATTAAGTATTTATTAAGTAAAGAAATATCGGTTAAGATTCCAGTAAAAACTTTAAGCAGTAACCTTTTTTGACTGTAAGTTTAATCCTTAGGCTTTCTAAAATCTCAAATAATTGATATATATCTTTAACAGTAAAAGTTAATACATTCAAGAGTGCATTAATTAAAGATTATTGGCAACTAATAAGTTATCCAATCAATTAATTCTAACTTTTATGATGTTAAATTAAATAAATGAACCACTATTAGTTTAACTTGATTAAAATCAAATAAATAACACGAAATTAAAAACAATGTTCTAAATCATCAATATCTATTGTTCATTAATCATTTTTATAACTATTAACTAAAGAATAGGAATATAAATACCAATAAATTTATTGCAAGTTCAAGAAACTTTTTACTTTCTTACCACTACAATAGTAAAGAATAGTTAGAACGTTTTAAATATTCTTGACCACCTAACTCCTCCGTCAAACCAACCTCTTTCTTGATCTTTACTCATCCAAATAAACAATCCTTTACCCACAACATGATCTTCAGGTACAAATCCCCATAATCGACTATCAGCTGAACTATGTCTATTATCACCAATCATGTAGTAATAATTTTGTCTAAATGTATAGGTATCCTGTTTTACTCCGTCTAAATATAGAGCTCCATTTTTCCATGTTGCGTTATTATTTCCTTCATAAGTAGTGATACATCTTTTATATTTAATCCAATGATCTTCATTCATAGTAATAGTAGCTCCTTTTTTAGGCATCCACAAAGGTCCATAATTATCAATAGTCCAAGGAAGTTTTGGACTACATGGAAATGATGATAAATATGCATCTAATTTATTAACACTAGAATCTATAGATTGATTACATGAAATAATTTTTAAATTTCCATACTTACCAGCATTAACTGATTCATATAGTTGATTTTTCACTTTCTCACTCATGTTAATGGTCGTATTCTGTGAGACTGGTAAAATTCGAGAATTATTAGGACCTCTTTCGTGCGTATCAAAAATATCTTTGTACATACCAAGATTTAATCCGAAATCATCTTTAAACTGATTAATTTCATCTATGCTTAACCGTCTATTAAACGTTACATAATGATGAAAATTAACATTCTCTCCTACATTATTAAATTTTCCATTAATAAATAACTTTCCATTAATAATTTGAAGTGTATCTCCACCAACTGCCACACATCTTTTAATATAATTTTCTTTTTTATCAATCGGTCTTGTGGTGTAACCATGAATTGTTGCGCCATACATTACTTGCTGCTTAAGTAACCTATCTCTACTTATCTGTTCGTAATAATCAGTATTATTTAAAAATTTATTTACATCTCCTCTAGTTTGTTCCATTGCATAGTAGTATGCTTGACTTCTAATCATTTGATAATAGTCATGTCCTTGTAACTCAGCTCCAGCACCTTGTTGTCCATCATAAGTTCCAAATATAGCAGTGTCACCAACAGGGTGATTAAATACAACAATATCATTTCTTTGAACTTCTCCAAATCCTGGCAACCTGTAATAAGGCAATTTTATTGCTGTAGAATATGAGTTTACATAAG
>JAHDBM010000083.1 GCA_020630395.1 Flavobacteriales bacterium
TGACCTTTATGATTTGTAATTACCTCATCTGGGTTTTCTACATCTACTTGTATTTTTAAAAAAGCCATTTCTTAGTGATTTATATATATGTTGTATCCAGTATACTTTCTAATATTAATAACTGTTTCATCATCAAAAATGAAATACTGCCCCTTAACTCCAACTAACTTTTTAGTAAAATATGGATCCTTATCTAAGTTGATACTCTTTACTTTTGTAGGGTATTTAATTACAGGATAATTCATAGTTGTTATATCATCATCTTCATCCATAAATTGAGCTAAATCACCTGGTAATAATCCCTCAAGTTCCCACTTAATTTCTTCTAAATCCTCCTCCTCAAGCACTTCATTTTTTAGCATTCTCTGCCAATTTGTTCTATCGGTAAAATGCTCTTTAAGTGCCACCTCTATTTCTCCTGCTAATTGTCTGTATGGAACTTTAGCTACTTTAATACCGTAAGTAGCACCTTGATCTATCCATCTGTAAGGTAAATTACGCCCATTTGTTATACCAACCTTAACTGCACTTGATACCGCTAAGTAGACAAAATGTTCTCTATTATGGTGTTTTTGTTCCCACTCTACATCCCTACCTTCGCCTAAATGAGCCCGGCAAAGCTCGGGTCTAATAATACATTCGGCTGCTTCTGGGGCACTCATAAAACACGAATAACAAAACCCTTGACCAAAACTTTTTTTAGTTATTTTACCACAGCTTATACAATTAATTGTCCCTTGAAAGCCAAATTCAATGGTACTTCCAATTAAATCATTAACATGTAATTCTTTATTTGGACCTAAATAATACTGAATTTCTTCTTCAGTATACTCAGTCTTCATTTTTTGTACGTGAAAATTCATTTACCTAAGTTAGAAAGAATATATGGCAAAAAAAACAATGAAAAAAACACCCTAATGATTAGCCAAGATAATTTACTTTAATCTACTTTTTATTGTACAAATACAAAGCGCCAACTACAATTACTCCCTGGATAATTAATCCAATATTGAGTTTTATAGAATAACTCTTGGCTTTCTTAAAATTACCCTGAGCTTTTAATGTTGCAATGTTCCTAAAGTGCCTTTTTGCTAAAAATGGAGTGAGTAAAGGATTAGGCTCATTTTGTAGTATTTGATCTGCAACCTCTCTTCTATTTGCAACATCAGTCTTAGATTGAAATCTTGAGATTTCATCATTTGATACATTCCTAGAACTAAATTCTTCTTCTATTAATCTCAATTCTTTCTCATTAAAAGAATTTGAGCTTAGTAATTCATACAATTGAAAATTATCTAGTTTCTTAAGAATTTCTTCGCTAATCACTACTGTAAAGATGTTAATCCTGCAATGGTCTCAATAGGATTATCAGATCCAAAAACATAACTACCAGCTACTAATACATCTGCTCCCGCTTCTAGTAATTTTGGTGCTGTTACCGCATTAACTCCTCCATCTATCTCAATTAAAGCATTACTATTCTTCCTTTTGATGATTTCTTTAAGCTCTTTAACCTTGTTATACGTATTCTCGATAAAACTTTGACCCCCAAATCCAGGATTGACCGACATTAAACATACTAAATCTATATCTTGAATTACATCTTCTAATAATTTTACATTGGTATGTGGATTTAATGCTACTCCTGCTTTCATACCTTCAGTTTTAATAGCTTGTATGGTTCTATGCAAATGCGCACAGGCTTCATAATGTACTGTTAATACTTCTGCCCCATGCTCTTTAAATTTCTTAATATATTGATCGGGATTAACAATCATTAAATGAACATCTAATGGTTTTGTAGCATGCTTTTGTATTTGTTTTAACACTGGAAACCCAAATGAAATATTTGGGACAAAAACACCATCCATAATATCTATATGGAACCATTGAGCATCACTATTATTAACCATTTCAACATCTTGTTGAAGGTTTCCAAAATCAGCTGATAAAATTGAAGGAGCGACTATATGTGCCATGAAGAAAGAAGATTCGTTTTTTATTAAACTTAAACTATCTTTATAATAGTTAATTTACGATTCAAAAGTAACAAAATTTAAAACCTAATAGGTTAAGCCAAACTAAACAGTTTTAAACAAATAAGTAAGTATATGAACAAATCTAATTTAGGGCAAGCTTCATTAAGTATTGCTGTTAAAGACATTTCTAAAAGTTTAGACTTTTACGGTAAACTTGGTTTTGAAGTAATAGAGGGAGGTCATATGAACGAAGGGTTTCCTGATGGGGAACACACTAAATGGAGAATATTACGATCTCGAGAAACTGTTATTGGTCTATTTCAAGGAATGTTCGAAAAAAACATCCTAACCTTTAACCCGCTTGATGTTAGATCGATTCAAAAAGAACTAAAATCTAAAGGAGTAATCTTAGATAAAGAATGTGATGAAAGCACAACAGGACCAGCATCTATCATTATGACAGATCCAGATGGAAATCAAATTATGCTTGACCAACATTAAACAATACTATACATAGTTAAGCCTATTGATTTTTTTAAAAAAATAAGCTTATTAATACTATATGCCACTTTATAAATTAAAATCCCTTAGGGATAAAATATACTGCTAAGCAGAAATTGATGATTAAAGAAGTTGAAATTGTTGTTCAACCCAAAAAGAACAACCCTACCGATATAAAAAAAATTGCTTGCTCAGTTGCTAAAGTAAAACATGAGCTTGTTAATGATGTAAAAATACTTAAACGAAGCATTGACGCTCGTAAAAAAAGACCTCTTTATCGTATTAGAGTTCAGTTATTTATTGAAGAACAATTAGCGACTCCTCAATATCTACCTTCATTTAAAGATGTTACTAAAAGTGAAGAAGTAATTATTGTTGGTGCTGGTCCTGCTGGTTTATTTGCCGGTTTAAAAGCAATAGAGCTTGGTTTAAAACCAGTTATTATTGAGAGAGGAAAAGATGTTAAAGAACGAAGAAGAGATTTAGCAGCCATAAACAAAGATCATATTGTAAACCCAGAATCTAACTATTGTTTTGGAGAAGGTGGTGCTGGAACATACTCTGATGGAAAACTATACACCAGAAGTAAAAAAAGAGGAGATGTTAAGCATGTCCTTAATCTTATGGTAGGATTTGGTGCTGATGAAAACATTTTAAGTGATGCTCATCCACATATTGGAACCAATAAACTACCTCAACTTATATCAGAAATAAGAGAAACCATCACTAAACATGGTGGAGAAATATTATTCAACACCAAACTTACCGATATAATCATTGAAAAAGATCGTGTTATTGGTATTCAAGTTAATAATGATACCAGATTAAAAGCAAACCATGTAATACTTGCCACTGGACATTCAGCAAGAGATATTTTTCATTTATTACACGATAAAAAAGTCTTAATTGAGTTTAAGCCATTTGCATTAGGGGTTCGAGTTGAACATCCACAAAACATTGTAGATTCCATTCAATATCATTGTGATTTAACAGAAGGAAGAGGAGAATTTCTCCCTCCTGCTTCATATAATTTAGTCGCACAAACTAGAGATAGAGGTGTATTTTCTTTTTGCATGTGTCCCGGAGGTATTGTTGCTCCATGCGCCACCAATCAAGAAGAAGTAGTTACAAATGGATGGTCGCCATCTAAACGAAATAACCCTTATGCAAATTCGGGAATTGTCGTAGAAATAAAAGAAGAAGACCTTACAGCATATGAACAATATGGTCCGTTAAAGGGACTTATGTTTCAAGCGGCTGTTGAAAAAGCATGTTGGGAAGCAGCTGGAAAAACACAAGCTGTTCCCGCACAGAGATTGGAAGATTTTGTTAATCGTAAAGTTTCTTCTGATTTTCCAAAAACATCTTATATACCAGGATTAACTTCGGTTAATCTTTTTGATGTATTGCCGAAATTTGTATCAACTGCATTAAGAGATGGATTTATTGCTTTTGGGAAGAAAATGAAAGGGTACATGACAAACGAAGCGGTTATTCACGCTCCCGAGTCTAGAACTTCTTCACCTGTTAGAATCCCTAGAGACAAAAATTCCATGCAACATCCCGAAATAATTGGCTTATATCCTTGTGGAGAGGGAGCTGGTTATGCAGGAGGTATTGTATCTGCAGCTATTGACGGACAAAAATGTATTGAGAAAATTGCAGAAAAAGTATTAAACTAATTGAATAATAATACCGTCATATATAAACTAAATAATGGAGAAGACATTTATATTCGACTATTAACTCCAGAAGATAGACTTGCAGTTGAAGAAGGATTTAAAAAACTATCGGAGGAGACTAAAAGACTACGGTTTTTACAATCTCACGAATCATTATCATCTAAAGAACTTGATTATCTAACGAATATTGACAACCTTAATCATGTTGCATTTTGCGCATACAAAAATGAACATAATAAAGATATTGGAATAGGCATTGTTCGGTATATTCGATCTATTAAAAATCCAGCTACTGCTGAAATTGCTATTACTATAACTGATGAATATCAAGGAAAAGTAATTGGTAAGCAACTCATTAAAGCAATTACTAAACATGCCCTTAAAAATGGAGTAACAAAGTTTGCTGCTAATGCATTTTATTTTAATGATAAAATATTAAACATTATCGAGAAAACACCATATAAAATAACGGGTTCAGAAGATGGGATATTACAAATAGAAATTAACCTAAACACCAAGTGAAATGGGTAAAGAGATAGAACGTAAATTTTTAATTAAACAAGATGTCTGGGAAGCTATTGACAAACCAAAACCTACTCCTATTAAACAATGTTACCTACTAACAGATCCTGAAAAAACGATAAGGATAAGAACAAAAGGAGATAAAGGATTTTTAACTATAAAAGGTAAAAATAAAGGGATTATAAGAACTGAATTTGAATATAAAATTCCTATTGGTGAAGCAATAGAACTTATAACATTATATGGAGAACAAAGTATTGAAAAAGTACGCTATAATATTAAGTATAAAGACCATACTTGGGAGGTAGATGTTTTTGAACAAGCTAACCAAGGATTAATAGTTGCTGAAATTGAATTACAAAACGAAGAAGAATCTTTTGAAAAACCAGAATGGATTGACAAAGAAGTCTCTCATGACATAAAATATTATAACTCGAATTTAATACAACACCCTTATAGCAAATGGTAGTTGATAATATGCACATATGCTTCGACTCCGCTCAGCATGACCAATTTTACGATCATGTCATCTTAAGCGAAGTCGAAAGATCTAATACCTTTATATCATAAACAACATAACTTTAAACTAAACCTAATGAAAATATCATCAAATTTTGATAGCGGAAACATAGAAGTTGTTTCTATAAATGAAAACGGTAAAATAGACCTTAATATTCCAAAAGACACCAACAGTGACTTTTTTCAATGGTTTCATTTTAGACTTACTGATGCTAAAAACAAGCCCTGTACTATTACTATTTTAAATGCAAGTAAATCATCTTATCCTGATGGATGGGAGAATTACAATGCTTGTATATCTTATGACAAAGAAACATGGTATAGAACACCCACTAACTATGTAAATGGTGAATTAAAAATAGACATTACCCCAGAGGAAGACAGTGTGTATTTTGCTTATTTCGCACCATATAGTTTCGAAAGACACCAAGAATTAGTGCATCAATCACAACTTTCTGATCATTGTAAAATAGAAGTTATAGGAGAGACAGTTCAAGGACATGACATTGATATGTTAGTAATAGGTGAACCTGGAAAAGACAAAAAAAATGTATGGATGATAGCTCGCCAACATCCTGGTGAATCTATGGCTGAATGGTTTGTAGAAGGAGCACTAGATGTACTATTAAATGAAAGCGATCCTTTAGCTACTAAATTGTTACAAAACGCTTGTTTTTATGTAATCCCTAACATGAATATTGATGGATCTATTGCAGGTAATTTACGATCTAATTATGCAGGAGCTAACCTAAATAGGGAATGGGCAGAACCTTCATTAAAAAAAAGTCCGGAGGTATTTTATGCCTTAAAAAAGATGGATGAGATTGGAGTTGACTTAATGTTAGATGTACATGGAGATGAAGCTATTCCTTATAATTTTGTTGCAGGTGGAGAAGGTATTCCTAGTTATCACGAACAAATGGAAGCATTAGAAAATGCTTTTAAAAATTATTGGATGCAAATTTCTCCCGATTTTCAAGACACCCACAATTACGGCAGAGACGAACCTGGTACAGCAAACCTAACGACATGTTCTAATCAAATTGCCGAACGTTTTGATTGTTTATCGTTTACGATTGAAATGCCATTTAAAGACAATGATGATTTACCAAGTGAATTATTTGGATGGTCAGCAGAAAGATCAGCTATACTTGGAGCTTCTGTTTTACATCCTGTGCTTTATGTATTGGAAGATTTGATTTAAACTGTAACAAAACATAAATCTCACGTTACACTGAAATAAAATATAACAATGAAATATTTTAATGTTGTCTTAATTGTATTTGCCCTAATTTCTTGTAAATCAAAATCTACTGTGTCAGGCTGGAAACACAATACTCCTGAAAATGGTGGCTTTATGAAAACTAATTTTAAAACTCAAGAAGTTGGCCCTGGTCTTACTTTTATTAAAGGAGGTAGCTTTAAGCATAACAAGCAAGAGACACTAATGCATTCATTTTTCATGGATGTAACAGAAGTTACTAATCATAACTGGAATGAATATTTGTATTGGACGGAAAAAGTATTCATTGATTTTCCTGCAGTGCATACTAATGCTTTGCCTAATAAAAAAGTTTGGTTAGAAAATGGAGTGTATAATGAGCCCTATATCAACAATTACTTTAATTACCCAGCTTATGACGATTATCCTGTTGTTGGAGTGTCATGGTTACAAGCCAATAACTTTTGCGCTTGGAGAACAGATCGTGTTAATGAAATGATTCTCATAAGAGAAAAGATACTTCTTTATAATAACAATCAACAAAACGAACCTTTTACAACTGAAGCATATTTAGCCGGACAATATGAAAATGGAAAAAATGAAAAAGGACAATTGGTTGATTTAAATCCTAATCAGGGCTCTGGTGCATCTGGCAAAAATATATCCATAAAAGACTTAGCCACAAGAAATGTGAAAATTGAAGACGGTATGCTCCTCCCTAAATATAGACTCCCTACAGCTGCTGAATGGACTTACGCCTCAAACATAAAAACTAACACAACACTCTTTTGGCCATGGAAAGGAAAAGGGATTCATAAGAATTATAATGATAACAAGTTAATTCAAGATGGTAAAATTGGTGTTATTAAGCCTGTTGACAGTTATTGGCCAAATGATTATGGTTTATATAACATGAATAGCAATGTGAGTGAGTGGGTGATGGATGATTATTATTTAAGTGACAATAAAAAAAATAATTCTTCTATATATAACCCAGTAAATGGCAATGACATTTTGGTGAGGCACAAAAATGAATTATATAGATCAGCTGATAAGCTTGACGAAGCATTATATGACGCAAAAGGTGTTTTACAATATTTAACTCATATTGAGAAAAATGAAAATAAAATTATGATGCCTGATGCAGCTAAATTAAATAACTCTTTATTTGATGAACTTATTAGACAAAGTAAAACTGCTTGCCATTTTGATACAACTGCACGTAAATTAGCCGCTTCTAGAACAATAAGAGAAATATTAGAAACTACGATTCCTAATTTTTTAGATCAATATCAAAGCATACCTGGAATGGAAGATGCGGATCTAGAGTTTTTAGGTGAAATAACTGACGGCATTGCAAAGTGTATTATTTCAACACCAGGTCGATTAATGTTGACAAAAGACACAACTAATTTGTTCAATAAAAGTTATTACCTGCTTACAGACGAAATGAGGTATTTCATCCCTTATTATGATTATACAAATTATAATAGCAGTGATAATAAATTATTTATGGGTAAATCTTGGAGAGACACTACGCAAGCAACTCAAATAAGATATCTAAACAAGCAATTATCGTCTTCTACCATTGGATTTAGATGCGCAATGGACTGTCTTGGTATTCCATCTAAAAAGGCTATGAGGAAAAATAAAAGAAACAGAAAAAATATTACGTATTTCACTGAAGACAAAAAAGATTAATCTACCAAACAAAAAGGATAGTATATACTATCCTTTTTAAAATTAACTATACATTAATTAAAAACTCCAGATAAATAAAAAACTACTGTTATTACTGAAAGAATTAAAAAAACAACAGTCGTGTTTCTTATTAGCTCTTTCTTTCTTTTAACCTTGTAGTTAGCTTTCCAAGCTTGATATTCTTTCTCACTTACTTCTTTAAATTTAATTTTTCCCGAAACTCCCCCCTTTTGAATACTTCTTTTTCTGTTTTTTGATGCAGCTCTATTCTTTTCAATAGTCTTTTGCATTTCTTTTACTGCAGCAGAACCTAATCCCATAACTTCACCCTTTTTATCAACCTCTTCTTCTCTCTAGTAACAACATCATCATTAATGCCAATATCATTCTAGTAGAATCACCTTGTTCTAAATCTCCTAGTTTTTCTAATGTAAATTTACGCCCGAAAAAAGAAGGATCTTTAGACATTTTAGCTACTAATTCACCATCTGGAGAAGTTAATCCATACTTAGGATTAAACAAATAACCTGTTAAGGCTCCCAAAAGAGGAATTTCACACAACAATGCATCTCCAACTTTTGCCCAAGGATTTAACTCTCCTATTTTATATTCGATTTGATTATCGTTATCGTAAATTTCGTAACTAGCCTTCCACAATGATCGCATTCCTTTTCTTCCAACTCTTCCTAAATTATCACCATTTTGATCTGTAAATGCATAGTTGGCACTCCAATCTAAAATTCTATCTGCATTTATCTTATATAATAAATCCTTTTTATCTTCTTTGGCATATACCATTATAGCCTCCTTAAACTTAAACATCTTTTGACGTACATAAGCAATTGTAGCTCCATTAGCATCTTTAGCCACAAAATCGTTTGCTAATGTTCCTATTTTAAACTGAAAAGATAATGGAAATGCATATTCTTTAAAATCTATTGGATCTGCTATATGCATATTATCTAATAACTCATCTTCTAATGACATAATCTCATAAATTAGTTAAGATTGAATATACTATAATCAAACTATAAATCACTAATGATTTGATTTGCAAATGCTTTTATTTCATTTCTTACCATAATAAACTGCTCAATTATTGCTGAAGCTGTTCCACTTTCTTTAGAAGGATCAGTAAATGAATGATGTATTATACTCTTAGTATTAGGAAAATAAGGACACGACTCTTTAGCATGATCGCATACGGTTATGATTAAATCGAACTCAATATCTAAATAGTCATCTATTAAATTAGAGGTATGTTTTGTTATGTCTACTCCATCTTTTACTAAAACCCCTATAGCTATAGGATTAACACCATGAGTTTCTATACCTGCACTGTATACTTCCACTCTATCTCCTCCAAAAAAATTAAGATAACCATGCATCATTTGGCTTCGACAAGAATTCCCTGTGCATAAAACCAATATTTTTTTCTTATTCATCTACTTCCAACTTTAATAAGCTCCAAATACCTACTGCAAATAACATTGCAAAAACAGGAGCTATTATATACAACCAAAAATGCGTCCAATCTCCAGAAAAAACTGCTGGACCAAAAGACCTTGCAGGATTCATAGATGCTACACTAATTGGACCACCAACTAATGCACAAACAAATACTGCAAAACCAATAGCTAATGCTGCCATAATTCCTTTTTCTTTACTTCCTGTTGCAACAAAAATGATAACAAGCATCAAGAAAAAAGACAAAATAAACTCCATTAAAAATGATTGCTCCCAAGTACCTTGTGGAACAGTTTCTCCAAACGAAATTGCTTGAGGAAACAAAATCGATAATGACAAACTTGCCAAAACCGCTCCAAATAATTGAAAAATTATATAACCACTTGTTTTTTGCCAACTTATCCTTTTCATAGCAAAAAATGAAAGTGAAACTGCCGGATTCATGTGTGCACCAGATACATCTCCAAAAACGAAAATCATACTCATTACACCAACTCCAAAAGCTAATGCAACTCCTAAATGAGAAATTACTCCACCATAAATTTCATTAACCATCATAGCTCCAGTTCCAAAAAAAACTAAAAAATAAGTTCCAATTAATTCTGCTGCAAAAAGACGTAGTAATTTCAATTTTCAAACATTCATGTCATTGTAAAATTACGATAATGTAACGTTTAAATACATTTGGTATATTATGAAATAGTTAATTTTCAATTTGAGCAATAAAATCAATTAAACTGGCTCTTCTTTTATCTTCATTACCTCCCAAAACAAAATAGGGAATATTAACCTCATTTATCTCCTGCTCATATATATTAAATAATCGATCACGATCATGAGGGTTTTCTCTTAAAAAATCTTCTTCCCATGGAATATCTGGCCTACATAACACATAATGATCGGGTACATTATTATATAACAAATCTAATATGCTCTTATCACACTTGCCGTATTTTTCTTCTGACCAAATTTTAATCGTTAACAAATCAGTATCCGCTATCACTATATCATACTTTGAAAGCGCATGTGTTATAAGTTCTTGTTGTTTTTTAGCAATAACCAATAAATCTGGTTCATTATACTTTCCTCCTGTTTTAGCCAAAAAGTCACGAGCATATTCTTCTACTAACTGAATACCAAAATGAGAAGAAAGCCACTTGCTCCAAGTAGACTTTCCTGACGATTCTGGCCCCGTAAATACAATTAACTTATTCATTTAACCAATATTAATTTATTCTTACTTAAAAACCAATATTATGTATAAGCAATTCCTTTCAACCTATATATTAACCGCTCAAGCAAAAAGCAACAGGTATTACCTTTTAGATTCAGTATTTTTAAATTGAATTAAACTCCGTTTATTATGAGAAAATTATTAGTAGGATTAGGATTCCCAATTATTATTTTAATGCTCGTTTTTATAGGTTTTAAAATGGGAGAAATGGCTGGTAAAAATGCTCCTAAACCAGAAACTAAAAAAGACACTGAGGTAAAAGAAAAAACACCTGTATTAGTTCAAGAAGTTAAATTACAAGA
The DNA here is from genome assembly GCA_020630395.1 of Flavobacteriales bacterium. GTDB lineage: Bacteria > Bacteroidota > Bacteroidia > Flavobacteriales_D > CAJJDF01 > CATLPG01. The sequence continues at coordinate 11,130 of JAHDBM010000083.1, forward strand.
TATTCCATTAACGATTAAAGGAGAAGGTCGTGTAAATGCCGCTAAAATGATAAAAGTCACTAGTGAAGTTCAAGGTAAAGTAATAAGTGGCAATCTTAAAATGGGCACTAATGTTAGAAAAGGACAATTAATTTATTCAGTAGATAAAGGAGAATATGCGT
>JAHDBM010000084.1 GCA_020630395.1 Flavobacteriales bacterium
CACATAGCTAATACCAAATCAGATCGTATTCAAGCTAGAATGCCTTATGCAATATTATTTGAATGATCTAGAATAGATCTCATCTATAAAAAACTTCTTAGATTTTCTAAGAAGTTTTTTTATGTGTGATTTGCCCTGTGCTTTAATGCGCCATGTTGTGTTCTTTAAGCGTTTTTATCTTTATTTTGTTAATAAAATACATTTAAGTTGTTATTTTAACATTGGGAGATGTTTAGTTAAAAATAATACTATTGTTAATATAATAACAGTTAAATATTTTTATTCCTTTGCATCACTTTAATGATAAAAGCTTGATGAAATTATTCGTAATCAATGCGTTAGCCTTGTTTGTGGGGGGTGGCTCATTCGGGCAAACAACTACTAATGTAGATGCAGAAAACAAATTAAATGCAGAGGGCAAAAAAGAATATGTTCTTGATGGTAAAAACAGCTAAAGATCTGTTTTTTATTACACAAAACTCACCCAACCCTTTTAAGACGTATACATCAATTAATTATCATTTAACAGTAGAGGCAGAAGTAAGTGTTTTATTTTACGATAAGGATAACCAGTTGTACAGAACAATTAAATTATCATCTAAAGATTTACATGGTAGTTTAGTATTATCAAGGGATATGTTTGAGCCAGGTAAATATCAATATGCATTTGTTGTTAATGGTGAAATAGTAGATTTTAAAACAATGGTTGTAACGGATTAACTGCTAATAGATTTTTAATATACAAAAGCTTACCTTACAATCTCTTCTTCAATTTTCTAATGTTTGAATAGAAAATATATTATTTAAATTTTTCATCAAGGGTTAAAATTCAATACTTATAGTATTTTTGTGTATCAAATACTATGAACATGAACGCTCAAGAGATCAGAAAACAATTTTTAGATTATTTTAATGCTAAACAACATAAAGTTGTTAGCTCTGCTCCAATTGTAGTTAAAGATGATCCTACCTTAATGTTTACTAATGCGGGAATGAATCAATTCAAAGATTTGTTTCTAGGTAATAAAAAGCCAGTTGATAATAGAGTAACAAATACTCAAAAATGTCTCAGGGTTTCTGGAAAGCATAACGATTTAGAAGAAGTAGGAGTTGATACTTATCATCATACTATGTTCGAAATGTTAGGGAATTGGTCTTTTGGAGATTATTTTAAAAAAGAAGCAATAGAATGGGCATGGGAATTGTTAACAGAAGTTTATAGAATTGATAAGGAAAAGTTGTATGTAACCATATTCGAGGGAGATGCAACTGATGGGTTAAAAGAGGATACAGCATCTTATGATATATGGAAAAATATTATTGCTGAAGATCGTATTATAAAGTGTGATAAGAAAGATAATTTTTGGGAAATGGGTGCTGTAGGTCCTTGTGGACCTTGTAGCGAGATTCATGTGGATTTAAGAGATCAGTCTGAAATTGATAAAATACCAGGGAAGAATTTAGTGAACAAAGATCACCCTCAAGTAGTGGAAGTATGGAATCTAGTATTTATGCAATACAATCGTTTTGCAGATGGTTCTTTGAAAGATTTGCCTAATCAACATGTAGACACAGGGATGGGATTTGAAAGGCTAGCAATGGTGCTTCAAGGAAAAAAATCAAATTACGACACAGATGTTTTTAAACCATTAATTAATTACATAGAAACATTATCTGATAGAGCATACAAAGAAGGAGAGGGACATTCTCAAGAACAAAACAAAATAAATATAGCTATTCGTGTAATAGCCGATCATATTAGAGCAATATCGTTTACTATTGCTGATGGTCAATTGCCATCTAATAATGGAGCAGGTTATGTAATAAGACGAATATTAAGAAGGGCTGTTCGCTATGGTTATCAAGTTTTAGATATTAAAGAACCTTTTTTATATAAGCTAGTAGAAGTGTTGGCTAGACAAATGGGGAGTACATTTAAAGAGTTAGTTTCTCAAGCTCAATTAATAGAACAAGTCATTAAGGAAGAAGAGAATTCTTTTTATAGAACATTAGCATCAGGAATAAAAAGACTTGAGGCTTATATTGAAGAGAATAAACAAACGAAAAAAATTGATGGTAAAAGCATTTTTGAATTATATGATACGTTTGGATTTCCTTTTGATTTAACAGCATTAATTGCACAAGAAAATGGCTTTGATGTAGATGAGGAAGGATTTAAAGTAGCATTACAAAAACAAAAAGATAGGTCTCGTAAAGCATCACAATCAGAAACAACTGATTGGGTAGTCTTAATGGAAGATGATAAACAAGAATTTATTGGATATGATGCTACCACTGCTGATGTTAGGATAACGAGATATAGAACAGTTAAGGAGAAGGGGAAATCTTTTTACCATTTAATATTTAACTATACACCTTTTTATGCTGAAGGTGGAGGTCAAGTTGGAGATACAGGTATGATTGAGTCATCAGAGGAGAAGATTTTCATTACAAATACCAAAAAAGAAAATGATCTAATACTTCATTATAGTGATAAGTTGCCTATTCATCCTAAATACCCTTTTCATGCAAAAGTAGATGAAAGAAAAAGAAACTTAACGAATAATAACCATTCGGCTACTCATTTATTGCACCATTCTTTAAGAACAGTATTAGGTAATCATGTAGAGCAAAAAGGATCTTTGGTTAACGATAAATACTTAAGGTTTGATTTTTCTCATTTTAGTAAGTTAACTGAGGATGAGATATTAGTTATAGAACAAGATGTTAACAGTCAAATAAGACAAGATATACAGTTAAATGAATTGCGAAACGCACCTCTTTCTAAAGCCAAAGAAATGGGAGCAATGGCATTATTTGGTGAGAAATATGGAGACATAGTTCGAGTAATTCAATTTGGAGATTCGGTTGAATTATGTGGAGGTACACATGTTAATTCTACAGGTAAAATAGGGTTGTTTAAAATTATAAGTGAAAGTTCCATAGCAGCAGGTGTTAGAAGAATTGAAGCAATAACATCTATTGAGGCCGATAAATTTGTAAATGATCGTCTAACATTAATAGATGAGGTAAACACCTTATTTAAACACCCTAAAGATTTAAAAAAGGCAATTCTGGACTTACAGCAGCAAAATTCCGATTTACAAAAGAAAATTGAACGTTTACAAGCTGAAAAAGCTGGAGATGTTAAAAATGATTTACTTAAAGGAGTAAAAGAAATTAATGGAGCTAAGGTTATTGTTAAAAAACTTTCGTTAGACCCTAAAAGTATTAAAAACATTGCGTTTCAGTTAAAAGGAGAAGTAAATGATTTGTTTATGGTGTTGGGGAGTGTATCGTCTGGAAAAGCAAACATAACCATACTTATATCAGAAGAATTAGCTAAGTCTAAAGACTTACATGCAGGTAACATGGTGAAAGAGTTGGCTAAAGAGATTAATGGAGGCGGAGGTGGTCAGCCTTTCTTTGCTTCAGCTGGAGGTAGTAATCCAAATGGGATTGATGTAGCTTTAGAAAAGGCATTAGCATATTTGAACTAATGAATAACAACAAAACCGTAATTACGAAAATGAATGTAATGAGTTTGAAGTAATCTCAAACTCATTACTATATAAAATTTTAGTGCTGTAAAGCTGTCATCCTCAACTTGATTGAGGATCAAGAAATAGTAGATTTCAAATCAAGTTTGGAATGATAAAACTTACTATTCAATTTTACAGTAAAATGTCTCTTACAAATGCCAAAGATCATGTTCAATCTTTCCCATTTGAGCTTTAATATGATGAGCTTCTAGTAAAGCTCTTACACCATCCTTTTCATAACTTTCAATAGCTCTGTTGTAAACGTTAGATTCTTTATGGATGAAACTACCAAACATACGTTTCCAAAATAAATCGTCAAAAGACATTCTCTGTGCATCATTTTTACGATTATAAACAAAGTAGTTTTGAAAGGTGTATCGACATTCAGGAAAATAGAGCCAAAACTTTTTTTGTAATCCAGGTTTTAAAACTCCATTGTCATCATATACTCTTACTAAAGGACAAATCCCAATAATTCGTACATCCATAACTGATCTTTGTTTGTCGAAAAACCAATCTTCTTTAATTAAATATTGCATCACATCTTTCGATTCAATTCGTTTTTTAACATCCTTATAAATAGGGTCTCCATTTTCATCAACTGCTTCTTGATCTAACACATCATCCCAAACAGGGATGGTTTCAATAGTATAAAATAAGTCTTGAATTTTTTCTTTGTAAACTGAATCATTAATATTTCCATTAGGAGCTTTTACAGGATATAAAAACTGCCCATCATCATCAAAGCTTACATTATTTATATCTTCACTAGGAATTATTTCATAAGGTGTTAAACTACCTTCTTGCTCAACTCCATATCTGATAACATCCCATAGACTTTTTAAACTGTTTGTAGGTTGTTCAGGGTAATAAAGAGGATGATTTATTTTTTCTCTTAAATCAATTTTTCTCCAAACCCGTTTGCTCCACATCACCTCCTTTTCTTCTAAATTTGTATAACTAATTATACGTTTAGTTGGAATATTCGTCTGTACATAAACACCATCCAATACTCCAGATTTTGCTACCCCTTGAATAGTATTATTTATTTGTGAGTTTGTTAAATTAGAAGCTATTAAAGCTAACAATGTTAATCCTTTTTTGAACCCGACTATTAATTTCATATTTTTGCCTTTTAGATGATTACTATTCTATGAAACGGGCTTAATGAAAAAAGTCACATTTTTAATAAAGTAATCCTTTAATGTGCGATATGAAAATTTTTAAGCCTACATTTTTTATTAGTATGTGCTTAACATTAGCAATAATGTTAACTTCATTTGGAGTGCATGAATACTATATTACTATTTGCAATGTAGAACATATTAATACTGATCAAAGATTAGAGATTAGTATTAAGTTTATTGCGCATGATTTAGAAGCTGATATTTTACAACAAACAGGAGAATCTATAAAGTTAGATCAAAAAAATGACCAAATAGATAGTGTGTTAAATCGCTACATTACAGATCATTTAAGCATAAGTAATAATAAAAAAGATATTGTATTAATCTATATAGGTTTCGAGTTTAGCTTAGATGAAGAATGCATGGTGTATTTTGAATCAGAACAAGTAAAAGAGCCTAAGAAACTAGAAATAACCAATACATTATTAGTTAATACATTTAAAGAGCAAGAGAATATAGTGAATGTAACAATTGATGAACAAACTCTACAGCATTCTTATAATAAAAATATAACGAACCACATATTCAATATAGATGAATAAATTATTTTACGCATTTGTAGGTGTTATAATAACGGCTACTTCCATTTCACAAGAAAACACCAATAAGTTTAGACAGCTTAAAGATAAATTAGCAACACCTAATGTATATAGAACAGCATCTGGTGCGCCAGGTCATCAATATTATCAGCAGCAAGCTAATTATAAAATCGACCTAACATTAGATGATAAGAATCAAAAGATAACAGGATCTGAGGTTGTTACATATATCAATAACTCCCCTGATCCATTATCGTATGTATGGTTGCAATTAGATCAAAATGTTAGAGCTAAAGATTCTGATACAAAGAAAATTAGAACTGGAAGGTTAACAACTAAAAAAGCATTTTCTCAATTAAAAAAGGAAATGAATGATTTTGACGGAGGGTTTAAATTAACCAAAGTAGAAGGTGTAAAAGAAGGTGTCATTGAGTCCTACACAGTTAATAAAACTATGATGAGGTTAGATTTGGTGAATGAACTACAATCAGGAGATTCGATTCAATTTACCATAGATTGGTGGTATAACATTAATAATCGAATGGAGATAGGGGGTAGATCTGGTTTGGAATATTTTAAAGAAGAAGACAACTATTTATATACTATAGCCCAGTTTTTTCCAAGGATGTGTGTATATAATGAAGTAGAAGGATGGCAAAATAAACAGTTTTTAGGAAGAGGAGAGTTTGCATTAGTTTTTGGGAACTATGAAGTAAACATTACAGTTCCTTCTGATCATGTTGTAGGTGCAACAGGCGATTTAGTTAATCCAAAAGAGGTATTATCTAAAACAGCATTAGATAGATGGGATAAAGCACAAAAATCGTATGAATCACCAGTAATTATTGTAACTCAAAAAGAAGCCGAGAAAGCAGAAAAGAAAAAAGCGACAGACACAAAAACATGGTCCTTTAAAGCGGTTAACGTTAGGGATTTTGCTTTTGCTTCTTCACGTAAATTTATATGGGATGCAATGGCAGTGAAGCAAGAAAACGGTAAAGATGTTATGGCCATGTCCTATTATCCTAAAGAAGGAAATCCATTATGGGAGCAATACTCTACAAAAGCAGTTGCACAAACATTAAGAACGTATTCTAGGCATACTATACCTTATCCATATCCAAAGGCAATTTCAGTTCATTCTAAAAGCATAGGGATGGAATATCCAATGATTTGCTTTAATTATGGTAGACCAGAAAAAGATGGGACTTATAGTGAGAGAACTAAATATGGTATGCTGGGAGTCATTATTCATGAAGTAGGTCATAATTATTTTCCTATGATTATTAATAGTGACGAACGCCAATGGACATGGATGGATGAAGGATTAAATACTTTTTTACAATACTTAACCGAACAAGATTTTGAAAGAGGATTTCCTTCAAGAAGAGGTCCTGCCTATAAAATAACAGGATATATGAAAGGAGATAAGAGAGGTATATCTCCTATTATGACAAATTCTGAATCTATATTTCAGTTTGGGAATAATGCTTACGGTAAACCTGCTACAGCTCTTAATATCTTAAGAGAAACAATTATGGGTAGAGAATTGTTCGACCATGCATTTAAAACCTACGCAAAAAGGTGGGCATTTAAACACCCTACTCCAAGTGATTTTTTCAGGACTATGGAAGATGCATCTGGTGTAGATTTAGATTGGTTTTGGAGAGGTTGGTTTTACACAAATGAGCATGTAGATATTTCAATAGACTCGGTTAAATGGATGAGAATAGATTCTAAAAATCCAGAAATTGAAAAACCTTTAGCTAAAAAAGAAGCTAAAAATAGATTTATTGGAGATGAAGTTAACAAAACAGATATTGAAGAAACGTATAATGAAAAAGACCCATCTCTTAATGATTTTTACACTTCTTTTGATCCATATAAAGTAACAGAAAAAGATCGCGAAAATTATAAAAAATACATGCATAAATTATCCAAAGAAGAAAAAGAAGTATTAGCAAAAGGATATAATTTTTATCAAGTTAATTTTAGGAATAGAGGAGGCTTGATAATGCCAATTATTATTGAGTTTGAATACACAGATGGCACAAAAGAGATACAAAGGATACCTGCAGAAATATGGAAGTTGAATAGTAAGTATGTATCTAAAGTATTTACTACAGAGAAGGAAATAAAAAGTATTTTATTAGACCCACTCTTAGAAACTGCTGATGTAGATACTAGAAATAATTACTTCCCTCCAAGAATGAATGTTTCTAAATTACAATTATATAAACAGAAAAAAAGGAAGTCTCCTAAAAATCAAATGCAAAAGGCTAAATAGCTAATTTTATAACCTTTTTTCGTTTAAAGGGGTTTTAGCAAAAGTTACATTTTTTGGTAATGTTTATACATTTACTATTACAAAGGCTAATCATAGCTTTGTATAAACATTAATACAAAATAATATGAAAAAGCTAATGCTCATTATTGCACTGATTAGTCAATCTGTATTGTATTCTCAGTCTCTATGGAAAACGATCAATGCTGGTACTGGATTGGATCTTAATACAGTTTCTTTTGGATCAGATTTGGTTGGTTATATAGGTGCAGATGATAGTACTATTTTAAAAACGATTGATGGAGGTAAAACTTGGTTTAATTTATCATTTACTGGAATTACATTCACTTCTCAATTACCAGATGTTACCTATATAGAATTTATAAATGATGTAGATGGTAAATGTATAGTTGCCAATTCAGATACTATAATTCATTATACCGGAGGTTTGTATTTAACCAATGATGGAGGACTAACTTGGACCAGTAGTTTCAGTATGTGTACTCCAATTAAAACATACTCCTTTAGTGATGATGATTATTTAATAATTGGCTCGAGTTGTTTTGGAGGAAAAACCATAGATATAATTAAAGATTCTTCACTTCAAAATACGGTTTATCATAATTGGGGAAGTGAAATTTTATATGCAATTGATTTTATTGATACTTTAACGGGTATAGTTGGAGGTGATAGCGGGCAAGTATACAGAACTTATGATGGAGGATTGTCTTGGGATACAGTTCAAACATGTACTAATAATACAATATTAGACCTAAAGTATGTAAATGACTCTTTACTTTATGGTGCTGTTGAAAATGAGTTAAATACAATGATATTTAGTAATGATGGAGGGCTAACTTGGCAGTTTGATAATAACTCTTTAACATTTTTTTATCCAACAATGAAAGATTTAGATGTTTCCAAGAAACATCAATTAGTTGCAGTTGGGGAGTCAAGTAATAGTAATCAAGGTGTTATATATTGGCAAGATACAGTTGGTAATTTTTGGCAATATGATACAGATAATAAATTGTTAAATGCTTTAGAAACTTATGGAGATTCTACCATTATTGTAGTTGGAGACAGTGGGAAAATTTTAATAAACAAAGATTTTTCAACTTCAATAAAAGAAGAAAATATCAGTAAAAGGGTAGTACTTTATCCAAATCCAACAACAAATCATTTCAGTATAAAAACGAAAGGGGTGGATAACATTAAGATGAATGATTTATTTGGAAGAGAAATCATGATATCAAAACGATTAGACAACACATATTTATTTAATCAGGTGTCTAGCGGGATTTATTATGTAACAGGATATATTAATCAGGTGCCGTTTACTAAAACGCTAGTTGTAGAATAGATACTGTGTTTAAAATTCTCTATCTTAGTACTTATGAGAAGTTTAATTATTATTTTTTGCATTCTAATAGTCAATATAACGTTTTCACAAGTTAGGTGGGAAAAAACGTATGGAGCATGGGGAATAGATAGAGCTTTTGCTGTTAAACAAGTAACAGATACTGGTTTTTTAGTAGTGGGTAGTACCAGTAGTTTTGCTAAGCAATCTCAGTTTTATATTGTGAAAACTCATAAAAATGGAGATATAGACTGGACAAAACATTATGGAGGTGAAGGAATAGAAACCGCTTATGATGTTGCTGTAACTTATGATAGTGGTTATGCAGTTGTAGGCGTATCAAATTCATACGGTAATGGCTACCAAATATACTTAACACGCTTAAATCAGGTAGGAGACACGTTATGGACTAAAACATATGGTGGAGAAGACTGGGATTTTGCTTATGCCATAGAAGAAATGCCCGATAGCGGTTATATTATTGCAGGAGAAACCTACAGCTATGGAGCGGGAAATAATGATGGATATTTGTTGAGGTTAGATAAACATGGTGATACGCTATGGACAAAAACTTTTGGAGGTATTAGTAATGATTATTTTAAGGATGTGAAAATTAATGATAAAGGACAATTGATAGCTGTTGGCGGGACGAAAAATTTTGGGGCACTAGATGAAGATATTTATTTGCTGAAATTTAATCCAGACGGTAGTTTAATTTATAATGAAACGTATGGTTTTGCTGGAGATGATTTTGCTTCTAAATTAACTGTAGATACTGGAGGTATTATAGTTGCTGCATCTACACATATATATGGATCTGATGACTTTGAAGGATTAGTGGTTAAATTTGATACAAATGGAGTTAAAAAGTTTGATCAGGCTTTTTTTGATTTTTCTTCAGGTGATTATAATCAACATGCCCGAGCAGTAACTAAATACAAAAACCAAGACTCAGTTGTCGTAGGAGTCGATCAAGAACAAGATGCTTGGAGCGTAATTGGAACGCAAATGACAGGATACAAGTTACATGTTTCACCTGGGTTGCCTAGAATTACATCTTCTTCATTTATTAAATACGCATCAAGTTTTGATGAAAATTTTGTAACAGATGTTGATACCTGTTATGACGGAGGCTATATTTATTGTGGATATGGCAATGGTAAAATTGGATCTGCAGGTAATAAAACCATGTATGTGTTAAAAACAGGTAATGATAATTTGACAAATTGTGGAGATGTTGATCAAGGTTGTATTGGGAATGAATATGATTTTTCAGCAGGATTTGCAGGATTAACTAATGCAGAGAATAATATTGAACTTGAATTTTTTCCAAATCCTATAACTAGCAAAGAAGTGTTGCAAATTAAGATTAATGATCATGGTGCCTATAGTTTAAGGCTTATTAACCAAGTTGGTCAATATATGTTTAGCAATATGAAAATAAATAGGACGAAATCTATTAATTTATCTAATTATAACCTTGCTAAAGGCATATATATACTTCAGTTTACTGATGAATCATTAAATAGTATAACTAAAAAATTAATAATAACGAATTAAGGGTAAGCTATAAAGTAATAGTCGCTATTGGTATTGTAAGCGGTTATAAAATCTTGTTTAGTAAGTGGAGCTTCTTTTTTGAGCCACTTTTTCATTAAAGAGAGGTTGAGATTTAACTCATTAGAAACAAAGTCATAAACTTCTTCTGGCGTCACCTTATAGAAGTCGCTAGCACCTAAACCACATTCAAATAAAACAACAGGCTTGTTTTTAAGAATTGTTTCCTTAGCACCTTTTAAAACACCTAATTCAGCACCTTCTACATCTATTTTAATAAAATCTATCTTATCATTAGGGCTAGTAATATCATCAAGTTTTTTTAGGGGAACTTTTATTTCTTCTATATTAGGATTTTCTATTGCATAAGATCTATTCTTTATACCACTGTAAGCAGGAGCATTTTTCACAAACTGAAAGGTTGTTTCACCCGTTTCATTACTTAATGCACAATCATAAATATGTTGATGAGGGTATTTTGTTTTTAATACTTTATAAAAAGAGGGTATAGGTTCAAATCCATAGTGAGATTGATTAGATTCTTTAATAAGTAAGTCTAGTATTTCACCTTTATGACACCCAACATCAATACAAACAGAATCTTTATTAACAACACGCTTTATAATCAGTTTAGTTAACCGGTCGTACTTAAGATTTTTGGTTAAATCTAGTTTTAAAAAGATTAATAT
>JAHDBM010000085.1 GCA_020630395.1 Flavobacteriales bacterium
CAAAATTTCTTAATTTCGCCTACTTACAGAAATTAAGAGATTATGAGCGCAGGATTTCCTGAATATAAAGGACTTAACTTACCAAATATTGCTAGTGAAATACTAGCCTATTGGCAAGAAAATAACATTTTTGAAAAGAGTGTTACAACTCGAGAAGATGCAGAACCTTATGTGTTTTTTGAAGGGCCACCATCTGCTAATGGCTTACCAGGAGTGCACCATGTTTTAGCAAGAGCTATTAAAGATATTTTTCCGCGTTATAAAACTATGAAAGGCTTTCAAGTAAAACGTAAAGCTGGCTGGGATACACATGGGCTTCCAATTGAACTCGGGGTAGAGAAAGAACTAGGAATAACAAAAGAAGATATAGGGAAAACCATTTCTGTTGAAGATTATAATGCTGCCTGCCGTAAAGCCGTAATGCGTTATACCGATATTTGGAACGACCTTACTCAAAAAATGGGATATTGGGTAGATATGGATAACCCTTATATTACCTACGAACCAAAATACATGGAAAGTGTTTGGTGGCTATTAAAAGAAATTTATAACAAAAAACTACTTTATAAAGGATATACCATACAACCTTACTCTCCGAAAGCAGGAACAGGGTTAAGTTCTCATGAGCTAAACCAACCAGGAACTTATCAAGATGTTACAGATACAACTGTGGTTGCACAGTTTGAAGCTATTAATGAAACGCTTCCCGATTTTTTACAAGATGAAGGCTCTATTTATTTTTTAGCATGGACAACAACCCCCTGGACATTGCCAAGTAATACAGCATTAACAGTAGGTCCAAAAATTGATTATGTTTTAGTCGAAACCTATAACCAATATACATTTAAACCTATGAATGTGGTTTTAGCTAAAGCATTGGTCAGTAAACAATTTTCAGGAAAATATAATGAAGTAGAAAACAAATCTGAACTCTTAGAATATAAAGATAGTGATAAGAAAATACCTTTTTTCATTGTAAAAGAATTTAAAGGGAAAGATCTTGTAGGTATAAAATATGAGCAACTTTTAAAATATGCATTGCCAAATGATAATCCGCAAGACGCTTTTAGAGTTATTTCAGGAGATTTTGTAACTACCGAAGATGGTACTGGTATTGTGCACACAGCTCCAACTTTTGGAGCAGACGATGCTTTGGTTGCAAAACAAGCCAGCCCTGAAGTCCCTCCATTATTAGTAAAAGATGAGAATGATAACTTGGTACCATTAGTTGATTTACAAGGTCGATTTAGACCAGAGATGAAAGAATTTGGAGGCAAATACATTAAAAATGAATATTATAAAGAAGGCGAAGCACCTGAACGCTCTATGGATGTTGAATTGGCTATAAAGCTAAAAGAAGAAAACGGTGCCTTTAAAGTTGAAAAATACAAACACAGTTACCCACATTGTTGGCGAACTGACAAACCTGTTTTATATTACCCTTTAGACTCTTGGTTTATTAAGGTAACCAACATTAAAGATCGTATGCACGAACTCAATACAACCATAAATTGGAAACCGAAAAGCACTGGAGATGGTCGTTTTGGTAATTGGTTGGCCAATGCTAATGATTGGAATTTGTCCCGTTCGCGCTATTGGGGCATTCCATTACCGATATGGAGAACCGAAGACGGAAAAGAAGAGCTTTGTATCGGTTCTGTTGAAGAGCTTAAAAATGAAATGGGAAAAGCGGTTTCTGCCGGTGTTTTAAAAGCTGATATTTTTGCCGATTTTGAAATTGGAAATAACTCTGAAGAAAACTACGCAAAAATAGATCTTCATAAAAACATAGTAGACAAAATCATTTTAGTATCACCTTCCGGATTGCCTATGCATCGTGAAAATGATCTAATTGATGTCTGGTTTGATTCTGGATCTATGCCTTATGCACAATGGCATTATCCATTTGAAAACAAAGCACAAATAGACAATAACAAAGCGTTTCCTGCCGATTTTATAGCCGAAGGCGTAGACCAAACAAGGGGGTGGTTTTATACGCTTCATGCTATAAGCACAATGGTTTTTGATTCAATTGCATATAAAAATGTAGTTTCTAATGGGTTAGTTTTAGATAAAAATGGGCAAAAAATGTCTAAACGCTTAGGCAATGCTACCGATCCTTTTAAAACCCTTGAAACCTATGGGGCCGATGCTACGCGTTGGTATATGATTGCAAATGCTAACCCTTGGGATAATTTAAAGTTTGATATAGAGGGTATTGAAGAAGTTAAACGTAAATTTTTCGGCACATTGTATAATACCTATTCGTTTTTTACATTATATACTAATATAGATAAATTTAGTTATAACGAAGAGGATATTCCTATTGAGCAACGCCCAGAATTAGACCGTTGGATTTTATCAGAACTACACACACTAATTCATAAAGTTGATACATTCTATTCCGAATACGAACCAACGAAAGCAGCTAGAGCTATTTCTAACTTTACTCAAGATTATTTAAGTAACTGGTATGTGCGCTTAAGCAGAAGACGTTTTTGGAAAGGCGATTATCAAACCGATAAGATATCGGCATACCAAACACTATATACTTGTATGCTTACCATTGCAAAATTAGGAGCACCTATAGCACCTTTCTTTATGGATAAATTATATATAGATTTAACCAAAACAACAGGTAAAGAAAGTTTTGAAAGTGTGCATTTGGCTAACTTCCCTAAATTTGATGTAAGCTTTATTAACAAACCGTTAGAACGCAAAATGAAAAGCGCTCAAACAATATCTTCTCTTGTTTTATCCTTAAGAGCTAAAGAAAAAATAAAAGTAAGACAACCCTTACAGAAAATTATGATACCTGTAGACTCTGCAGAACTTAAAGAAGAGTTGATTGCTATTTCTACACTAATTAAACACGAAGTAAATATCAAAGAAGTAGAATTGCTTGAAGAAGCATCCGATATTTTAGTTAAACAAATTAAGCCCAATTTTAAAACATTAGGCCCTCGCTTTGGAAAAGATATGAAACTGATTGCTAGTGAAATAGGTAAATTTGATGCAGAAGACATTAAAAAAATTGAACAAAAAGGTAGTATTGATGTGGATTGTAATGGAAAAATACTTACTTTAGGACTAGAGGATGTAGAAATAACTTCACAAGATATAGAAGGGTGGCTTGTTGCTAATGAAGGAGGACTAACTGTTGCGTTAGATGTTACAATATCTGACGAATTACGTAAAGAAGGAATTGCTCGAGAACTTGTAAACCGTATTCAGAATTTACGAAAAGACTCTGGATTTGAAGTCACTGATCGGATATCAGTACAGCTGCAGAAAGATAATAATATTGAAGAGGCTGTTTCTACTAACTTAGAATATATTAAAACAGAAACCTTAACTAATAATATTAGCATTATTGACCAGATAGATAGCGGTATAGAAATTGCTTTTGATGATGTAAACACCAAATTATCTATTCAAAAAATTTAAAAAAACATGGCATCAGAATCTACAACAAGATACTCAGATAAAGACTTAGCAGAATTTAAAGCTATAATTTCTGAAAAAATTGAAAAAGCAAAGCACGATTTAGAACTTATAAAAAGTGCTTATATGAACGATCATAATAACGGAACAGACGACACATCACCACAATTTAAAGCATTCGATGAAGGTAGTGCTGTAATGAGTAAAGAATCCAACTCGCAATTAGCTATTAGGCAAGAAAAATTTATTCGCGACTTAAAAAATGCTTTAATTCGGATTGAAAATAAAACGTATGGTATATGCCGTGTTACTAGTAAGTTAATTAACAAAAAACGTTTAGAACTAGTCCCACACGCTACATTAAGTATTGAGGCAAAAAACATGCAGAAGTAAAAAAAGCAACAATTTTATAGGTGATCAGTCTTATTTATTGAAATGAAAAAAAACTCTTTTTTAAAGAGTAATCTTAATTTCTACATAAATTTTAAGCCTTTCATTGTAAAAAACCATTCATTTTACGATTTTTGGGAACTTATTTTATGTAAATGTCAATAAAAAAATCACTGCTACTCATTGTAACAATCTTACTGATTGACCAAATTAGTAAAATATATATAAAAACTCATTTTGTTATTGGAGAAGAGACTCAAGTTTTTGATTGGTTTGAGATTCTTTTTGTAGAAAACAAGGGAATGGCTTGGGGAGCTCAATTGAGTGACTTTTTCAGCTTTATGAGCGACCGATCTGCTAAAGTTAGCTTAACCCTTTTCAGGATTTTTGCCATTTTCGGAATAGGTTATTGGTTGCTTGATGTTATTAAAAATCAAGCCTCAAAAATCCTAATTTTAGCCCTTAGCTATATTTTTTCTGGTGCTTTAGGTAATATTATAGACTCGGTATTTTATGGCGTTTTGTTTAGCTCTAGCAATAAGCAAGTTGCAACTTTTTTGCCAAACAATGGTGGGTATGATACAGTATTACATGGCAGAGTAGTAGACATGTTACATTTCCCCATATGGAAAGGCTTTATACCCAATTGGGTTCCTTTTATTGGTGGAGAATTTTTCACTTTTTTTGAACCTGTTTTTAATGTCGCCGATATAGCTATTAGTGTTGGTTTTGGGCTTTTAATATTTTTTAACAAACAAGCATTTCCAAAAAATAAGCTTAATATAACTGCAGAGATTTAAATCGTTTTTCCAAAAAGTTTAGCCAAATCACTTATAATAACAGGTTTCACTAAGTAATCCTCAACTGTCTCTAGAGATTTTGCTCTATTAATATCTTCCGGATAAATAGAAGAGCTGACAACATATAAAGTAATGACCTTCCCAAATTTATTTTTAATTTTTGTAAAATGCTCAAGAAACTGCCATCCATCCATTACTGGCATGTTAAGATCTAAAAATATAATATCAGGAATTCGATCGTGTTCTAAATTTTCTAACAAAGCTTCAAAATAATCGATACTTTGTTTTCCATCATTAAAAATAACTAGGTTATCACATAACGCTTTGGTTTTTATTATTTTTTTTATAAGATTAACATAGATATTGTCATCGTCAATAATACAAGCCAATTGGATCCTTTTTTTTACCAAAATTAAAACTGAATTTTAAAGGTCGTCCCTACATTAACTTTACTTTTAACAGTAATATCTCCATTTAGGGACTGAATATGATTTTTTACTAAAAATAATCCCATGCCGACTGCATCTGTGTTATAATGAAAGGTTTTATACATCCCAAAAATTTTATTTCCGAATTTATTCATATCAATTCCTGACCCATTATCTTGAAACTCCAGGAACACTTTCTTATCTACAAGATACGTTTTAATATTTATAATAGGATCTCGATTATCGTGTTTATATTTTATCGCATTAGTTAATAGATTTAAAAGTATACTCTCTAAATATGCTGGAACATAGTATATACTCTCAACCAAAGAAAAGTCAGTGTTTATAGTAACATTATTTTTTTTAATAATGTTACTAATAGATTTTTTTACCTGATTTAAAACTATAAAAAAATTAACCTCCTCTTTTTTGTGATTAGCTTGTGTTTGAATAGTTACAACCTCGTTTAAATGCTCTATTGTTGTGTTTAAACTTTTTGAGATGTCCTTAATGCTATCTATTAATTCTAACTTTTCACTATTAGTTTCACTACTATTTATAAGCCGTACAATAAGCTCTAAATTACTGGTATGCGATCTTAAATTATGAGAAACTATATGAGCAAAACTAAGTAATCTAGAGTTTTGAGAACTAATTATATTACTAGTGTGTTGTAATGTTATTTCTTTTTGTTTTTGCTCATCTATGTCATGAAAAACACCTCTAATTCCTACTACTTCATTAGTTTCATTATAAATAGGTTTCCCCACTGCTTTTACCCAAAACTCTCGATTGCTAGCTGTCATCATCTTAATTTCAGTTTTAAATGGAATTCCCCTGGAACAATCATTAAATAATTTTGTAGCCAAATTATGATACTCTGGCGCATAATATTTATAAGATTCGTTTAAAGAAGGTGTGTAGTCTTCAGAATACCCAAGTAAACGCTTACTCTCATTATCCCAATAGCTTTTTTGTTGTATAAAATCTATATACCAACTTCCTGTTCTAGTCATTTTAGCCGTTTCTCCATAATAAAAATTACTATGCCTTAGTTTCTCATGTGTTTCGGGCCTTTTTTTAATAAAAAATATAAAGTTGGAGTTCTTTTTAACGCTTAAAGAAAACCCATCATTAGTTTTACAAGTATATTCCTTATAATCTCCTGATTTATGCAGAATTCGTATTTGCTGGTTGAAATTTGAACGGTTTTTAATTAAGTTATTGAAATTCTTCTTAAATTGATTTTTATATTTTTCTTCGAGTAGCTTATTAATAAAAAAATCTAATTTCACATCAACCTCATCAATTGTATATCCTAGATTTTCTAAAAAAGCGCTAGACCAGAAAAAATTTTCATTGTTTACTATTTTCCAGTAACCAACTTCAAGACTTTCCATAATATCTATATAAGGATGTATTACTTTGTCGTTCATCGTATTAATACTGTAGATTTGAGAATTCCCGTTAATGTTGCAATACACAATATAAACAATATATGGCTATAACTAAAATAAATACAACTTTCACATTACAATTTATTTTTCATATAATGCTTAATCATTTTTTTTGCTTACCCTGTATTAAAAAACAATTTAAAAAATATTGTGCTTTACTACATTTAATTAAAAACGATAAACCCTGTTAGGTGTAACACAATAATTTAAAGGAATATCATGAATAGAATGACTATTAAGTTTCTCTTCATAATCAAAAAAAGATAATCCAATTTTTATCGTGTCTTTTTTACAATGACTTAAAAAACGATCATAAAACCCTTTCCCATAACCAACACGATGACCTCCTTTATTGTATGCTAACAAAGGCACAAATACAACATCAATTTTATCTGAGGTTATTTCTATTCCATTTACTGGCTCAGGAATATCATATGTATTAATTTTTAGTTTAGTAGAATCGGTTAATAAAATATGTGTCATTTCTAAAGTTTTAAAATTACTTTTTGGAATTACAATATTCTTATCCTTACCAGCTAAAATATTTAAAATAAAATCTGTATTAACTTCTTTTTTAGTAGTTATACTCAAGAAAATATGGTAGAAGTTATGGTTCCATATGGGGAGTTTTAAAACATTATTAGAAATCGCCAAACTCATATCGTTAATTTCCGATGACGATAGTAGTTCTCTTTTGTTTTTGTATTTTTCTCTTAATTCTTTTTTAGTCATCACTGAGTTTGGTTGTAATGTGAAATAAGGCATCACCTTGATAAACTATTGGCGATTCATTTACATTAATGATATATCCAGAAATGTTTGCTTTTACAAAATGATTAAACTTTCCGTATGGGTCAGTAATATTGCCTATTACATCATTTTTGTTTACTCTTGAATTTATACCAACAGTATTTTTAAACATTCCTGAATAATTAGCTCTTATCCATTTACTTTCATTAATAAAGATACATGTCTTTTTAGGTTTAGAAACTTTAAAATTGCGACTTAACATCCCTAAAGAACTTAAAACGCGCTTAGCTCCATTTACTCCTGTATTTGTTACATTGCTATCAATATGGAAAGATTTTCCACCTTCGAAAAGCAAAATAGGGATACCTAACTTATTACAAGCGTTTCTAAAAGATTTATTTATGTTTTTAGAATATAAAACAAAAGGGGCTCCAAAAGTTTTTGCTAATTCTTTTAAACTAGGATTATCTTTAATAATACGTATTTGTGGTGAATTAAAACGTTTTGCTCCACCAGTATGGAAATCTAAAATTAAATCGGCATGCGGAACAATTTCGGCCATTAATTTATGTGCAACTCGACCAGCCAATGAGCCCGATTTTCTACCAGGAAATACACGGTTTAAATCGCGCCCATCAGGAAACTCACGGTTCATATGTATAAAACCAAAAATGTTAATAACCGGAACACATATAATAGTTCCTTTTTTAGGCTTATTAATTCCTTTAGCGATTATTTGTCTAACTATTTCAACACCATTTACCTCATCACCATGAATTCCTGCAGTAATTAAAACTGTAGGCCCAGGTACTTTTGATCGCTCTATAATAACAGGAACATCAATTGTATTTGTAGAATGTAATTTTGCAACACTAAATGTAGCCTCTACACTTTCTCCTAAAGCTATTTTTTTTCCTAATATTTCAAAGATTTCTTTTTCACTCATCTATTTCCTATTTCTTTCTACATATGTTATGATGCTTTTAGCAATATTTTTTTTAGTGGCAATTTCAATGCCTTCTAGTCCAGGTGTAGAATTTACTTCTAAAAGTAAAGGTCCCCTTTCGGACTGCAACATATCTACACCACAAACGGGGAGTTTTAATGCTCTAGCAGCTTTCATTGCAACTTTTAATTCTGCTTCAGAAAGTTTAATAATATTTGCTGTACCACCACGGTGTAAATTTGATCGAAATTCACCTTCTTTCCCTTGTCTCTTCATAGCTCCTACAACATGACCATCTACAATCAATGCCCTTATATCTGCCCCCTTTGCTTCTTTAATATATTCCTGTACTATAACACGTGCCTGCAAACCATTAAAAGCCTCTAAAACAGATTCAGCCGCATTCTTAGATTCTGCCAAAACAACACCCAACCCTTGAGTACCTTCTAATAGTTTTATAATTACAGGAACCCCACCAACATGATTAATAACTTCTTCAACATCTCTAGAATAGTTAGTAAATACCGTTTTGGGCATGCCTATTCCTACTTTAGATAGGCGCTGTAAGCTTCTTAATTTATCTCTTGATCGTAAAATAGAATCAGAAGCAACTGTAGTAAACACATTCATCATCTCAAATTGGCGAACTACGGCACAACCATAAAAAGTCACAGAAGCTCCAATTCGTGGTATAATAGCATCTACATAATCTAAATAACGATCGTTATAATATATAGTAGGCTTCTCTTTTTCAATTATAATATCACATTTAAGAGGGTCTATAACCTCAATATCATGACCTCGTTTTTCTCCCTCATCTACCAAACGACTTGTAGAGTATAAATTTGCATTACGCGAAAGGATAACTATGTTCATTAATTAAGGAATTTTAAGCTAATCTCAATTATTTTTCTATTCAAAAATAAGCTATCAGTTTTTAATATCGTAAAGTTTATTATTTAGTTAAATAATATTGGGTAATGAATCTCTAATATCAATACTAACTAGTAACTAATTAAAATATATTATTATGAAAAAATTATCCAATGTAAGAAATTTACTAAAAATTAACCCGATCCTTTTTATAGGTTTAATTTTATTAAGTTCCTTTAGTAACAACCTTTTCGCTCAAGAAGACAATGAGGCTTTAAACCCAAGTGATGCTATTGAAGTTTCAAAAGAACTTTTTAATTCCTTAAAATTATGGCAAGCTGACGGGAAAAATCAAAACATGCCATTAGATCAATATTTATCACAAATGAGATTTGATAATAAAGAGATGAAATCTAATGCTTCTAAATTAATTACTCAATTAAAAGGCAATAATAAGGATTCAAGAGGTACAGAATGTAATTGTGCTGTAGTTACTGTAAATTCTTCTTATGATGTTGCTCCTAGTTATTCTAACCAATTTTCTCCACCAGAAAACCAAGGAGGGTTAACAACATGGTATAAAGAGCAAATTTATGGTACCTCTACAAGACAGCGTTTAAAATTAAACTCACCATCGACAAATAATGAATATGAGTATGAAAAATCCATTACAGGAGATGAAGTTTCTTCTAACAGTTATTCGCGTTTATCTTTCAATTACATTTGTACTAATGGTTCTCTTTTACCCGAAGACTGTGGGTGCTCAAAAACAATGTATTTAAAAGCTGCATATTATAGTAAAGCATGGGTTGGCACCTCAGCAAAAGGAGGATGGGGTACACATTCTTGTTTTGCAGCAGTTGAGGATGACGTGGCATTATTTACTATAGATCAATATGGTACTGATACTAATGTAACAGTACTTAAAGGAGGGCAGTTTCAACTATCTAGAGCGCAAGATGATACTTGGAATCCAGAATTTTGGATGAATATAGTAGATTTAGCGTCTTCAATTACAGGAATAGTTGAAGATTTTGATTCAGGCATAGACTGGAGTGATACAGTTAGTGATGTTGGGGGACAAATAGTAACCGTTTTTAATACACCTGTAGATATCCATTTTCAAGAAGAGGAAGACGGTACAGAATATGAAAATTACACCATGAGTTATGATGGCGGAGTTACTCTACATCCAAATCATATTCTATCGGTTGTAATGATTTCTAAAGGATACATTTATGGTAAAGGAAAAGGGAAATTCGTTAGTGATTCGGAACATAAAAGTGATTATTTTATTTCTGCAGTATTGCCTTTCGATGATTCTACTCCAGAATGCTGTATGGAAAAATATGCAAAATGGGTTTCAGGCTCTATGGGAGCTCAGGGTTATACCGGGTTACAAAACTCTATTGCTGCCCATGCAACTTTATGGAGTCCATGGGACAACCTTTCGGATACAACTGGAGATGGGAATGTTAATATAACAAATCATATAGGTTATGCTTACAAAGCAGATCAATGTGTTAGTTGTGGAGAAGATCCTATTATAGGGTTAGATGTTAATGCATCAGGAATTAATATAGGGTCAGGAACTAGACCAGTTCATTTCTCTTGGGACGGACAAGCTTTAACCGATAACTATATCGTTAAAGTTTATAACTCTAGTGGAGTACTTATACATACTATTAATACTAATGACACTACCATTACAATCTCTTTAGTTCCTGGTGAATATAGTTTTACAGTTCAAGGTATTTGTGAAAATGGAGAGTCTTCTATTTCTAACTCTTATAGTTTTATTGTAAAGCCCTTATATGCAGACGCAGAAATAGAAAAACTAGTAACATTATATCCTAACCCTACACAAAATGAGTTTACAATATCTTACAAGGAACCATTTAAAATTTTTAAAATTCAAGTAACAGACAGTAAAGGACGTACTTTTCATGAAGCATCTATAAGTAGAGGGAATCATACAGTAGATATTTCTAGATGGCCAAAAGGATTTTATTTTTGTAAGATTGAGATTGATAATCAAACTCTAATTAAAAAATTAATCAA
>JAHDBM010000086.1 GCA_020630395.1 Flavobacteriales bacterium
ACAAATAAAAATATGAATGCCAAAAGAGCATAGATAATTATTAATCAAAGCAATAACTATGAGTAAATTAAACTTCTGTTAAGCAAAATTGAAGTTGTTTAAATTTCCTATCTTTGTTATCTATATGAAACAAGTATTCCATAAAATAATGTCCCTGTTGATGGCTTTTGTAGTGCTATTTTCTACAATGTCATTTACTGCGTATATGCATTATTGTGGAGATACTTTAGTTGAAATAGTTGTTTTTAAGAAAGCGAAAGGATGCGGTATGGAAATGCAAAACCCTTCAGCTAACGGTTGTACAATTACTAAAAAGAATTGCTGTGATGATAAGCAAATGATTATAGATGGTCAAGATGAATTACAACTGTCATTAGATAAGTTAATTATTGAACAACAGCAATTTATTATTTCTTTCGTTTATACTTACATTAGTCTTTTTAAAGAGTATGATGAGGACATAAACTCTTATAGAGAGTACAAACCCCCTTTGATAGTCAGGCAGATATACAAGCTTGATGAGATTTATTTAATTTGATTTTTTAATCAATAGACTTCGTTATCCTGTGGCTTTATGTTGTAAGGATAATTTACTGTATTCGATGTTTTCATAACATCAATGTCTAATTGTTTAATTATCAAATCCTATGCTAAATAGAAGCATCAAATTTTTAATAGAAAATAAGCTTGTAGCTGTATTATTGCTTGTCCTTTTTATAGGATGGGGAACTGTAAATGCTCCTTTTAATTGGGACACAGGGTTTTTACCAAGTAATCCTGTTGCAGTAGATGCCATTCCTGATATTGGCGAAAATCAACAAATAGTATTCACTAAATGGGAAGGTCGTTCACCTCAAGATATTGAAGACCAAATCACCTATCCCTTAACCACGTCCCTATTAGGGATTTCAGGTGTAAAAACCATTCGTAGTTCTTCTATGTTTGGATTTTCGAGCATCTATATCATTTTTGAAGAAGATGTTGATTTTTATTGGAGTCGAAGCCGAATCCTTGAAAAGCTAAATTCATTGCCAAGCAATTTATTACCTGAGAATATTAATCCATCTTTAGGGCCAGATGCCACAGGATTAGGGCAAATATTCTGGTACACGTTAGAAGGTCGAGATGAGCAAGGAAATGTTACTGGTGGCTGGGATTTACATGAATTAAGAAGTATTCAAGACTATTACGTTAAATATGCCTTGTCTTCTGCAAATGGTGTTTCTGAAGTGTCTTCTATTGGTGGATATGTTCAGGAATATCAAGTTGACGTTAATCCTGAATTAATGCGCCAATATAATATTGGTTTGCATCATATTGTGAAAGCTGTTAAGGAAAGTAACAAGGACATTGGAGCACAAACCATTGAAATTAATAAGGCAGAATATTTGGTAAGAGGTTTAGGTTATATTAAATCGATTTCAGACATAGAAAATGCTGTTATAGCATCGGGAGATTTCACAGCAATCAAAATAAAAGACATTGCCAACGTATCACTTGCACCTAAAGCAAGGCGAGGTATTTTAGATAAGGAAGGTGCGGAAGTAGTTGGTGGAGTTGTTGTTGCACGATATGGTGCAAATCCTTTAGAAGTTATTAATAATGTAAAAAATAAAATTAACGAATTAAGTTCTGGTTTACCATCAAAAGTATTAAAAGACGGAAGAACATCACAATTAACAGTAGTGCCTTTTTATGACAGGTCGGAACTCATAAAAGATACATTAGGAACGCTCACTGAAGCACTGACTTTAGAAATATTGATTACCATTTTTGTAATCATCATAATGGTATTTAATCTACGCGCTTCTGTCTTAATTTCAGGTTTACTTCCTGTGGCAGTTTTAATGGTATTTATAGCAATGAAGCTTTTTGGAGTAGATGCAAATATTGTAGCGCTTTCAGGTATTGCCATTGCCATCGGCACAATGGTGGATGTTGGTGTTATCCTTTCAGAAAATATTATAAGGCATTTGGATGACAATAAGGAAAAACTGCCAATAAATACCGTTGTTTACAATGCAACAACCGAAATCTTAGGCGCAATCATCACTGCGGTTTTAACAACGATTATTAGTTTTATACCTGTTTTTACAATGATTGGTGCAGAAGGAAAACTATTTAGACCTTTGGCTTTTACAAAAACCTTTGCACTTGTAGCATCTATATTGGTGGCATTGTTTTTAATCCCACCATTTGCCGCCTATCTCTTTAAAAAGAAGAATATCAAACAAAGCTTTAATTATGCTTTAAATGGGCTTTTAGTCCTATTAGGAATTACAGCTATCATCTTAGGTTATTGGCTTGGGATAATTCTAATTGCCTTTGGAGTTGCATCAATATTAAAACTTAAAAATAGAATACAACAACAGCAAACCAATCTTATTAATATTATAATTTCAGCTTTAGCCATAGTATTTTTGTTAGCTGAATATTGGAGACCTTTAGGGGTTGATAAAAGTATTTTCTGGAATCTCATTTTTGTTGGCATTATTTGTTTTGGATTGTTGGGTGTATTTACTGTATTCAGAAGGTTTTATACTCGTATTTTAAATTGGGCTTTAACTAATAAGCTGCTATTTCTGTCCATTCCAACGGCTATTGTTATTTGTGGATTTTTAATTATGAAAAACACAGGTAAAGAATTTATGCCTTCATTAAACGAAGGCTCGTTTTTATTAATGCCTACGTCTTTACCACATTCTGGGGTTGATGAAAATAAGCGTGTGTTGCAACAGCTGGATATGGCAGTAGCAGGTATTCCAGAGATTGAAACAGTAGTTGGAAAAGCTGGTCGTGTAGAATCTTCGTTAGATCCAGCACCATTATCTATGTACGAAAACTTAATTCAGTATAAACCTGAATATATGCTGAATGACAAAGGAGAACGCCAACGTTATAAAGTGAATAAAGATGGTTTATTTGAACTTAAAGATGGTATAACTATAACGAATCCTAACTATTCAAATGATGCTGTTACAATGCCAGAAATCACTTCAAAAGAGTTAATAGAAGATGAAGATGGAGAGTTTTATAGAAATTGGCGACCAGAAATAAATTCTGCCGATGATATATGGCAAGAGATTGTTCGAGTAACCAAATTACCAGGAGTTACTTCTGCACCTAAATTACAGCCTATTGAAACTAGATTAGTAATGCTTCAAACCGGAATGCGCGCACCAATGGGAATTAAAGTTAAAGGGCAAGATTTAAAGCAAATAGAAGCTTTTGGGGTTAAGCTTGAAAGTATCTTAAAACAAGTCGAAGGCGTTAAAACCGAAGCAGTTTTTGCTGACAGAATTGTTGGAAAACCCTATTTATTAATTGACATTGACAGAGATAAGATAGGGCGCTATGGTATTTCAATTCAAGACGTACAGGATGTGTTAAAAGTTGCTGTTGGAGGAATGGAAATAACGCAGACTGTTGAAGGTAGAGAGCGTTATGGTGTTAGAGTGCGTTATCCGAGAGAATTAAGAGCAAACCCAACGGATTTAGAGAATATCTATGTTCCAGTTGCAAAAGGAAGTTCCATTCCTTTGAGTGAATTAGCAACTATAAAGTATGAACAAGGTGCACAGGTAATTAAAAGTGAAGACACTTTTTTAATTGGTTATGTATTATTCGATAAGTTGAATGATTATGCTGAAGTGAGTGTTGTTGAAAATGCACAGGATTTGATACAGTCTAAAATTGATTCAGGTGAATTGGTTGTTCCTAAAGGTGTTAATTATCAGTTTACTGGGACGTATGAAAATCAACTTCGAGCAGAAAAGACACTATCTGTAGTTGTACCATTAACTTTAATCATCATCTTTTTAATTCTGTATTTTCAGTTCCGTTCAGTGGCAACATCCTTAATGGTATTTACAGGAATTGCGGTTGCCTTTTCTGGAGGGTTTTTAATGATATGGTTATATGGTCAAAATTGGTTTTTAAACATCAATTTCTTTGGTGAGAATCTTCGAGATTTATTCCAAATGCACCCTATTAATTTAAGTGTTGCTGTATGGGTTGGCTTTATCGCTTTATTCGGAATTGCTACGGATGATGGTGTTGTTATGGCAACTTATTTAACGCAAACTTTCGACAGAAATACACCTAAAACGAAACAAGAAGTTAGAGCATCGGTTGTTGAAGCTGGTACAAAACGTATTCGTCCATGCTTAATGACTACAGCAACAACCATATTAGCATTATTACCTATTCTAACATCAACTGGACGAGGAAGTGATATTATGATTCCAATGGCAATACCAAGCTTTGGAGGCATGTTAATCGCATTAATCACACTCTTTGTAGTACCTGTTTTATACAGTTGGAAACAAGAATTACAACTTAAAAACAATTAAGATGAAAAGATTATATATCATACTTTTTACGCTTTCAATGTTTAGTATTTCAAATGCTCAACAATTAGATATTTTAATTGACGAAGCTTTAGCTAATAATCCTGAAATCCAAACTTTTGAATTGAAGTACCGGGTAGCGAAAGAAAAAGTAAAGGAGGCAAATACAATACCCAATACGCAATTAGGTGTTGGTTACTTTGTTAGTGAACCAGAAACGAGGACAGGAGCACAGCGATTTAAAATCTCTGCAAAACAAATGCTACCTTCATTTGGAGCTATAACAGCAAGAGAGAATTATATTAACGCTTTAGCAGATGCAGTTTATGAAGACATCACCATAGTAAAAAGAAAACTGGTAGCTTCTGTTTCGCAATCGTACCACAACTTATACGCTATAAAAGAAAAACAAGTTGTTTTAAATGAAAATATTGAATTACTCAAAGTTTATAAAGAGTTAGCATTAACCTCTGTTGAAGTTGGTAAAGCATCGGCAGTAGATATATTGCGTTTACAGATAAGGCAAAATGAATTGGAACAACTAATGAAAATATTAGAACAAGATTATTTAGCTGAAGTAACAACATTTAGTAAGCTGCTAAATAGAGATAAAATCATAGATGTAATTATTACTGATGGATTAGTTATGCCTTTAGAAGGGGAATTGATTAATTCAGATAATCTGGCTTTGCATCCCGAATTATTAAAATACGATAAGCTCTACACCTCTGTAGAACAATCTGAATTGTTAAATCAAAAAGAAAGTAATCCAATGTTAGGTTTTAGCATAGATTATATAGCTGTTTCAGAACGTCCAAATATGGATTTTAGTGACAATGGGAAGGATATTATCATGCCAATGGTGAATGTTTCCATTCCAATTTTTAATAACAAGTATAAATCCAAATCGAAACAAAACGAGCTAAAACAACAGGAGATTATAGCTCAAAAAGAAAGTCGATTAAATACATTGGAAACCTTACTTGACAAAGCAATCAAAAGCAGTAACTCGGCAAGAATAAGTTATGATACGCAAACTAAAAACTTGAAGCAAGCAAAAGATGCTGAAACCATTTTAGTGAAAAGTTATGAGACAGGAACTATTGATTTTAATGATGTTTTAGATGTTCAAGAATTACAACTAAAATTTCAAATGAATCAGATAGAGTCAATTAAGAGTTATTATTTACAGAGAATCATTATTAATTACTTAACTAATTAAGATATGCTTAAATCAAAGTTTTATATAGCGATAACTCTTGTTGTTTCATTGGTGTCATGTCAATCGAATAACAACGAGCTCATGACGATAAAGGTTAATAATTCAGGAGCGTTAAGAACAATAATGTCAGGAGATGTTTCATCTGTTATTCGTTTGGATAGTCTACAAAGCAAAGAGCATTTTTTTGCGCTTGGTGCTTTGGAAAACCTAAAGGGTGAAATACAAATCTTTGATGGCAAACCAAGTAATAGTTCTGTTATAAATGATAGAATAAAAATTACTGACACTTATAATTTGAATGCATCATTATTGGTGTATTCCGAAGTGAAAGAATGGGATACATTTAAGGTAGATGATAATAAAACTAAATCACAATTAGAGACGAAAATCTTTGAGTTGGCAAAAGCCAATGGTATTGATACAGAAAAACCTTTTCCATTTCTAATTGAAGGGGTTATTACTTCTTTGGATTGGCATGTAATTAATTGGAAAGATGGAGATATGGTACATAGCCATAAGAAGCATATGGAATCAGGTTTGAACGGTACTTTAAAGAATCATGAAGTTGTGATTATAGGATTCTATTCTACAAAGCATAAGGCTGTTTTTACTCATCACACGACAAATATGCACATGCATTTCAAGACAGTTGATAATACATTGGCTGGACATGTAGATGATGTAATAGCCAATTTAATAAAAATCAAATTACCAAAAACGAAAAAATAATTCAATTAAATATTAACTATAAAACTCAATTAAAATGAACTTTTCGAAGAAAAATCACGAATTCAAAAACAAAAATGTAAACGTCATGAGTAAAACAGTAAAGACAATTTTAGGAATCATAGTTTTAGGCTTAATGCTTACAGCGGTGTCGTGTAAAGGAGATAAAAAGGAGGAAACTACCATTAAAACAGAACAAGTAGAAAAGAAAGAATATGCATCTGCTTATGTATGCCCAATGCATTGTGAAGGGAGTGGTAGCGATGCTGAAGGTGAATGTCCAAAATGTGGAATGGATTATGTGAAAAACGAAGACCATAAAAAAGGTGGTCACACACATTAGTCTATAAAACTAGGCAGTATTAAGTTTTTAGTACTGCCTTAAAATGGATTTAGTTAATATGAGATTGAATAAAAAGTACAGTTATGAAATGAGTCAAGTAAGTAATTCAATTTTATCTGAGAATATTACTAGGTGAATTGCATCTGACTTCTAAAACAATGACAACTAACAGATGAAACATACATATAAAATATCTGGAATGACCTGTGGTAACTGTAAGGCAACCATAGAGAAAAATTTAAATGAATTGCAAGATGTAGAAGGTGTTGAAATTAACCTTGAAAAAGGAGAAGCAACCATTTCTATAAGCAAGTATATTGACACAGCAGAACTACAAAAGGCATTACCTTCTAAGTATAGCATTTCCGAAAAGGAAGGTAAAAATGTTTTCGCTTCTGCAAGTGCATCAAGTTTTGAAAATGAGGAAGAAAAAAGCAAGTTACAGCAACTTAAACCTTTGCTTCTAATTCTGTTTTATATAGCCGTTTCAAGTGTGTTACTGCACTATAAAAACTGGAATTGGGGAGAAGCAATGTTAGATTTCATGGGGTTGTTCTACATCGTTTTTGGTTTCTTTAAATTGTTAGATTTAAAAGGCTTTCCAAAGTCTTTTAGAATGTACGACCCTTTAGCAAAACGAGTTCCAATCTATGGATGGATTTATCCATTTATGGAAACAGTATTAGGTTTAATGTTTCTCAATAGATTTAAAGTTAAAATAGCTTTAATAGTAACACTTATTGTATTAGGAATTACAACTATTGGAGTTACAAAAACACTACTAGATAAGAAGTCTATAAGATGTGCTTGTTTAGGCACAGCTTTAAAACTTCCTATGACTGAAGCTACATTTATAGAAAATGCCATTATGATTGTTATGGCTACAATAATGCTAACTAATACCATTTAATTTTACTTATGAAAAAACTTATAACAATATTCTGCTTATCAGCTATACTTTATAGTTGTAAAGAGCAGACGAACAATTCAGACGAACATCAACACCAAGAAGTTAATAAGGTAGATGTAGATACAACTGTAAAAAAGCCATTAAGCCCACACACTTCAACTATGGCAATGATTGATGATGCTCATATTCATATAGATTATTCGTCACCAGGAGTAAGAGGAAGGGTAATATTTGGTGGTTTATTAGCTTATGACCAAGTCTGGCAGGCCGGCGCGCACATGGCGACATGGATTGAAACGAATAAAGATTTAATAATCAACTCTAAAACATTACCAGCAGGGAAATATGGTTTTTTTGCGATTCCATCAAAAGAAGAATGGACAATAATGATAAACAGAAACTGGAATCAACATGGAAAAGACGAGTATGATGAGAAAGATGATTTCATAAGATTCAAAGTCAAACCAATTATTATAGAAGAACCTATAGAGCACTTAGAGTATAAAGTCAATAAAATAGACAATAAAAATGGAAGCATTTCATTGGCTTGGGAAAAAGTTAAAATAGTGTTTCCATTTCAAATAAAAAGATAACAATGGTAAGTAGACATACAGCATTAAAAATTAGAAAAACACATCGTTATTTAGGATTGTTTTTAGGTATTCAATTTCTATTTTGGACTATTAGTGGCTTATACTTTAGTTGGACAAACATAGACGATATGCACGGAGACCATTTTAAGAATCTGGACTATCAACCTCAAGCTTTCAGTAATCTTATTAGCCCTTCAAATCTAAATGTTTCAGAAAGTATTAATGCTATTGAATTAAGAGATATAGATAATGTACCTTACTATTGGGTAAATAGGAAGCAGTTATATAGTGCTATAGATGGAAGTCTAAAAAATCGCATTACCAAAAATGAGGCATTATATATCGCTAAAAACTATATGAAAAAGGGGTTAGAGGTTGAATCTGTTGATCAAATAGCAGAAGTTGAAAAACATCATGAATATCGTGAAAAGTTATTGCCGGCTTATGTTATCTCATATAAATCAGAAGAAGCTTTAAAAGCTTATGTATCTATTAAAGATGGAAAGTTTCAAACAGTAAGGCATCGCAGTTGGCGTTGGTTTGATTTTTTATGGATGACTCATACAATGGATTATGAAGGGAGAGACAACTTTAATACAACTGTTTTAAGAGCCTTTTCTCTTTTAGGACTGATAACTGTTTTGAGTGGATTTTTACTATGGTACACATCATCGCCATCAATTAGAAAATTATTAAAAAGAAGAAAAAATAAATAGAGATGAAATCGACATATTTAAAATAATTATTACAATAATAAAAATGATTGTTTCTAATATCAAAGGTTCCGTCTGACAATAAAAAACAATAAAAAATATCAGATGAAAAAATATGTAATCTATATAGTAATATTAATAGCAGGCTTCTTTTTAGGTTGGCTATTCTTTGGTAATTCATCTAACAATGAAATGGAGCATAACCATTCTGAAATGGCTTCAGAAAATCAAATGTGGACGTGCTCTATGCACCCACAGATTATGCAACCAGAAGCAGGTAAATGTCCAATTTGTGGTATGGATTTAATTCCAGCCGAAGCTGGCGCAGATGGTTTAAGTCCTAATGAATTTAAACTAACTAAGAATGCAATGGCTTTGGCAAATGTCCAAACCTCTATAGTTGGCAATGGTTCTATTGAAAGCAATTCCATTAAGCTATCTGGTAAGATAAGCGAGAACGAAGATGCTAATGTGGTACAAGCAAGTTATTTTTCAGGACGTATAGAGCGATTAAATATAAGTTCTGTTGGAGAAGAAGTTCGACAAGGGCAACTTTTGGCTACCATTTACTCGCCTGAATTATTTTCAGCACAACAAGAGCTAATTACTGCTTTTTCATTAAAAGAATCGCAGCCAACTTTATACAATGCAGTTCGTAATAAGCTAAAACTTTGGAAGATTTCAGATCATCAGATTAATCAAATTGAAGCATCAGGAAAAGTAATACAGAACTTTCCTATTTATGCTACTGTTTCAGGCACGGTTTCAGAAAAGTTAGCAGAGCAAGGTGATTATGTAAAACAAGGTCAGGCATTGTTAAAGATAACCAATTTAAATACCGTTTGGGCATTATTTGATGTGTATGAAAACCAGATAGAACTATTTAAAAAAGGACAAGAAATTACCGTTACTACATATGCTTACCCAAATAAAAAGTTTAAAAAGAAAGTTGATTTTATTGACCCAATGATGAATCCAAAGACAAGAACGGTTGACCTTCGTGTTGTGTTAAACAACAGGAATGGAGAGTTTAAGACAGGTATGTTTGTAGAGGGAATGATTGAAAATACATCTTCCGATTCAGAACAAAAGTTATCTATTCCATCTTCTTCAGTATTATGGACAGGCGAACGTTCGGTAGTGTATTTAAAAACCAATCCTAATGAGCCTGTTTTTGAAATGCGAGAAGTTGTTTTAGGTAAACAAGTTGGCGAACAATATGAAGTGATTGATGGGATAAAAGATGGAGACGAGATTGTTACCAATGGTACATTTACTGTTGATGCTTCAGCACAACTTCGAGGTAAAAAATCGATGATGAATAGAGATGATGGTAAAACAATGACAGAACATGAAGGTCATACAATGACAGAAAAAGTTGATTTTAATAGTAAGGTAGAAAAATTATTTCAACCTGTTATTGATGCTTATATCAATCTGAAAGATGCTTTAATTCAGTCTGATGTATTATTGACATCATCTAAAAGTAAAGCATTTAAAAAAGCATTAGAAGAAATACCAGTAAGCCAAAGAGAACAAACGTATAATTACTGGTCTATTCTGCATAAAACTTCTAAAGAAATAAATGAAAATGTGAGTTTGGAACATCAACGTAAACAGTTTCAAATGATTTCAGATAAGCTGATAGAAATGGTTAGAAATTTTGATGAGGTTAATTTCAAACTTTTTGTACAATTTTGCCCTATGGCAGATGATAACAATGGTGCTTTTTGGATAAGTAAAGAAGAGCAAGTATTAAATCCTTATTTCGGAGATGCCATGCTTAAATGCGGAAGCGTGAAACAAGTAATCCAATAATCTTTAACTTAAAACTTAAACTATAATGAAGCAATTAACTTTTGTCATGTTCATTGTCTTTATAATTAATATGATAGGATGGAAAGGGGTATTATATATATTTGGATAAGGTAACAAAGGAATTAAGTATAAAAAATACAGAAAAATTTAAAAAAGTATTAAACGGTATTACTTAAGA